>DAHXNE010000034.1 GCA_027366635.1 Gammaproteobacteria bacterium | reverse complement strand
GTTGTTGTACAGCATGACGCTGACGCCGCGCCCGCGCAGATAGCCGGTATCGGTAACTCTCATGCGCAGGCCCGTGGCGAGGGCCGCATGGGCCGCGAGCGCAAGACTCGCCACGGCAAGCGCTACAGCGGGCTGACGTATCGATCTCATGGCGCGACTCCCCGATCGTTCTCGTGTCGATATGCAAATGCGTGCCGCCCGGACGATAGCGTGGTAGCGGTATCACTTGCAACCGCGGGAGAGGCGGGCCGCCGGGCGGGTTCCCGGCGCGAGGCCTTTCAGGCCATCACGGATTCGAGCACCACTGCACGTCCGAGCCGCCGGGCACATTGGCGGTGCAACCGGTCCATCCTACGCTGCGTTCCCAGCTGCGCCAGCCGCGGAACCCTTTGCCATCGTAAGAGTTGGTCACGGGCTCGGGGAGAACGGCCGCCGCGATGTCGCGCAGGACGTCGCCGGTGTCGCGCAGCGCGGCAGCGGCGTCGGCGACGATGACAGCGCCGCTGCGTTTGTTCTTTCTCAGGCGCGCCGGAACAGGCGGGCCCACGGAGCCGGACGCGACCTGCGTCGTCTGGAGGGCTTCGGTGCGGGGAACGCTGGCGCAACCCGACAGGTAGGCCACTGCGAGAATGCCCGACATCAGCACAGCAACTCTGTGACTCGACTTCATCCGTTCACTCCCGCGTTGGGCAGCGCAAGCGCCACCGCAGCAGGTGATCACACGTTCTGCGTCGACTTCAAGATATACCTATCCCGCCAACGTGCAAGCCGATCCGCGAAAGCGCAACTGCGACACATTCCGGCGGGTGCTGCCGCTATCGCCGGTTCCGGCACGGACCGCACGTGCGAGCGACAGGGCTGGAGGCGCGCGGGCGTTGCGTCGATATCACCTGTGGGCTTCACCCTGCGGCATGATCGCACGGCGAATCGCGCGATATCGGCACGCGGCATGTCCTGGAATCTACTGTTCTGTCCCCTTGGTTTGTGACATCTATTGAGATTCATCTTGAATCTGGGCGATGTTCATTCAGCGCGTCGATGTCCCGCGTTGCTCGCGGTCGACCAAGAATCGAGGCCGCGACACCGCCGACAACCATCGCGGGAACGCCGGCTTTGTCCAACCACTCCGTCAGGTCGGCAAGCGCGCCGAGAAAGAGTGGTGGAACGCGCTCAATCACGGCAACGCTGACGGATGCGCCGCCAACGTTCGCGAACCTCGGCGACGCTGGCTTCCCGCTCGGCGGGGTTCTCGAGGATATCCGCGCAGCTCATGAGCGCCCAGACTTGACGGACTTTGAGCTCCGCGGGCGTACTGCGAAGCTCCTCGATTTCAAAAGCGTTTGCCTGCTCAAGTCCCGCGAGGTACGCGCGAACCGCCTGGGGAGTGACGCTGTCCACTGGAACTTCCGCGGTGTCCGCCGCAATGGGAAGAATCAAGCGAATTTTACCATGCGACCGCGCGCAAGCCTGCACGCTGGCGCCGCGCAACCCTGTACCTGTTGCGCGCCTGTCACCTGGACGCAGGTGACAGCGCCGCGCACTGACTCACTCGTGGTCCAGACGCTCGCGGGACACGCATGATCGAGGAGATGGGTTTGCCAACACGGCGTCGCCCGTATGGCGGGGCAGGAGCCGGCTTTCGGCGCTGCGC
Source organism: Gammaproteobacteria bacterium (assembly GCA_027366635.1). GTDB lineage: Bacteria > Pseudomonadota > Gammaproteobacteria > Steroidobacterales > Steroidobacteraceae > 13-2-20CM-66-19. The sequence goes on along the minus strand of DAHXNE010000034.1, from coordinate 103,032 downwards.
GAACTCCCGCAGTGCGGCAATCTCGGTTGTGCGATCGATGAGAGCGGCCATGAGGAGGTTCTGGCAGAATCCCACCGGAGTGGGATCGCGCCATACTCGCATTGCGCTGGCCAGCAAGCGGCTCGAGGCCGGCCCGCCGACCCGCCAGGTCGCTTTGCCAAATTCCTATGAAGGCCGCAGGAGTGCGCTGACAGAATACTGTAGAAATATCACATAATTGTATGAAATTGAACAGACAAATAGCGGTCGCGCCCATGATGGATTGGACGGACCGGCACTGCCGCTACTTTTTGCGGGGCTTCTCGCCGACGGCACTGTTGTACACGGAGATGATCACCGCGGCGGCCGTAACCCGCGGCGATGCGGCGCGGCTCCTGGCATTCGATCCGCAGGAGCATCCGGTGGCTCTGCAGCTCGGCGGCAGCGATCCGGACGAACTCGCCGCGGCGGCCCGCATCGGCGCGGCGTTCGGCTACGACGAGATCAATCTCAACTGCGGCTGCCCGAGCGATCGGGTGGCGAGCGGCGCCTTCGGGGCGTGTCTGATGAGCGAGCCGCGGCGAGTGGCCGAGTGCGTGGCGGCCATGGTGGCGGTGGTGCGTATCCCCGTCACCGTCAAGATGCGCATCGGGGTGGTGAGCGGGGCGCGGCCCGAGGTGGCCGGCGCGCTTGCGCGGTTCGAGGAGGACGACTTCGCGGCCCTGCAGGCGTTCGTGGCCCTCATGCGGCAGGCCGGCAGTCGCGCGGCCATCGTGCATGCGCGCATGGCCGTGCTGGGCGGCCTGTCGCCGAAGGAGAATCGGGAGGTGCCGCCGCTGCGCCATGACGTCGTGCGCCGTTTGAAGGCGGCGATGCCGGAGACTTCCATCGTGCTCAACGGGGGGCTGCGCACGGTGCCGAGCGCGCTCGATGCGCTCTCTTGGTGTGACGGGGTGATGCTGGGACGCGAGGTCTATCACCGGCCGTTGTTCCTGGCGCAGCTGACCCAGGCGTTGACGCCGCAGGCCGTCACGCCATCCCGGGAAGCGCTGCTGATGCGCATGGCCGGCTACGCCGAACGCCAGCTCGCGGCCGGTCATTCGCTCCCGGCGATCACCCGCCACATGCTGGGCCTTTATGCCGGCGAGTCCGGCGCCCGGGCGTACCGGCGCCTGATGAGCGAGGGTGCGCGCGCTCAGGGAGCGGACGCGCGGCTGATCCGCCGGGCTGCCGCGTCGGCTCGAGAGACCCACGGCGGTGCGCACGAGTAGTACTCGCGCTGAGGCATGGGCAGCGGGCACAATGACGCGTGGCGGCAGCTCGCGTATAATTCCGTGATCGAACTATGTTAAATGGCGACATCCAACAGCCTGGGGAAACCGGTGGCGGCCCAATCGATGGGTGAGGAAGTCGAACTGGCCGTGTTATTTGCGGACGTGGTCGGCTCGACCCGGCTGTACGAGCGTATGGGCGATCAGCGCGCTCGCGACATGGTTGCGCTATGTATCGATGTCATGCGCGGCGCCACCGAGCTGTGCGGCGGGACGGTCATCAAGACCATGGGTGACGAGGTCATGGCCACCTTCCCGAGCGCCGACGCGGCGTTGAACGCGGCCGCCCAGATGCAGAAGCAGATCGCAGCACACACTCAGCTGCGCGTCGACGGCCAGCCGGTCTCGATCCGCATCGGCTGCCACTACGGCCCCGTGGTGGCGGAAAGTCACGACATATTCGGCTCCACCGTGCATACGGCCAACCGCATGACCAGTCAGGCCAAGGCCGCACAGATCATCACCACCGAGGCCACCGTGGGCCAGCTCACGGCCCAATGGCGCTCGGCCTGTCGGCTGATCGACAACGCGCCGATCAAGGGTCAGCGCAACGAGGTTCCCCTGTACGAGGTGCTCTGGCAGGTCGACGACGTGACCAGCATGGTGCGCATGGTGGGCCACGATGTGTCCGCCTGCACGCGGCTGCGGCTGTGGTGGCTCGATCGGGAGCTGCTGGTCGACGAGCAGCGTCCCATTCTCACCATCGGCCGGGCCGATGAGAACGATCTGGTCGTCAAGGGTAATCTGGTCTCGCGGCTGCACGCCCGCATCGAGTATGCGCGCCACAAGTTCACGCTCATCGATCACAGTACGAACGGCACGTTCGTGCGCGAGGGCGCGGGTGAGGAGGCGTTCGTGCGCCGCGATTCCGTGCAGCTCAAGGGTGGCGGGCTGATCAGCCTCGGACGCGTGCCCGAGGTGGAGTCCGCCCAGACCCTGCGCTTCGTCTGCGAGCGCGACTAGCCGGCGAGCGCGGCGGCGCTCTTCTTCAGATCGATCCGCATCTGCTCCGGCAGCCGCTCGCCGTACTGTTCCAGGTACGTGCGTGTCTCGTCCAACTCGTGCCGCCAGAGCTCCGCATCCACCGACAGCAGCGCACGCAGCGTTTCCGGCTCCAGGCTCATGCCCCGGGTGTCGATGTCCGCGGGCCGCGGCAGCAGGCCGATCCCGCCATCGTGCGCCCCGGCCCGCCCGCCGCACCGTTCGATCATCCAGGCGAGCACCCGCAGGTTTTCCCCGAAGCCCGGCCACAGGAACCGACCCTGTAAGTCCCGCCGGAACCAATTCACCTGAAAGATGCGCGGCGGGCGGCTCAGCCGCGCACCGACCTCGAGCCAGTGCCGCCAGTAGTCGGCGAAGTTATAGCCGCAGAACGGCCGCATGGCCATCGGATCGCGCCGTACCACGCCGACCTCTCCGGTGGCCGCCGCGGTGGTTTCCGAGGCCATCGACGCCCCGACCAGGACACCGTGGCGCCAGTCCCGCGCCTCGTAGACCAGCGGCGCGACCTCGCGTCGCCGGCCGCCGAAGACGATGGCCGAGATCGGCACGCCGCGCGGATCGTTCACGTGGGGCGAGCAGGCCGGGTTGCGCTCGGCCGCGACCGTGAAGCGCGAGTTCGGATGTGCCGCCGGACCCCGTGCCGGATCGTACGGCCGTCCCTGCCAATCGGTGATCGGCGTGCCCTCCAGGCCCTCCCACCAGGGTTGGTCGTCGGCGGTGAGCGCGACGTTCGTGAACAGCGTGTCGCGGTGGATCATCTCGTAGGCGTTGCGATTAGTCTGGCGGTTGGTCCCGGGTACCACCCCGAAGTAGCCGGCCTCGGGGTTGATCGCCCACAGACGCCCGTCCGCGCCCGGATGCAGCCAGGCGATATCGTCCCCGACGGTGAAGACCTCCCAGCCCGGCAGGCTCGCCGGCGGAATCAGCATCGCCAGATTGGTCTTGCCGCAGGCCGACGGGAAGGCCGCCGCGATGTAATGCGTCTCCCGGCGCGGGTTGCGCAATCCCACGATCAGCATGTGCTCGGCAAGCCAACCTTCGGCTCGGGCCTGCCAGCTCGCGATGCGCAGCGCATGGCACTTCTTGCCGAGCAGGGCATTGCCGCCGTAACCGGAACCGAAGCTCTCGATGGAGAGTTCTTCCGGAAAATGCATGATGAACCGCCGGTCCGGGTCGAGCTCGCCGATCGAGTGCAGGCCGCGCACGAAGGTCCCGTCGTGCGCGATGCGCTGCAGCGCGGCCCGTCCCGCGTGCGTCATGATCAGCATGCTCACGGCGACGTAGGCGCTGTCGGTGATCTCGACACCGCAGCGCGCGAGCGGCGAGTCGACCGGTCCCATGCAGTAGGGGATGACATAGAGTCTGCGCCCGCGCATCGCGCCGCGAAACAGCTCGCGCATCTTGGCGTGTGCCGCCTGCGGGTCCATCCAATTGTTGTTCGGTCCGGCGTCCGCCTGGGAGCGCGTGCAGATGTACGTCAGGTGCTCGACGCGAGCCACATCGTCCGGATGCGAGCGGTAGAGATGGCAGTCCGGGAATTGCTCGGGGTTCAGCCGCAGCAATTGCCCGTCGTGCACCAACTCGGCGATGAGTCCGTGACGCTCCGAGGGGGTGCCGTCGCACCAGTGCACCTCGGCGGGCTGGGTCAGCTGGCGCACCGATTCGACCCATTCCGTTACGGCGCGGCTGAGCTGCGACATCGGCATCGGCAGGGCAGAAGCGGTGGACATCTTTCGATACCTCGTTGGGCCGCCTCGACAGGCCTGCCTCGTGTGCCGTCAGTATAGGCACGCCCCCGGCCGTGCTGACCAGAAAGTACGATAAAAGAGTCAAAACTGTTCTGTAATCGCACACCGAAAAATGACGGGAATTGCAGGTCAAGACAGCCATCCTGCGCTGACTGGAATGAGACACGTGCGTACACCGCGCGCACCGTACAATGCGCCGATGTTGGATCTCGATGACATCTTCGGCGCCGATGGGCCGCTCGAGCGCTCGTTACCGGACTTCACGGTGCGCGAGCCGCAGCGGCGCATGGCCGAGCGGGTCGCCGCGGCGATCGCCCGCCGGGAGCCGCTGGTGGTCGAAGCCGGCACCGGCACCGGCAAGACCTTCGCCTACCTGGTGCCGGCGCTGCTCTCGGGCGCACGGGTGCTCATCTCCACCGGTACCCGTGCCCTGCAGGACCAGTTGTATGCGAAGGACCTGCCGCTGGTGACGCGGGCGCTCGGTCGGCCCGCCACCGTCGCGCTGCTGAAGGGACGCAGCAACTACCTGTGCCGCTACCGGCTCGCCGGCGGCGAGGCGACACTGCCGCTGCCGTTGCCCGCGGACGCCGCCGGTGCCGACACGCCGCTCGAGCGGATCCGACGCTGGGCGCATAACACCCGCAGCGGCGATCTGGCCGAGGTGCCGGGGCTCAGGGACGGCGATCCGGTCTTGGTCGAGGTGACCTCGACGCGGGACAACTGCCTCGGGCAGCGCTGCCCGCAGATCTCGGGCTGCCACGTCGCCGCGGCACGCCGGGCGGCCTTCGAGGCGGACCTGGTGATCGTCAATCATCACCTGCTGCTGGCCGATCTGGCGCTGAAGGAGGACGGCTTCGGCGATCTGCTCGGCGCGGCCGATGCGGTCATTCTCGATGAGGCGCACCAGATCCCGGATCTGGCGACTCAGCTGTTCGGTGCCGAGGTGGGGAGCCGGCGCATCGAGACTCTGCTCACCGAGGTCGACAACGGCCTGACGGGGCGGCGCGTCGGGGCGGATGCGGGTGCCGAGCGGCGTCGGCTCGGGGAGGCCGTCCGCGCGGTGCGCGAGTGTCTCGGTCGCATGGTCCAGGCGCTCGCCGGGCGCAGCGGCCGGCTCGAGTGGGAGGAGGCCGAGCCGGTGATCGGCGGCGCCCTCGAACAGCTCGGACCACAGCTGACGCGGCTCGCCGAGCGGCTGCGCGCGCTCGAGGGGGATGCGCCGCTGGCGGCGCTGGCCGAGCGGGCGGCGGAACTCGCCGCGGGCCTCGGGCGTATTGCGGCGCTCGAGGCCGTGGAGGGCGCCCGATGTGTACAGCCGGGGCGCCGCAGCTTCACGCTCAGCATGATGCCCTTCGACATCGCCCCGCGCTTCCAGTCAATGTTGAGCGCTCGCCCCTGCGCCTGGATCTTTACCTCCGCGACGCTGTCGTTCGGGGTGGATTTCAGTCACTTTACCGCGCGTCTGGGCTTGGGCGAGTGCGGCACCCTCAAGATCGACAGCCCGTTCGACTTCGCTCGCCAGAGCCGCCTGTACCTGCCGCAGGATCTGCCGGCACCGAACGCGGCGGAGCATCTGCCGGCGGTGATGGAGCAGGCTCGCGCACTGATCGAGGCGGCCGGCGGCGGGGCATTTGTGTTGTTCACCAGCCACCGCTCGCTGGCGCAGGCGGCGCAGATGTGGCGCAGCGCGGGGGCGCTCCCGCACCTGCAACTGCTGGTTCAGGGCGAGGCGCCGCGGGAGCGGCTGCTGGAACGGTTCCGCGCCGACGGCAACGCGCTCCTGTTCGGCACCGCCAGTTTCTGGGAAGGCGTGGACGTGAAAGGCGCGGCGCTGCGTCTGGTGGTCATCGAGAAGCTGCCGTTCGCCTCTCCGGAGGACCCGCTGGTGCGCGCGCGTATCCAGTACCTGGAGCGCTGCGGCGGCAACGCGTTTCGAGATTATCAGCTGCCAGAGGCCGCGTTGGCGCTGAAGCAGGGCGTGGGCCGGCTGATCCGCAGCGAGGCGGATTTCGGCGTGGTGGCGCTGTGCGATCCGCGCCTCGGTACGCGCGGTTATGGCAAGGTCTTGCTCTCGGCCCTGCCGCCGATGACCCGAACGCACCGGCTCGCCGAGGCGGTGGCGTTTCTGCGCGCGTGCGCACCGCAACTCCAGAGGCGCGAGGCGCTGCCGTGAAGCTGCTGGCGATCGATACCGCCACGGAGAATTGCTCGGCGGCCCTGCTGATGGACGAGCGCTTGCTGGAGCGGGAGTGCGAGTGTACCCGGGGTCACGCCGAGCGCATCCTGCCTCTGATCGATGCTCTGCTGGCGGAGGCCGGCGTCACGCTGGCGGCACTCGATGCGATCGCCTTCGGGCGCGGGCCGGGCGCGTTCACCGGGGTGCGGCTTGCGGCCAGCGTCACGCAGGGGCTGGCGTTTGGTGCGCGCCTCGGGGTGGTCGCAATCTCGGATCTGCAGGCGCTGGCCCAGCGCGGCCTCGGACTGCAGCCGCGGTTCGACCGCATCGTGGTATGTAATGATGCGCGCATGGGCGAGGCGTATTGCGCGGGCTACGAGCGCCGGGATGAGCGGGCCGAGCCGCTCGGCCCGGAGCGGGTCGGCACGGCGGACACGCTCGCGGACACGTGCGCCGGGCTCGGCGGGGTCGCCGGGATCGGGCGAGGATTTGCCGCCTATCCACAGCTGGCCGAGCGGCTGGGCGTGACGGTGCCGCCGGGCTGGGAGCGGCTGCTGCCGAGGGCGCGGGAGATCGCGCAGCTGGCGGTGCCGGCCGTGCGCCAGGGCCGGCTGCTCGCGCCCGAGCTGGCCCTGCCGAGCTATGTGCGCAACGAGGTGGCGCGACCGTCATCGGCATGACCTATCGGCCGCGGTGTCACGATTCTGCAATGGAAAACATCTCAAATAGACCGGCAGTGCGGGTTGTTCGGGCCTCCAGCATGTTGGGCAAGCTGATCCTCATCGTGGAAGACGAGCCGGCGATTCGCCAGATGCTCGGCTTCGCCCTGCGCCGTTGCGGCTTCGAAGTTCGCGAGGCGGTCGATGCCCGTCAGGCGCGCGAAGCGCTCGCCGATCAGCGCCCCGACCTGATCCTGATCGACTGGATGCTGCCCGACACGAGCGGGCTCGAGCTGACACGCACCATCAAGCGCGACCGCGACACGTGCGAGCTGCCGATCATCATGCTCACCGCGCGGGCCGAAGAGGCCGACAAGGTCGCCGGGCTCGACTCCGGCGCGGACGACTACCTCACCAAGCCGTTCTCGCCCCGCGAGCTCGTCGCGCGCATCCATGCGGTCTTGCGCCGCGCCGGCAGCGGCGGGCTCGATCACATCGTGGAATTCGAGGCGCTCAAGCTCGACCAGCAGGGCCAGCGCATCAGCGTCGGTGAGCAGACCGTGCCGCTCGGTCCGACCGAGTACCGCATGCTCGAGTTCTTCATGACCCACCCCGAGCGGGTCTTCAGCCGCGATCAGCTGCTCGATCGTCTCTGGGGCGGAAATGTATACATCGAGGAGCGCACCATCGACGTGCACGTGCGGCGGCTGCGCAAGGCGTTGGAGAAATTCGGCGTGGACCGCTTCGTCCAGACGGTGCGCGGTTCGGGCTACCGGTTCTCCGCCAAGGCGGACTGATGCAGCCGCTGCGACCGTCGCTGCAGGCGCTGGCGTACGCCTCGCTCAGGGTGCTCGTCGCGGCGCTGCTCGGTGCGCTGCTCGGGGTGCTGATCTGGCACCCGTGGCTGGGCGTGGCCGCGGTGCTGGCCGGCTATTTGGGCTGGCAGCTGCTGATGCTGCACCGGGTCGAGTGGTGGCTGCAGCACCGCAGTGTCGCCGATCCGCCCGAAACGCACGGCGTGTGGGGCACGGTCATCGCGCTCATCGCCCGGCTGCACCGGCGCAAGCGCTTTCACAAGCTGCGCTTCGTGCAGCTGATGCGCCAACTGCAGCAGTCGACCGCGGCGTTGCCGAACGGGGTGGTGATTCTCAATGATGAGCGCGAGATCGTCTGGTTCAACCACATGGCGGGGCGGCTGCTCGGCCTGCGGCCGAATATCGATCTGGGGCTGCGCATCGAGAATCTGGTGCGCGAGCCTCAGTTCGTGAGTTACATCGAGACGGGCGATTACGCCAATCCGGTGGTGGTGCGCCGCTCGAGCCCCAACGAGATCTTCCTGTCGCTGCAGCTGGTTGCCTACGGCGACGGCCAGCAGCTGCTGCTCGCGGCCGACGTGTCGCGTCAGATGCGTCTGGAGGCGGTGCGGCGCGACTTCGTGGCCAACGCTTCGCATGAGCTGCGCTCGCCGCTGACGGTGATCTCGGGTTATCTCGAGACTCTGGCGCACGATCCGGGGCTCGCGGCCGAGTTCGCCACTCCGATCGAGGAGATGCGCCGCCAGGCCGAGCGTATGACCGCCATCGTGCACGATCTGCTCGAGCTGTCGCGCCTGGAGCAGACCGACGAGCGAGTCGGCGGGGAGCCGCTCGATGTGGCGGGGATGATGGCGCTGCTGCGCAAAGACGTGCTCGCTCGGACGGTGCACCCGCACGAGGTGCGCGTCCGCGCCGACAGCACGGCGGCGCTGATTGGCCGGGAGCCCGAGATCCATTCCGCGTTCGCCAATCTGGTCGATAACGCCGCCAAATACACCGCGCCGGAGGGCTCGATCGAGATGAGCTGGTGGGTCGATGCCGATGGTGGGCATTTCGCCGTGAGCGACACCGGCATCGGCATCGCGGCCGAGCATCTGCCCCGGCTCACCGAGCGCTTCTACCGCGTCGATCCCGGCCGCTCGCGGGCCACGGGCGGCTCCGGATTGGGACTGGCGATCGTGAAACACGTGCTGCAGCGCCATGGCGCTGATCTGGAGGTGCGCAGCACGCCCGGCAAGGGCAGCACCTTCACCTGCCACTTCCCGCCTGAGCGCGTCCGGCCGGCGCAACGCGCGGCGCTCGCGCCACTGGCCGAGGATGCTTGAGCTATCATGGCCGCAGACTCCGAGGTGTCCGCCGATGGAAACCGCCGATCTCACCCATCATATTTCCCGCCGCTTCAACGAGGATCTCGAGCGGGTGCGCACCAAGGTGCTCGCCATGGGCGGGTTCGTCGAGCAGCAGATCCAGAAGGCCATTGCGGCGCTGCTCGAGGGTGACAGCGCGCTCGGCGAGGCGGTCGCGGTCGCCGACCACCAGGTGAACGACATGGAGGTGGCGATCGACGAGGAGTGCAGCCGCATTCTGGCCACGCGCGCCCCGGCCGCTGGAGATCTGCGGGTCATCGTCGCCATCATCAAGACCATCACGGATCTGGAGCGCATGGGCGATGAGGGCGAGAAGATCGGCTACATCGCCTCGCGGCTCGCCACCATGGAGCGACCGGTGGACAAGTACCGCGAGATCAAGCATCTCGGCCGCATCGTGATCGAGATGGTGCACGAGTCGCTCGATGCGTTCGCGCGCATGGATGCGGAAGCGGCCTTGCGGGTGGCCCGCCAGGACCGGCTGGTCGACGAGGAATACGAGGCGATCCAGCGCCAGAGCATCACTTTCATGATGGAGGATCCGCGCACCATCCGCCGCGCGCTGGACGTCATGTGGATCGTGCGCTCGCTCGAGCGCATCGGCGATCACGCCAAGAACATCAGCGAGTACATCATCTACATGGTCTACGGCAAAGACGTACGCCACACCTCCCTCGATGACGTCGAGCGGGCGCTCGGCCAGCGCAGCGCGGGCGGTGCCGGCGAGGCCCACGAGGAGAGCGGCTCATGATCGGCGCATTGCGCCGCATGGGCAACGTCATTGGGGTTGTGCTGTGCGCCGGACTGCTCGGCTTCGCCGTTTACGCCCAGTTTCACCTGCACCTGCAGCCCTGTCCGTTGTGCATCTTCCAGCGCATCGGCATCGCCCTGATCGGGCTGGTGTTTCTGCTCGCGGCGGTGCATCACCCCCGGCGCTGGGGCACCCGGGTGTACGCGGTGCTGGTGGTGATCGCCGCGCTCGCCACCGCCGGTGTTGCCGTGCGGCAGATCTATCTGCAGCATCTGCCGCCGGGCTCGGTGCCCTCGTGCGGCGCGCCCTTGTCGGTGATGCTGCAGTTCATGCCGGTGACCTCCGTGATCCGCAAGGTGTTCGAGGGCAGCGGCGAGTGCAGCATCGTCAACTGGCGGTTTCTCGGCCTGGCGATGTCCGAGTGGGTGCTGTTGTGGGCCGTGGCGCTCGGGGCGTTCGGCGTGCTGGTGAACGTGTGGCTCGGCCGGGTCAAGCGAGCAGGTTGACCAGCACGTTGAAGTACATGCGGTGCAGCGTTTCGATGTCCGCCACGCGCACGCATTCGTTCAGCTTGTGAATACTCGCATTGACCACGCCGAGCTCCACCACCTGCGCCCCGAGCGGCGCGATGAATCGCCCGTCGGAGGTGCCGCCGCCGGTCGAGAGGCGCGGCGGCGCGCCGGCGACGGACTCGATCGCCGCGCACACGGCCGCGGAGAGTGTTCCCGGGGGCGTGTAGAACGGTTCGCCCGAGAGGTGCCATTCGAGCGTGAAGCGCACGCCGTGGGCGCGCAAGATCCCTTCCACTGCGGCCTTCAATCCCTCGAGCGTCTGGATCGGCGAGTAACGCAGATTGAACCGCGCCTTGAGCTCCCCGGGAATGACATTGGGGGCGCCGGTGCCGGCATTGAGGTTCGAGACCTGGAAGCTCGTCGGCTCGAAGTGCTCGGTGCCCTGGTCCCACACCCGGCGCGTCAGCTCGGCCAGCGCCGGAGCGAGCGCATGCACCGGGTTCTCGGCGAACTGGGGGTAGGCGATGTGACCCTGCACGCCGTGAACGGTGAGCCGACCGCTGAGGGAGCCGCGCCGGCCGATCTTGATCGTGTCGCCGATCTGCTGCTCGCTCGAGGGCTCTCCGACCACGCACCAGTCGATGCGCTCGCCACGCTCGGCAAGGAGAGCCGCGACCCGCTTGGTCCCATCGACCGAGGGTCCTTCCTCATCGCTGGTAATGAGAAAAGCGATCCGCCCATTGTGGCGCGGATACGCCGCCACGAAGGCTTCGGTGGCGGTGATCATCGCCGCCAGTCCGCTTTTCATGTCGGCCGCGCCGCGGCCGTAGAGCATCCCGTCGCGGATCGTCGGCACGAACGGGTCGCTGCGCCACTCCTCGAGCGGACCGGTGGGCACGACGTCCGTATGGCCGGCGAAGCACAGCTGCGGTCCGGCCGCCTCGCCGCGCACCGCCCAGAAATTCGAGACGTTACCGAAGGGCAGGGGCTCGATCCGGAAGCCGAGCGCGCCGAGCCGCTCGCACATCAGCACCTGACAGCCCTCGTCGGCGGGTGTCACGGAGCGGCGGGACATCAGAGACTGCGTGAGCTCTAGGGTCGGGGACATCTCTGCCGTACCGGGCGGACGGGGTTGGAGTGGGCGGGCGTGGGGCTGGGCGGCTTTATAGCGAGGGTGCGCGCCGGGGGCAAGCCGTTTTTTTGGGCTCGACGCCCGGCCCCGAACGCGGCCGTCATCAATCCGTGACCCGGGCCGGCGCGCTCTGGAGCCGGGATGTCAACTTCGGCGGCAGCGCGAATCTGCCGCAGCGCGTCCGGCCGGCGGTACGCTCGCGTACAGTCACAGCCACCGAGGCGGCGCTCGGCCTCATGCGCGGTGTATCACCCCGGATTTCCACGGGCATGACTCGCCGGTCTACGTCGGTGTCAGCTATCGGCCGCGCGGCCCGGTCAAGGGGCTCGCGCTGCGCAACGGGGTGGACATCAGCTGCGGCTGCTTCATCCACAGTCCGGTGATGGTGACCTGCGCCTTCTGAGCGCTCGGGCGGCCCGCCGGCCGCCTGAGCCGGGTGCGTGCCGGAACGCCTGCCCCGAAAGCGTCAGACTGCGGTAACCTTCCCCTGGCAGAATCGCACCCTTCAGCACGGCAGCCAGGACCCCGGATCGTCGGGCCATGGCCGCCGCATCACTTGCGAGATCATGCACAGAAGCGACTCTCATTCGGCCGGAGAGCGGCCGTGAGCTCACCGGCGAGGCAAATTGCGGCACCGGGAACGGTGTCGAGCCCCGGGGATCCGCCCGTGAAGCTCACGGTGCGCGGCCTGAATTTCTACTACGGGCGCCATCAGGTGCTCAAGGACATCAACCTTGGGCTGCCGGACCGCAGCATCACCGCCTTCATCGGTCCGTCCGGCTGCGGCAAATCGACACTGCTGCGGGTGCTGAATCGGATGTACACGCTCTACCCGGGGCAGCGCGCCACCGGCGAAGTGCTGCTCGACGGGGAAAACATCCTCTCCCAGACGGTGAACGTGACCCGGCTGCGCCTGCGGGTGGGAATGGTTTTTCAGAAGCCGACGCCGTTCCCGATGTCGATCTTCGAGAACGTGGCCTTCGGGCTGCGGCTCGCGCAGCGCATCAGCCGGGCCGTGCTGCGCGAGCGGGTGCACGCGGCCCTGATCGATGCGGCGCTGTGGGACGAGGTCAAGGATAAACTGCAAGACGATGGCCGCAGCCTGTCGGGGGGGCAGCAGCAGCGGCTGTGCATCGCGCGCACGATCGCGCTCGAGCCGGAGGTGATTCTGCTCGATGAGCCCACCGCGGCGCTCGATCCGATCTCGACGCTGAAGGTCGAGGAGACGGTGCAGAGTCTGCGCGAGCGCTTCTGCATCGCCATCGTGACGCACAACCTGCAGCAAGCCGCGCGCGTCTCGAGCAGCACGGCCTTTATGTACGACGGGCAAGTGATCGAGATGGGGCCGACCGGACGGCTGTTCACCGCACCGAAGGATCACAGGACCGATGACTACGTCACCGGACGCTTTGGATAGCGAGGGCCCAACCGTGCAGGATCCGGGCCGGCCGCGCAGCCCGGGCGGCTCCGAGCCCGCGGCGCTGCCGAGCGGGGTGCTCGGCACCAAGCCGAGCGGCCGGGTGCACGCTCCGGAGTTGCTGAGCGGGGAGCTCTCGGGCAAGACCGTCGGGGAGCCGGCGCTCGCCGATCCGATCTTCTCGTGTCGCTCGCTCAGCGTGCACTACGGTTCGGTACAGGCGCTGCAGGAAGTGACGCTCGACATCGGCCGCGCGCAGGTGCTGGCCTGCATCGGTCCTTCCGGATGCGGCAAGTCGACGTTTCTGCGCTGCCTGAATCGCATGAACGACACCATTGTGGGTGCGCGGGTCACCGGCACGATCCTGCTCGACGGCCAGGACATCATGGACAAGCGCCAGGACGTGGCGCGACTGCGCGCCCGGGTCGGCATGGTGTTCCAGAAACCCAATCCCTTTCCCAAGTCGATCTATGACAATGTCGCCTACGGTCCACGTATTCACAGGCTCACGCGCACGCGCGCCGATCTCGATGAGCTGGTGTGCACGTGTCTGCAGCGCGTCGGGCTGTGGAACGAGGTGAAGGACCGCCTGCAGGCCGCGGGTACCGGATTGTCCGGCGGCCAGCAGCAGCGCCTGTGCATCGCGCGAGCGCTCGCGGTGCAGCCGGAGGTGATCCTGATGGACGAGCCGTGCTCGGCGCTCGATCCGATCGCCAGCGCGCACATCGAGGATCTGATCGAGCAGCTGCGCGCCACCTATGCGATCGTGATCGTCACGCACTCGATGCAACAGGCCGCGCGCGTCTCGCAGCGCACCGCGTACTTTCATCTCGGCCGGCTGATCGAGGTGGGCGAGACCGACCGGGTATTCACCAATCCGCGCCACCGCCTCACCGAGGACTACATCACGGGCCGGTTCGGCTGAGTGGGCCGGCGTCTATGCTCGCAGTTGTCTGGATCGTTCGCGCGGCGGGTGGCCGCTTGGCGGCCGATTCCGAGCGTGCCTTACAGTGGCACTGTGCCGTTGAACGCCGGGCGCCGCTGAGCGCGCTCGCCGGGGCCGGGCCGCCGGTTACACCGGTCCGGCGATCCGCTGCGCGCAACAGGGTCGCTGGCGGCCGCGTCGAGCGCTCAAACAACAGCGGTTCTGCGCAGTGGCGCCTGACTGCGGCGCGCGCGCCCACCTTGAGCTGAGCATTCCGAGCCGCGTGCGCGCGCAACGCTGCTACGACGTTCGGCGCCGCTCGCCGGCGGGACATCACACCGATGCTTCTTACCGCAGCGATACTTTGTTATGCTCCACGCGTAAAACAAGGCGATGCGCTGCGCGCGAGTGTCGAGCCGAGAATGAGCGGTGTTTTTGTGCTCCACGGATAGGTGCGATGTTCCCGACGGCTCCGGGGGCGCCGGCCGAGTCTGACGGGAACGGGTCGAAATGACGATCGGACATGGCTGTGACGCTTGCCGCGGGAACTCGGGGCGCGGCGGGATTGGGCCGCGTCGTTCGGCGCCGGAGAGTGCGCGCGGCTCGGCGGCAGGCCGCACCGGTACGCTGGTGGCGATCGCCTGCGCCGTGTGCATGGTACTGACGTCGTGCGCTTCATTCCGTCCCGAACCGATCAATCTGCGCGCCAGCGCCCGGCGCTTCAGCGCGCGGACGCTGCACAACCGGCGGCTCACGGCCTATCTGACCGCACTCGGGCGGCCGCCGGGGAACAGTTGGGGCTTGCGCCGACTGACTTACGTCGCGGTGTTCGAGCGTCCGCGGATGAAGATCGTCAGGGCCGATTATCGCATTGCACTGGGGCGGCTGCGCACTGCCGAGCAGGTCCCAAATCCGAAGCTGGGTGTCAGTGCGGGCTTCAACGTGTCGCAGCCGCTGCCGACACCGTGGTCGGTCGGACCGATTCTGACCTTCCTGGTACAAAATTTCCTGAGCAAGGATGCCTTGATTGGTGCGGCGCGCCAGAACATCGTGGCGGCGCGCGCCGCCATCGACAGCGTCGCCTGGGATGAGAGACAGCGCGTATATGACGCTCTACTGGCGCTGTGGCTGGACCGTCGCACCCACATGTTGTATCGGCGGCAGGCCGCCGTGGACCGCGCGATCGCCCGGGCGGTGCTGGAGCGTTACCGGGTCGGAGCGGCATCGGCGACCGCCTTGACCACCGCCAGGTTGAATGCCGAGCGGGCGGCATTCCGCCAACACCAGGCGCAACTCGCGGCGAGCCTGGCCAAGGCCCGTCTGGCCAGCGTCGTCGGGCTGCCGGCGGCTGCACTGCAGAGGATCAGGATCAGCTTCGCGATATTCCGCGAGCTGCGTGTTCCGGAGGATCTGGCCGCGGACGAGCGGATCGCGGTGGTGGAGCGGCCCGCGGTCAGGCGGGCGCTGGCCGACTATAACGGTGCGCAATACCGCCTGAAAGCCGCGGTCTACGGTCTGAGCAGCGGTGTAAAGATCAGTCCGACCTACGGCATGAGCCAGGATGACTATCAGTACGCGCTGGGGATTCATGCCCATGTGCCGATCTTCAATCAGCACGCGGGTCAGATTGCGGTGGCGCGCGCCGAGCGGCGGCTCGCCGCGCAACAGCTGAAGTCCGTCCAGGAAAGCGTTTTCAGCCAGATTCACCAAGCGGTCATCTATTGGCGCCGGAGCGGCTCGGTCATGTCGGCCTCGCGGCAAGCCCTGCGATCCGTTGACCGCGAGCTTGCGGCGTCGCGCCAGGCATACCATGCGGGGACCATCGGCGAGGTGCGGCTGCTCGGTGCTCGGCTGCTGGTGTTGCGCGCACGCCTGGAGCTGCTCAGTGCCGAGCGGGAGCACTATCGGGCGGGCGGAAATCTCATGGCCGCCCTGCACAGGAGGCTATGGAAGGAACGTGATGAGAGTTGAGAGAGCCCGCATCAGTGTCGCGGCGGCCCTGGCGCTCGCGGCAGCTGCCGCCAGCGCGCACGCCGCAATGGTGACCCTGAGCGCGTCGGATCTTCTGCGGCGCGACGTCATCGTGCGCGACATTACGCCACAGCGGGAGCGGCCGGTGCGGCGCGCTTATGGGCGCGCCGTACGGCTCGGCTCGATCGTGGCCGCGGTCGATGCGATCCGCAGCGCCCGTGCGGCCGCGAAACTCGATTCGATCCTGCTGACGGAGACTCAGGCGCTGTCCCATGCGCCGTATCAGATTTCCGCGCAGAAGCTGGCCCAGGCACAGGCGACGGCGAGCGAGGCGAGCGCCAGGCTGCAGAGCATGGTCGGGGTGCTGCGTGCCCGTTATGGCCGGCGGTTCGCCGCACAGTTGCTCAATGACAGCCGACTGGTCGCGCGCATCGGCAGCGCGGCGGTGTCCGTCATCGATGCGATCCTGCCCTATCCGCTGTTGCGGCGTCCGCCACGCTCGGCAACGGCGAGCATCGATGGCGCGCCCGAGATCCGGGCGAAGCCGGCGGCGTTGAGTTTTCTCGGGACCGGTGGGCGCGTACCGGCCGGGATGGTCGGTCAATCGCTGTACTATCTGGGGCCCCCGCTGCAGTCGGGCACCATGCTGCGGGTCCGCCTCCGGCTCGACACGCGCCCGGCCCGCATAGTGCGGATCCCGGTAGCAGCGCTGATTTTCGACGGCCGCGAGGCGATCGCTTTCCGCGAGGTCGCCGCGCACAGGTTCCAGAGCTTTCGCTTATCGCATGCGCGGCCCTATTATCGTCATGGGCACCTGGTCGGCTATCAGAGTGCGTGGTCCGGTGACGAGCCGGTGCCGATCGCGGTCGCGGGCGCGGGCCTGTTGTGGGCGCTGCTCGAGCACGCCGTCGGGAAGCGGTGAATGAGCGCGCTGCGGACCCTGGTGCAGTTTTGCCTGCGCTATCGCTACGCCGTGGTGCTGGTCGTCGCCGGACTGTGTGTCCTCGCGTTCTTCGATATCAGGAATACGACGGTCCGGGCATTTCCTCCCTTCGAGCCTCCGGTCGTAAAAGTAATTACGCGCGTCGCGGGTCTCACGCCGCATAGCGTCGAGCTGTCCGTTACCGACACGCTCGAGCGCGGCTTGACCGGTCTGTCGGGTTTGCGCGCCACGATGTCCCGCTCGCAGCCGGGCGTCTCGATCATCACCCTGGTCTTCCGGAGCCATACCAGCGTTTCGCAAGCGCGCAAGGAGGTCGCCGGACGCCTCTCGGAGCTGACCCCGACGTTGCCGCCCGGCGCCGTTGCGCGCCTCGAGCGGCGGACCTCCATGGTGGGCGTGGCCGCGGAGATTGGCGTCCTGGGCAACGGAATCTCGCCGCTGCGGGTCGGACGGATCGTCGAAACGCAGATCGTTCCGGAGTTGGAGGCGACGGCAGGGGTGGCCAAGGTGGATGCCTACGGCGTGGCTACGCCGATGATCGCCATCGAGCCGCACGTGTCGGACCTGCTCGCCACGGGTATAGGTTTCGCTCAGCTCGCCGCGGCCGCCCATCAAGCCAGCGCCGTTCTCGCCCTGGGGGCGGTGAGTTCGCCCAATCAGCGCTTGCTGCTGGAGGGGCGGGGGCAGACCCTGACGAGCGGCGCGCTCGCGCACAGCTTCCTCGCCGAGCGCCACGGCAGTCCGCTCACGATCGGCATGGTGGCGCGGGTGGCAACGACCGCGCCGCCGCGGGTCGGCTCGGCGTTGATCGGCAGCCGGCCGGGCGTGGTTCTGGTCGTCTGGGCGCAGCACGGCGTGGCGACGGCGGTGGTCGCAGCGAGCATCCGGCACAAGGTCGACCGGTTACGCCGCGAGCTGCGCGGCCGGCACGTGCGCATGTTGCCGGCGGTCTTCGCTCCGGCGGCGTTCAGCCGGCTGGCGGTGCGGAACGTGCTGCGCCTGTTGATGTTTGGCGCGGCCGGGATCCTGCTGGTGCTGGTGCTGTCGCTGCGCGACTGGCGGATGATCGCCGCGGCGTATGCGCCCATCGTCGTGTCCGTTCTGGGGACCCTGGCGGTTGTGCATTTCGAAGGCTTTTCGCTCAACACGCTCGGCCTGGCGGGCTTGGCGATCGCGCTGGCGGAGATCGTCCACGACTCGGTGGCCGACGGCATCACCATCCGGCGCAAGCTCGGGGCGCAGCCCGGCGCGGACAGCGCAGCGCGCCGACTGCAGCTGATCGCGGCGGCGGCCGTGGCCATGCGCGCGGAGGTGATGATTTGCGCGCTGGTGACCTCGATTCTCTTTCTGCCGATTGTCCTGCTGCCCGGGTTTCTCGGCGAGCTGTTCGGACCGATCGCAATCACCTACATCACGGCGATCGTGATATCTGTCGCCGTCAATCTGCTGTTCAGTCCCGCCTTGGCGGGCATCCTGTTGGCCGATTTCGGGATCGGTCGGGGCCCGCCGGAGCCGCCGGCGATTGTCAGGCGATTTTACGCCTGGTTGATCGGTCCGGCGAAGGCCGTGATGCTCGTGGAAGGGGTCATCGCCGCGGTCCTGTTCGTCGTCATTGCCGCGAGTATTCCCTTCCTGCGCATCGTGTTGCTTCCGTCCTTCAGTCAGCGCGCCCTGGTGTTGCAATTGCGAACCGCGCCGGGAACCTCGCTCGAACAGACCGACCGGGTGGTGCGGACCTATGCGCGGAAATTACGCGACCTGCCGGGCGTTGTGCGGGTCGTGGCGCTGGTCGGCCGTGGCAGGCCGAGCGACCGGGCGACGGACGTCAACCGCGCGAGACTTGACATTACGACGAGCAGCGATGAGCCGCATGCCACGCGCGCGATGCAAGCGGCGATCATGCGAACGGTGGCTTGCCCGCCGGCGCTCGACTGCTCGATCAGCACGTTCATCGACCACAGGTTTCGCCGGGTGTTGCCGGACGATACGGCTCCGGTGGTCGTGGCGCTGCTTGGAGCCTCGGGCGCGGCCCTCAGGCATGCGGCCGCGCGCCTCGAGCGGGCCATCCACCGGATGTCCTCGATCCGCACAGTCACACTTCGGCCGGCGTTGGCGCGTCGAACTCTGATCCGGATCAGGCCCATCCGGGCTGTGATGGCGCAGTATGCGGTGACGTCGCGGCGGATTCTCTCGACCGTAGCGGCCGCATATCGCGGGCGGCGCGTCGCCAGTGTCTACGTGCGCGACTACCGTGAGCCGGTGGAGCTGATTGCCACGCGCCGCGACCGGAGCGACGCCATAATGGTCGCCAAGATCCCGATCCGCACCGGCGACGGACGGCTGGTCCCGTTGGGGCTGGTCGCGCACGTCAGCTTCACGCGTGCTGTCGGGACGATCGCCCAGATGAACGACCAGCGTGTGCAGCGTCTGCTGGTCTGGCCACGCGCCGGGTACTCGGCGTCCGATGTCAGGCAGCGGATCGCATCGCTGGCCGAGCGGTGGGCGCGCGAGCCGGGACTGACGGTGCGGTATGCCGGAATCTCGCGGCTAGTCTTGGCGGCGCAGCGGGCGGTCGCGATCCGCGCGGCGATTGCCCTGTTGATCGTGGTCTTTCTGCTCTGGGTGTTGCTCGCGCAGGCCCGGGCGGTGGCGGTATTGTCATTGGGGCTTCCGGTTGCGGTTTCCGGCGGCATCGCGATGATCTGGCTGTTCCTGCACGGTGCGGCCAACTTCGCCGCCTTGATCGGGCTCATCGCCCTGTTCGGCATTGCCCTGCGCAACGGCCTGCTGTTGGTGTTCCACTATCGCGCGCAGTCCTCTGGCGGCCAGTCGGGCCTGTCGGCGGAGGAAGCCCGGCGCATCGCCATGGAGATGCTGCCGGTCGTCCTGGTCAGCGCGACGGTCGCGGTCGTGGGGCTGCTGCCTTTGGCGTTGTATGCGGGCACGGCGGGCGACGAGATCGCCGGGCCGTTGGCTATGGTCATCATCGGCGGTCTCGGTACGGGCGCCATCCTCACCGCGCTGGCGCTGCCACGGATCCTGCCGCGGATCCTGCCGGTGGGGCATATGCGCCGGAGCGAGGATATCTAGGGTCGGCACGGCTGGTGCTCGCGGCGCGGCTCGCGTGGACCGGATGAGGGCCGAGGTGTTGACAAATCGCGACATGTCGTGCGCATGGCGGCCGGATCCGTGACGTTTCCATCCGGTCCGATTTAAAGTATGCGCCATACCGGAGGTCGAGCCCGCCGCCGTTCCCAGGAGGAAGTCATGTCGCAGGTCCACGCAGTCACTGACCCGCGGACGCTCGGTCCGTACGAGCTGAGCGAGCGCCTTGGAGTCGGCGGTCAGGGCGAAGTCTGGCGGGCGTACGATCGGAGGCGGGGGGGCGAAGTGGCCCTGAAGATATTCGCCGCGGACCGCTGCGCGGCTGGGTCTGCGTGGGCGGCTCTGGAGCGCGAGCACGCCGTCGGCCGGCTGCTGCATCACCCGGGCATCCTGCAGGTTCTGCCGCCGGAGCGCATCGCGGGTCTCGGGGTACTGCCGATGGAGCTGGCCGACGGCGGGGATCTTGCCGAGCTGCGCGGCCGAGGATATCTGCACGTCGTGCCGGTGCTGCTCGAGATCGCCGCGGCGCTTCAGTACGCGCACGGACGCGGCGTGGTGCACAGAGATCTGAAGCCGGGCAACATCCTGTTCGACCGTCGTGGTCGGGTGAAGCTCGCCGATTTCGGGGTCGCCGCCGTGCTGTCACAGAGTGACACGGCTCAGCCTGGTGCATCCAGGCGCGAGATGTCGCCCTTCAGCGCCAGTCCTGAGCAACTGCGCGGCGAGCCGGCGCGACCCGCCGACGACATTTACGGTCTGGGGGCCCTGGCCTACGATCTGCTGGCGGGCCATCCGCCGTACTTTCCCCATTTCGATGCCGCGCGGATCCAAGCCGGACCGGTGCCGCGGCTGGTGCCGCTGCAGCCGGCCCCCTGTGGTCTGATCGATCTGATCCTGCGGATGCTCGCGCCGCGCGCCGAGAATCGGCCCCCCTTGCGGCAGGTGATCGAAGAGCTCGAGGCGGCTCTCAATACGACGTCGGCGCTCGATACCCTAAAAGACGCCGCACCCCGGCGGACGCAGCGAGTCCCGGTCAAGCCACCGGTGGCGATGGCGCGGGAGCGGTCGTCCATCGCGGCCGAGCCCGAGTCGTCCATCGCGGCCGAGCCCGAATCGTCCATCGCGGTCGAGCCTGAGTCGCCCATCGCGGCCGAGCCTGAGTCGCCCATCGCGGCCGAGCCCGAATCGTTCTCGGCCGACGATGACTTGAGCCTGACGCTCGATGAATTCCCGCAAGGGGGCGGACTGCGCTCGGTGCGGCATGGCGATCGACCGAGACCCTATCGATTGCGCTATTTGCTGATTGGCCTGATGTGCGGCGCGGTGTTGTGGCTGGGCGCGCTGCAATGGCTGTCGCGTCAAGGCGTGATCGGCAGCCCGCTCCATCTACTGTCGGTGACGCTGTTTGGCACTGCGATCGGGCGGCCGCCCGCGGGCCCGGTGCGGCCGGCGGGGCCAGGGCCGAGCGTGCCGGCGGCGTCTGCGGCTCCTTCAGTCGACTGGGCGGCGTTGGGTTCTCTGGTGGCGCAGCGCGCCGGATTCAACCAGCAGTTGAACGCCCTCGCAGCTCGCGGGGCATCGAGCTGGGACGCGGCCGATTTCGCGGCCGCGAAGACCCAGGCAGCCGACACCGGCCGTGCCGAGCAAGTGGGTAACGTCGCGGCGATGCGCCGGCACTGGCGGCTCGCGGAGCGTCTGCTTGCCAGTCTGAAGCGCGCCGCACCGCGTGCGCTCGCGGCGCAGCTCACTGCGGGGCAAAGCGCGTTGGCGGCGGGGCACCTCGGCGCGGCTTCCCGAGCGTACGCGCTCGCGCGGCGTATCGACCCGGCCAGCCGTCGCGCCGCCGCGGGTGAGCGGCAGGTTCGGTTGCTGGCGCCGCTGCTGCCGCTGATGAGCGATGCGCAGCGCGCGGAACGTGCCCGCCACTACGGGCGCGCCGCGCGCGATGTCAGAAAGGTTCTGGCGCGCGACCCGGGGTATGCCTCGGCAAGGACGGCTCTTGCTCGCTTCAGCGCCGCGTTTGCGCGCGCCGGCTACACGAAGGCGCAGCGCGCGGGGGCGGCGGCATTTGCGGCCGGCCGGTTGTTTCAGGCGCAGGCCGACTTCGAGCAGGCCCTGGTCTTTCGTCCGCACGGAATCGAGGCGCGCAAGGGGCTCGATGAGGTGAATGCCGCTCTGCGCGCGCGGGCGGCCTTGCCGTAGTCGGCTACTCCGCTCTCAATAGCTCGTTGATCGACGTCTTGGCGCGTGTCTTGGCGTCGACGCGCTTGACGATCACCGCGCAGGCGAGGGCGTAGCGGCCGTCGCTCGCGGGCAGCGTACCGGGAACCACCACCGAGCCGGCCGGAATGCGCCCGAAGAGGATCTGACCGCTGGCGCGGTCGTAGATGCGCGTGCTTTGCCCGATGAACACGCCCATCGAGATCACCGCGCCGGTCTCGACAACCACGCCCTCGACGATCTCCGAGCGAGCGCCGATGAAGCAATCATCCTCGATGATGGTGGGACTCGATTGCAGCGGCTCGAGCACTCCGCCGATACCGACCCCGCCGGACAGATGTACGTTGCGCCCGATCTGCGCGCACGAGCCCACGGTGGCCCAGGTGTCGACCATGGTGCCCGAATCGATGTAGGCGCCGATGTTGACATAACTCGGCATCAGTACCGTGTTCGGCGCAATGTAGGCGCCCTTGCGGACCACGGCGTGCGGCACGATGCGTGTTGACCCGCAGCGCAGCTGTTCGGCGGTGGCGGCCGCGTACTTCAAGGGCACCTTGTCGTAAAAACGGGTGTAGCCGGCATCCACCACGCTGTTCTCGCGGGCGCGGAAGTAAAGCAATACCGCTTTCTTCAACCACTCGTTGACCACCCAGCGGCCGTCGCGGCGCTCCGCGACGCGGGCGCGCCCGGAATCGAGCGCCTCGATGCACTCCTCGAGCTGGGCCGCGAGGCTGGCCGGCATGTTGTCGGGGCCGAGCTCGGCGCGGCGGTCGAAGGCGGCCTCGATGGCGGCCTGAAGTCCGGTGATCTGGGTCATTTTCCTTGGCTTTCAACATAACGGCGGATGCGCTCCGCGGCTTCGACGCAGGCGGCGACGTTCGGCACCAGCGAGATCCGCACGCGCCCGGCACCTGGGTTGCCGCGCGCGCCGTCCCGGGCCAGATAGCTGCCGGGCAGGACCAGCACCGCCTCGGTCGCATACAGCTCGCGGGTGAATCGCTCGTCGTCCTCACCCACGGCAGTCCACAGATAGAACGCCCCGTCGGGCTTCTCAACCGGCAGCACGGGCGCGAGGATCTTCATCGAGCGCTCGAACTTCTCCTGATACAGGTGGCGGTTCTCGGCCGCGTGCGCGTCGTCGCGCCAGGCGGCAATGCTGGCCAGTTGGGTCGGCACCGGCATGGCGCAGCCGTGGTAGGTTCGATAGCGCAGGAAGCGGGCCATGATGGCCGGATCGCCGCACACGAAACCGGAGCGCAGGCCGGGCACGCTCGAGCGCTTGGAGAGGCTGTGAAAGACGATGCAGCGCTCGAAGTGGTCGAATCCGGCGGCCGCGGCGGTGGCGAGCAGTCCGGGCGGAGGGTTGCGCTCATCGAGATAGATGTCCGCGTAGCACTCGTCGGCGGCGACGATGAAGTCATGCCGCTCGGCGAGCCTGAGCGCGCGCTCGAGGTAGGCGCGATCGAGCACCTTGCCGGTGGGATTGCCGGGACTGCACAGTAGCAACACCTGACAGCGCCGCCAGATTCCCTCGGGCACCGCCTCGAGCTCGGGCAGGTAGCCGTTGGCGGCCGTGGTGTCGAGCAGGTAGGGTCGGGCGCCGGCGAGCAGCGCCGCGCCCTCGTAGATCTGGTAGAACGGATTGGGCATCGCCACCAGCGCCTCACCATCGGCGTCGATGGCGGCCTGAACGAATGCGAACAGCGCCTCGCGGGTGCCGTTGACGGGCAGCACCATCGTGTCCGGATCGATGCGCCCGGCAGGCAAGCCGTTACGGCGCTCGAGCCAGTCGGCACAGGCGGCGCGCAGCTCGGCGAGCCCGGTGGTGGTGGGATAAGTGTCCAGGCGGTGCGCGTTGGCGCGCAGCGCCTCGATCACCATCGCCGGGGGCGGGTGGCGGGGCTCGCCGATCGACATGGCGATGCGCTCAAGATGCCCCGGCGGGGCGACATCGGCGGTCAGTCGCGCGAGGCGCTCGAAAGGGTAGGCGTGCAGATGCTCCAGACGCGGGTTCATGCGTGGCTCCTGCTGCTCAGGCGGCGGCGCGCTGGGCGAGCGCGCGGTTGAGCATGTCAGTCAGGCGCGCCGCGTGCGCCTCCTCGAGCGGACGGCCGTCGAGGTCGGTGACGTAGAGGATGTCCTCGGCGCGCTCCCCGACGGTCACGATCTTGGCCGCCTGCAGCACGATGCCCTCGCCGGCGAGCACCTTGCCGATATCGTACAACAGTCCGGGCCGGTCTCCGGCGATCAGCTCGATCACCGAGCGCGCGTTGCGCTCATCGACACTGATGGCGATCTGAGTCGGGGTGTGAAACATGCGCGCCTGGCGGGGCACGCGCCGGCGTACGGCGAGGCTCTCCTGCGGATGGTTCAGCGATCGCCACAGCGCCTCCTCGATTTCCTCGCGCCGCTCGCCGTCGGCGATCGGCGCGCCGTCGTCCTCGAGCACATGGTATAGATCGAGGCTGAAGCCGTCGCCCGTGGGCGTGATGCGCGCATCCACGACGTTCAGGCCGAGCTGATCGAGGACGGCGGTGGTGCGTTCGAAGCCGTGCTGCAGCACTCGGGTGTAGATCAACACGGCGGTTGTGCCGTGCACGCTGCACGGATCGAGCGCGACCAGCGGCTCGTCGCAGCTCGGGTCGCGGTCGGCGAGCAGGCTCATGTGCCAGGCGGCTTCCTCCGGCGAATGCTGCAGAAAGTAGCTGTCCGAGAAGCGCCGCCAGACCCGCTCGATGTTCTCCGGGGCGATGCCGTGCGCCAGCATCAGCTTGCGGGCCGCTTCCCGGGTCTCGCTGACGAGCTGTTCGGGGTCGATCGGGGATTCCAGGCCGCGGCGCAGCGCCCGGCGCACACGGTGGTAGAAGTCGTGGAACAGCGAGGCTTTCCACGAGTTCCACAGCTTGGGGTTGGTGGCGCGCACGTCCGCGCAGGTGAGCACGTAGAGATAATCGAGGTGCGCCTGGTCGCCAACCTTGCGGGCGAATGTGTTGATGACCTCCGGATCGGAGATGTCCTGCTTCTGCGCCGCGAGCGAGAACGCCAGGTGGTTGCGCACCAGCCAGGCGACCATGCGTGCGTCGTAGGGGGAGAGGCCCTGCTCGAGGCAGAACGCCTCGGCGTCGGTCGCGCCGAGCTCGGAGTGATCGCCGCCGCGGCCCTTGGCGATGTCATGAAACAGCGCGGCCAGATAGGCGACTTCGGGTCGCGGCAGCTGCTGCATGATGCGCGAGGCCTCCGGCAGCTCCTGATCGTAACGCGCGATGGCGAAGCGCCGCAGGTTGCTGACCACGAACAGCGTGTGCGCATCGACGGTGTAGGCGTGGAACAGGTCGTACTGCATGCGCCCGACGATGCGCCCGAAGGCCGGTATATAACGCCCGAGCACCCCGTAGGTGTTCATCCGACGCAGCTCGTGCGTGACCCCGACGGGGGAGCGCACGATGTCGAGGAACAGGCGGTGATGGCGCGGATTCTGCCGAAACTCCTCATCGATCAGCCACAGGCTTCTCGCCACGGCGCGCATGGTCGAGGCGCGCACGCCGTCGATCTCGGGGTGCTGCTGCAGCAGCACGAACAGCTCGAGCAGCGCCGCGGGGGCGCGCGCGAACACCGTGTCGGTGACCGCCTCGAGCGATCCGCAGCGCACCTGGAAGCGGGCATTGAGCGGGCGGGGCGGCTCGCTCTCGGTGAGGATGGCCTCGCGGAACAGCTGCAGCAGCAGCTCGTTGAGCAGGCTGACGTCCTTGACGGTGCGGTAGTAACGCTGCATCAGCTGCTCGACCGCCAGGGTATAGGAGGCGTCCTCGTAACCGAATATCTCGGCGAGGCGCATCTGGTGGTCGAACAGCAACCGATCCTCGCGTCGTCCGGTGAGCACGTGCAGGCCGAAGCGAACCTTCCAGAGAAACGATTGCGCCTGTTGCAGCCGGCGCAGCTCGGCGACGGAGAGAAATCCGTGACGCGCCAGCTCATCGAGCGTTTCGGCGCCGAAATGGCGTTTGGCGACCCAGGCGATGGTCTGGATGTCGCGCAGCCCGCCCGGACCGCTCTTGACGTTCGGCTCGAGGTTGTAGGCGGTGTCGTTGGCCTTCAGGTGCCGTTCGGTCTGCTCGTGCACCTTGGCGTCGAAAAATGCGTGCACCGGCCACAGCTGCTCCGGCGCGAGCCGCTCGCGCAGGCGGGCCAGCAACTCCGGACTGCCGGCGAGCGCTCTTGCCTCGATCAGCGTGGTCATCACCGAGACGTCGGCCTTGCTTTGCTCGATGCACTCCTCGACGGTGCGCACGCTGTGCCCGACCTCCAGGCCAATGTCCCAGAGCAACGCAAGCAGCCGCTCGAGCGCGGCGCGCTCGGCGCCTTGCGGTGGGCGCGCCACGAGCAGCAGGATGTCGATGTCGGAGCACGGATGCAGCTCGCCGCGGCCGTAGCCGCCGACGGCCACCAGCGCCGAGCCGCGCAGCAGCGCTCCACAATAGGCGCCCCAGAGCTCCTGCAGGACACGATCGATCAGCTGCGCGCGCGCATGCACCAGCGTCTCGATCGGCTCATCGGCGAAGAAGCGGGCCTTGAGTTGCTCGTGGGCTTCGACCAGCAGCTCGCGCAGCGCCACGGGGGAGTCGTGCGTCTCGGCGATCAGTCCAGGCAGGCGCGCCAGCAGCGGCCAGTCCTGAGGATTCGCGCCCGCGGCGGCGAGGGGGCTTGGGGTCGGCTCGCCCGCTTCCTCCGGCTCGGACTCTCCGGCGGCCACGGTGTCAGTGTGTGCGGCGGTCGGCCGCACCCAGGGTGAGCACTTCGTGGCCGGTCTCAGTCACCAGTATGGTGTGTTCCCACTGCGCCGAGAGCGAGTGATCCTTGGTGATCACGGTCCAGCCATCCGGCAGCAGGCGCACGTGGCGCTTGCCGGAGTTGACCATCGGCTCGATGGTGAACGTCATGCCGGTCTGCAGAGTCAGGCCGGTGCCGGGCTCGCCGTAGTGCAGCACCTGCGGATCCTCGTGATACACCCGCCCAATGCCGTGACCGCAGTACTCCCGTACCACTGAGTAATCATGCTGTTCCGCGAAGGTCTGGATGGCATGACCGATATCCCCGAGCTGTACCCCGGGACGGACGATCTCGATGCCGCGCCACATGGCCTGGAAGCACGTCTCGCTCAGGCGCTGGGCATGGGCGGGGGGCGTGCCGACGTAGTACATCCTGCTCGTGTCACCGTGATAGCCGTCGCGGATCACCGTCACGTCGATGTTGACGATGTCGCCGGCCTTGAGGCGCTTTTCGTTGGGTATGCCGTGGCAGACCACGTGATTCACCGAGGTGCAGATGGTCTTCGGGAACCCCCGGTAGTTGAGGTTCGCCGGCACCGAGCGCTGCACCGTGACGATGTAATCGTGGCAGATGCGATCGAGCTCCTCGGTGGTCACGCCCGCAACCACGTGCGCGCCGATCATGTCGAGCACGTCGGCGGCCAGCCGGCCGGCAATGCGCATCTTTTCCTGTTCCTCGGGCGTTTTGATCGTCACGGCCATGAGATTTCCAGCTGAGCTCGAACTTCGGGGCCGGAACCGGCTACAGACCGGCGGCGGCGCGCAACACATTGTTCATGCGAGGGCTTCATGGTATAAAGCGCGGCCTTTTTTGGCAATCAACCCACACGCGCATCGCACCATCCGCAGACTGGGTGTCCCCTTGCAGCCCACACAGGCGCAGGCGGGATGGCTGCGGAGATGCGCGGAGGCTCAACCCAACGAGGAGTTTCTCATGCCTGGCGTATCCATGCGGCAGATGCTGGAGGCGGGGGTCCACTTCGGGCACCAGACCCGCTTTTGGAACCCGAAGATGGCCCCGTACATTTTCGGCGAGCGCAACCGGATTCATATCATTAATCTCGAGAAGACCCAGCCCATGTACGGTCAGGCTGCGGCCTTCGTCAAGGGCGTGGCCGCCGACGGCGGCAAGGTGCTGTTCGTCGGCACCAAGCGCTCGGCGCGCGAATCCATTCAGAAGGAAGCCGAGCGCGCCGGCCAGCCGTTCGTCAATCAGCGCTGGCTCGGCGGCATGCTCACGAACTTCAAGCCCATCCGCCAGTCCATCAAGCGTCTGGATGAGATTACCGGGCTGGCGAGTTCCGGCGCGCTGGAGCGGCGTGGAAAGAAAGAGGCCACCCAATTGCGCCGCGAGCAGGACAAGCTCGAGAGAAGCCTGGGCGGTATCAAGCACATGGAATCGCTGCCGGATGCGCTGTTCGTGATCGACGTCGGGCATGAGAAGCTCGCGGTCGACGAGGCGCGCAAGCTGGGTATTCCGGTGGTGGCCGTGGTCGACACCAATTGCTCGCCGGACGCGATTGACTACGTCATACCGGGCAATGACGATGCGATGCGGGCCATTCAATTGTATGCGTCGGGCATGGCCGACGCGGTGCTCGAGGGCAGGGAATCCGTGCCCACCGTGGCGGTCGGCGAGGACGAGTTCGTCGAGCTCGACGAGGCCGGCAATCCGCGCAGGAAGTCCGCACGGGGCGCGCGCAAGCCCGCGGCGGTGCGGGCCAAAGCCAAGAAGGCTCCGCTGCGGCGCCCCATAGCCCCGATCAAGTCAGTGCCGGTCGCCGAGCCTGCGGAGGTGGTGGTCAGTGGCGATGTGGCCGGTGACGATGTGGTCGGTGACGAGGAGACCCTCGATGCGGTGCCGGAAGTGGCGGCATCCGGGGGCTCGGGCGCTCCGGCGGCGACCACGGGCAGCCGACGTCCGGGGGCTGGCGCGCCGCGGCGCAAGGGCCGCGCAGACTGAGCGAGGACCGATCACGATGAATGTCACAGCGGATATCGTCAAACAGCTGCGCGAGCGCACCGGCGCCGGCATGATGGAGTGCAAGAAGGCGCTCGTGGACAGCGGCGGAGACCTGGACGCGGCCGCCGAGCTGATGCGCAAGCACGGTCTGGCGAAGGCTGACAAGAAGGCCGCGCGAGTGGCGGCCGAGGGCGTCATTGCCATTGAGTCGGCCGCCGAGGGACACGCCGCCGCCATGGTCGAGGTCAATTGTGAGACGGATTTCGTGGCCCGTGAGCAGGACTTCCGCGCATTTGCGCAGGCGGTGGCCCGCGAGGCCCTGCAGGGCCATCCGGGGAGCCTCGAAGCGCTGCTCGAGACCCGGGTCGGCGGCGAGAGCCTCGAAGAGCGGCGTCGGGCCCTGGTTGCCAAGATCGGGGAAAACATCGGGGTGCGCCGCTTCACGCTCCTGACGAGCGCCGCGCACCTGGGCAGGTATACCCACGGGTCGCGCATCGGTGCATTGGTGGCCTTGAAGGGCGGAACTGCCGAGCTGGCCCATGATCTGGCGATGCACGTGGCGGCGAGCAGCCCCCGGTACCTGTCCGTGCGTGACGTACCGCCGGCGATTCTGGAGAAAGAGCGCGAGATCCTGACCGAGCAGGCGCGCGGCGAGGGTAAGCCGCCCGAAATCGTCCTCAAGATGGTCGAGGGCCGGCTGCGCAAGTCGCTGGGCGAGATCACGCTGCTCGGCCAGCCGTTCGTGAAGGACCCCGATGTGACGGTCGAGAAGCTGCTCAAGGGTGCCGGTGCCGAGGTGAGCGCCTTCGAGCGCTTCGAAGTCGGCGCAGGGATCGAGAAGAAGCAGGAGAATTTCGTTGCCGAGGTCATGGCCCAGGTCAAAGGCGCCACGACCGCGCCTCGGACCTGAGCCGGCGTTGCCACCGGACCGACGCCATGAGGAAAGGTCCGGCATCCGAAACGAGTGAAGGTTGGCCCATGGCGATCGAAACCTCCAAAACCTCGCGCTTCTCCCGGATCCTGGTGAAGCTGTCCGGCGAGGCATTGATGGGCCAAGCGGATTACGGCATCGATCCGGCGATGATCAAGCGCATCGGCGCGGAGCTCGGGGAGATCAACGGCCTCGGGGTACAGCTCGCCGTCGTCATTGGCGGGGGAAACATCTTCCGCGGCGCCGGGCTGGCCCGCGCCGGAATGGATCGCGTCACGGCCGATCACATGGGCATGCTCGCCACGGTCATGAATGCGCTCGCCATGCAGGATGCGCTCGAGAGTCTTGGCCTGCACGCGCGCGTGATGTCGGCGATTCGCATCAATGAGGTTTGTGAGGACTACATCCGCCGCCGCGCGATCCGTCACCTGGAGAAGGGACGGGTGGTGATCTGCGCCGCCGGCACCGGCAGTCCGTTCTTCACCACCGACACCGCGGCGGCGCTGCGCGCCATCGAAATCGACGCCGACGTGTTGCTGAAGGCGACTAAGGTCGACGGGGTATATTCCGACGATCCGGTGCACAATCCCAAGGCCGAGCGCTACCGACGGCTCACCTTCGATCAAGTGCTTGCGCAGCGGCTCAACGTGATGGATGCGACCGCCATCGTGATGTGCCGCGACAACCGCTTGCCGCTGCAGGTGTTCAATCTCAATAATCCAGGCGATCTGACTCGCGTCGTCCGGGGGGACGAAGTGGGTACGGCGGTGAGTTGCGAATGAGTCGAACCGGCCCGGAGGGTGATCATGCTCGATGACATCAAGAAAGACGCGCGCGAGCGGATGGGCAAGTGCGTGCTGAACTATCAGGCGGACATGAAGAAGCTGCGCACCGGGCGGGCGCACCCGAGCCTGGTGGAGCACCTGAAAGTCGATTATTACGGCTCGGAGGTGCCGCTGCAGCAGGTGGCGAGCATAGCCGTCGAGGACGGCCGCACGCTGGTCATCTCGCCGTGGGAAAAGGGGGTTGTGCAGGCGGTCGAGAAGGCGATCTTCAAGTCCGACCTGGGGCTGACGCCGATGACCGCCGGCACCGTGATCCGCGTGCCGATGCCGCCGCTGACCGAGGAGCGGCGCCGCGAGATCGTCAAGATACTCAAAGCCGACGCGGAAAACGCCCGGGTCGCGGTCCGCGCGGTGCGCCGCGAGGTGATGAGCGATGTCAAGGACCTGTTGAAGGAGAAGCTGCTCTCGCAGGACGACGAGCGGCGCGCCGAGGCGGAGATCCAGAAGCTCACCGACAAGCACGTTGCCGACATCGAGCAGCTTCTGGCGGCCAAGGAAAAGGAAATCATGCAGGTCTGAATGGACTCGCGTCGTGTCTTGTACCGCCAACTCCGCCACGCTGCCGCGCCATATCGCGATCACGATGGACGGCAATGGCCGCTGGGCGGCCGAGCGGGGTCTTGCCCGGTCGGCCGGCCACAAGGCCGGCCTCGAGCCGGTGCGCAGCTGCGTGCGCGAGTGCGCACGGCTCGGCGTGGAGGCGCTCACGCTGTTCGCGTTCTCGAGCGAGAATTGGTCGCGTCCGGCCGAGGAGGTCGCCAGCCTGATGGGTTTGTTCCTCGAGGCGATCGACCGCGAGGTCAGCGATCTGAACCGCCGCGGTGTGCGCCTGCGGGTGATCGGCAATCGCCGCACGCTCTCGGTGCGTCTGCAGGCCCAGATCGCCGCCGCCGAACAGCGCACTGCGACCAACACCGGGCTGAAGCTGCAGATCGCCGTGAGCTACGGGGGGCGCTGGGACATCGTCCAGGCGGCCCGCGCGCTCGCGGCGCGCTGTCTGAGCGGGGAGCTCGACATCGCCTCCCTCGACGAGACGCGGTTCGCCTCGGCGCTCGAGCTGGCCGGCCTCCCCGACCCGGATCTGCTGATCCGCACCGGCGCGGAGCGGCGGATCAGCAACTTCCTGCTCTGGAACCTGGCATACACCGAGCTCTATTTTTGCGACTGCCTATGGCCGCAATTCGATGCCGTCGAGCTGGCTCGGGCGCTGGAGTTCTTCGCCCATCGCGAGCGGCGCTTCGGGCGCACCGGCGGGCAGCGCTGCGATCGTGCGCCGCCGGCGGCGCAATCGTGAAAGTGCGATCGTGAGTGAGTCGCTGCGCTCGCGCGTCATCACCGCCGCCGTCTTGATCGCGCTATTGCTGGCGGTGCTGTTCGGATTGCCCGCGGGCGCCACGGTGATCACGCTTACACTGACGGTGCTGGTCGGGGCATGGGAATGGTCGGGGTTCGTCGAGCCGCGGCGCCGCTGGGTGCGCGGCGCGTACGTGCTGCTCATCGCCGCG
Organism: Gammaproteobacteria bacterium; assembly: GCA_027366635.1. Taxonomy (GTDB): domain Bacteria; phylum Pseudomonadota; class Gammaproteobacteria; order Steroidobacterales; family Steroidobacteraceae; genus 13-2-20CM-66-19. The sequence continues at coordinate 70,909 of DAHXNE010000034.1, read as the reverse complement.
GCACTGGCGCTCGCCTGGCGGTTCAGCGCCACGCGCACGGGCATCGATGTGGTGCTCAGCGGAGCACTGCTCTGGTGGCTCGTGGCGCTCGCCTGGATCACGCTCGCGCCGCAGCGCGTGGGGCGCGGCGCGGCGGCCGTGGCCGGAGTTTGCGCACTGGTGCCGGCCTGGGTGGCGCTCGCGCGGCTGCGCCTCGATGGGGTGCGTGGTGCCGAGTGGGTGCTGTTCTGCCTGCTTCTGGTATGGGTGGCGGATATCGGCGCGTACTTCACGGGCCGACGCTTCGGGCGGCGGCGGTTGGCGCCGCGGGTCTCGCCGGCCAAGACCTGGGAAGGGGCGCTCGGCGGCATTCTCTCGTGCATTCCGGTGGCGATCGCCGGCAGTTTCTGGTTCAGTGTGCCCCTGGGGCGCTTCGTGGTGCTGTGCCTGGCGGCGGCGGGCTTTTCAATCGTGGGAGACCTGACCGAGAGTCTGCTGAAGCGCTTCGCTGGGGTGAAGGATAGTGGCCGGCTCTTTCCGGGGCACGGCGGGGTCATGGATCGCATCGACAGCCTGACCGGGGCCGCTCCGGTGCTGTTGCTCGGTCTTACGATGATGGGGGTCATGTCATGATTGGGGTGGTGGTTCTCGGCTCTACCGGCTCGATCGGTGAGAACACCCTGGATGTGCTCGCGCGCCACCCAGAGCGCTTCCGCCTGATCGGCATCGGCGCCCACCGCAGCACTGAGAAGCTTGCCGAGCAGATCCGGCGCCATCGCCCGGCCTATGCGGCGCTCGCCGACGCCGGCGCGGCCCGGGAGCTCCAGGCGCGCCTCGGTGATGCGGCGCGCGGCACGCGTGTGCTGGCCGGACCGGACGGTCTGCTCGAGTTGGCGACCCTGCCCGAGGCCGAGTGCGTCATGGCGGCGATCGTTGGGGCGGCGGGGTTGCCCTCGACGCTCGCGGCGGCGCGCGCCGGCAAGCGGCTGCTGCTCGCCAACAAGGAATCCCTGGTCATGTCCGGCCCGCTGCTGATGGAGGCGGTACGCGCGGGCGGCTCGGTGCTCCTGCCGGTCGACAGCGAGCACAACGCCATCTTTCAGTGTCTGCCGCACGGGACCAGCGCCGGGGAGGCCCCGAGCGGCGTGCGCCGCCTGCTGCTCACCTGCTCGGGGGGGCCGTTTCGCGACTGGAGCGCGCAAGCCATTGCGGGAGCGACGCCGGAGGCGGCGGTCGCGCATCCGAACTGGGTGATGGGCCGCAAGATTTCGGTCGATTCGGCCACCCTCATGAACAAGGGCCTGGAGTTGATCGAGGCGTGTTTCCTGTTTGGGCTGACACCCGAGCGGGTCGACATCGTCATTCACCCACAGAGCATCGTGCACTCGCTGGTCGAGTACGTCGACGGCTCGATGCTCGCCCAGCTCGGCTCGCACGACATGCGGACACCGATCGCACATGCGCTGGCGTGGCCTGAGCGCATGAGCTCAGGCGTCGCGTTCCTCGATCTGGTCAAAACGGCGAGGTTGGACTTCCGCGCGCCCGACCCGGAGCGTTTCCCCAGCCTGCGCCTGGCGCAAGCGGCCGCGCGCGCCGGCGGCCTCACGCCGGTGGCGCTGAACGCGGCCAACGAAGTGGCGGTGCACGCCTTCCTCGAGCGGCGGTTGAACTTTCCCGGCATCGCCTCGGTCATTGAAGAGGTGATCACACGCGCTCCGGCGGGACCCATTGGCGGTTTGGACGATGTCACGGCCGCCGATGCTGAGGCGCGCCGGCTCGCGCACGCGTGTATCGAGGAGCGTATTCACGCCGGTGAGAAGGTCTCGGTCGGGAGTGCGGGCGCATGACGGCGCTGTGGTATCTGCTGTGGTTCCTGGTCGCCGTGAGCCTGCTGGTCACGGTGCACGAGTTCGGTCACTATTGGGTGGCCCGTCGTCTCGGCTTCAAGGTGCTGCGCTTTTCGGTGGGGTTCGGCAAGCCCATCATCTCTTGGCGCGGCAAGCGCGATCAGATCGAGTACTGGATTTGCCCCATTCCACTCGGGGGCTACGTCAAGATGCTCGATGAGCGCGAGGGGCCGGTCGCGCCGGAGGAGCTTTCCCGCTCGTTCACGCGCCAGCCGCCGCTGAAGCGCATTCTGGTGCTGCTCGCCGGTCCCGGCTTCAATTTCATATTCGCGATCGGGGCACTGGCCGTCATATTGTGGGCGAGCGGCATGACCCGCTATCTGCCGGTGATCGGCCATGTGCAGGCCGGCTCGATTGCCGAGCGCGCCGGGGTGCGCCGGGGCGATCGGATCGTCGCGATCAACGGTGTGCCGGTCGACAGCCAGCGTCAGGTGGTACTGCGCCTGCTCGATGTGATGAGCGGCAACGGCGATGCGCACATGACCGTGCGCCCCAAGGGTGGGGGCACGCGCGTGCTAGATCTGGATGTGCGTAATCCGACGCAGCGCCGCGCGCTCACCGGCCCGAAGGACCCGCTGCACGGCTTGGGGATGCATTTTTGGGAGCCGATGATTCCGCCGGTACTGGGCGAGGTGCTCCCCGGGGGACCGGCGGCGCGCGCCGGGCTGCGCGCCGGCGATCGGATCGTCGCGGTCGACGGTCATGCCATGAAGGACTTCCAGGACCTGGTGGCGGCCGTGAGTCCCAATCCAGGCAAGACACTCGCCATTACCTATCGGCGCGGGGCTCTGGAGCGGACCGTTGATGTCACGACCCAGCCGGTCACGGTCGACGGGCGGGTCATTGGACGCATCGAGGCGGCGCAGCCCATGACGATCCGCTATCCGCCCGGCATGGTCCAGACCGCGCCGCTCGGGCCGCTCGGGGCGCTCGCGCATGCCGCGGGCCGTATCTGGACGCTGACAGTGCTGCAGGCGCGCCTGTTGTGGCGCATGGCGCTCGGCCGGGTATCGATCAAAAACATCGGCGGGCCGCTCACCATCGCCGAGGATGCCGGCCAGTCGGCCAGCGCCGGACCCGGCTCGTTCGTCAGCTTCCTTGTGCTCATCTCGATGGAGCTGGGCTTTCTCAATCTGCTGCCGATTCCGGTGCTCGACGGCGGGCAGATCCTGTTTCAGATCATCGAGTGGGTCAAGGGGGCGCCGCTGTCGGAGCGCGCCCAGATCATCGGCCAGCAAGTGGGAATCGCGCTGCTGATTCTTCTGATGGGGGTGGCGGTGTTCAATGACATCGCCCGCCAGTTTGGCTGACCCTTGCACAGATTGAAGCCGGGCCCGAATCGAGGTCCGCTCCGTTCCGCGCCGCTTTACCGGCCGGGGCGCGGGGGGGGAATACACGTGATCGACGCAATAGATCGGGGTCAAATGTTCCGCTACGTGACAAATCGGGTGTTCGCCGTATGAAGGGTCGCTTGGCGCTCGCCGCCGTTGCGCTCGCCGTCCATTCGGCGCTCGCCATGGCGCAGGGCAGTGTCCCGCCGCATGCGGCGGATTTCACCGTGGGCAACATCAAGGTGGAGGGGCTGCAGCGCATCTCCGAAGGCACGGTGTTCAACTATCTGCCGATCAACATCGGCGAGGAGCTGACGCCGGCGAAGATCCGCCGGGCGATCGTGGCGCTGTACCACACCGGCTTCTTCCGCGACATCGAGATGCGCCGCCAGGGAAGCACCCTGATCGTGGTGGTGATGGAGCGGCCGTCGATCGAGAGCTTCACGGTCACCGGCAACAAGGCGATCAAGACCAAGAACCTGATGAAGTCCCTGCGCAACGTGGGCCTCGCGCCGGGCAAGATCTTCAACCGCTCGGTGTTGAGCGAGGTCACCGGCTATCTGAACCACATGTACTACAGCCGGGGCAAGTACGGGGTGCGGATCAACACCAAGGTGATTCCGGAGACGGACAACCGGGTGAAGATCAAGATCAAAATCGCCGAGGGCTCGCGCGCCGTCATCCGCTCGATCGACGTCGTGGGCGACACCCGATTCCCGCAGGGGAGGATTCTCAAGCGCTTTCATCTGAAGACCCCCGGCTGGCTGTCCTGGTACAACGACGACGACCGCTACTCGCGCTCGGCCCTGAAGGGGGATCTGAAGCGGCTGCGCAATTTCTACATGAATCGCGGCTACGCGAATTTCGCGATTCGCTCCACGCAGGTGCAGATCAGTCCGAACCGGAAGAACATCTACGTCAACATCGACATCAAGCAGGGCGACGTCTACCGCATCTCGAAGGTCAAGCTGGCCGGGACGTTCGTGGTGCCCAAGCGTCAGCTCGAGCGGCTGGTGGAGGTGCACCCCGGAGAGGTATTCAACCGGGCGCTGATCCGCAATACGCAGAAACTCATCGAGGACCGCCTCGGCGAGTACGGCTACGCGTTCGCCAAGGTGGACCCGGTGCCGACGCCGGACAACAAGACCCATCAGGTCGAGCTCACGTTCTACGTCGATCCGCGCGACCGGGTGTACGTGCGCCATATCACGTTCACGGGTGAGACCGCCATCAACGACAAGGTGCTGCGGCGCGAGCTGTATCAGCTCGAGGGCGGCTGGCTCTCCAACGCCTCGCTCGAGCGCGGCAAGCTGTTTCTCGAGCGCCTGCCGTACGTCAAACACGTGACGTATTCGAAGCAGCGGGTGCCGGGCTCGCCGGACGAGGTGAACGTCAATTACAAGATCACGCAGGGACCGGCGGCGCAGCTGTCGGGCGGCCTCGGCTATTCGGCCACTTACAAGCTGATGCTGAACGCGAACTTCGGCGACGCCGATTTCCTCGGCACCGGCAACGAGCTGAACGTCGATTTGTCCGGCGGGGCGTTCGAGAAGCTGTACGACATCAGCTATACGAATCCGTTCATCACCCAGAACGGCGTGTCGCAGACGCTTTCCTTGAGTTACAACGACTCGACGCAGTTCGTCTCCTCGTCCTCGCAGTTCAACTCCACGACGATCAATCTGGGCCCAGAGTGGAGCTACCCGATCAGCGCGTTCCAGTACCTGTCGTTTGGCGCCTCCTTCGAGGATGCCCAGCTGCTGACCAGCTCGCTCGACAGCTCCGAGCAGGCGGTGCAGTGGGTGCGGCAGAACGGCCACCCGTATACCGACCTGGTGCGCGAGGACTACGCGAACGACGAGTACCAACTGTTCGGCACGAACTATTACGATACGCAGCTACTGCTCGGCTATCAGTTCGATGACCGCAACCGCACCCTGTTCGCGACCCGCGGCCAGCGCCTGGCGCTGAACGGCAGCATCACCATCCCCGGCAGCGGGCCGGTGCAGTACTTCGTGGCGAGCCTGGATTACCAGTTGTACGTGCCGCTGTGGCGCCATTTCATACTGTCGTTCTACGAGCGCAGCGATTTCGGCAACGGTATCGACGGCACCAGCGGGTTGCCGCCGTACCGGCTGTTCTATGGCGGCGGACCGGATTCGGTGCGTGGCTTCCGCTCCGACTGGCTCGGGCCGCGCGACCAGTTCGGCAATCCCTATGGGGGTAATTTCGATATCGTCAGCCAGAACGAGCTGCTGCTGCCGATCCCGAAGAAATGGCGCCAGACGGCGCAAGTGGCTCTGTTCTTCGATATGGGCAATGTCTTTTACACCGGCAATAGCGTGCATTTCTTCGAGCCGGACAACGTCACGCCGGTCTACTATCATTTCCACGGCATCGGGAGCCTGAGGCGCTCGGTCGGCGTGGCGGTGGAGTGGATGTCGCCCATGGGCTTGTTCAGGTTCAGCTACGGCGTGCCGCTCAATGCCAAGCGTGCGACGTTCAACACCTGGGGCGACCAGACCCAGGGCTTCCAGTTCACGGTCGGGCAGGCGTTCTAGCGCCCGCCCGCCCCCCCCTGCGGGCAGGGCGGCCCGGCTGGTGGTACAATGGTCAAATAATGCGCCCGCGAAGCGGGGCATCCACGCCGATAGGTTTTTTTCCGTCAGTTCCACGAGGTGGTTTTCCGTGAAGTGCTCGAGCAGAAGCCGTTCAATGGGTTGGATCATCGCCGTCGGAATGCTGGTCATGGGACTGGCAGCCGCGCAGGTGCAGGCCGCGACGCTGAAGGTCGGGGTGGTCAATTACGGCGTGCTGGTGCAGTCCTCGCCGCAGTACAAGGCCGCGCTGGCGGCGCTGCGTGCCGAATTCCTGCCCAAACAGAAGCAGTTGCAGGCCGAAGCGAAGGCCCTGCGGGCGAAGCAGGCGAATCTGCAGCGCAACCAGGCGACCATGACCCAGGACCAAGTGGCGCAGGCCGAACTCGACTTGCGTGAGAAGCTCGAGGCTTTCCGCAAAGAGTCCCTGCAGACGCAGCAGGCGCTCAACACACGCCGGGACGAGCTGTTCACCAAGGTGCAGAAGTCCGTGGCGCAGGCGGTGCAGCAGTATGCCGCCGCGCACGGCTACAACCTGGTGCTGGCCAATGGAGTGATCTATGCCGACCACGGCATGGATCTCACGCCCGCGCTGCTGAAGGTGCTCAAGGCTCCGGCGCCGGCTCACTGATCGGCTTTCCCGTGCGATGAGCGTCTCGATCGGCGAGCTCGCGGTCCGGTTTGGCTGTGAGCTGCGCGGAGATCCGAGTCTCACGGTCGAGCGGGTGGCGACGCTCTCCAGTGCCGATGCGCGCGCGGTGGCCTTTCTCGCCAATCCGCGCTACCGGGCCGAGCTCGCGGCCACGCGGGCCGGGGTGGTGGTGCTCGATGCGGCAAGTGCCGCGGCCTGTCCGGCTGCGGCGCTGGTCTGCGTCAATCCCCATGCAACCTTCGCGCGCATCTGCGCGCTGCTGCACCCGGAGCCGTTGGGCCCCAGCGGGATCCATCCCTCGGCGGTCGTGTCTGCCGATGCCCACATCGACCCCAGCGCGCACATCGGTGCGCTGAGCGTGATTGGTGCGGGGGCGGTGGTGGGCGCCCGCGCCTACATTGGCCCCCAGTGCCTGCTCGAGAGCGGGGTGCGCATTGCCGAGGATGTGCGGCTGGTCGCTCGCGTCACGCTGTGCCGCGGCGTGCGCATCGGAGCGCGCACGGTGGCGCAGCCGGGGGCGGTGATCGGCGGCGACGGCTTCGGGTTCGCACCGGAGGGGGGGCGCTGGCTGAAGGTGCCCCAGACCGGCTCGGTGTGCATCGGCGCGGACGTGGAGATCGGGGCCAACACCACCATCGATCGCGGCGCGATCGAGGACACCGTGATCGAGGAGGGTGTCAAGCTCGACAACCTCATCCAGATTGGCCACAACGTGCGGATCGGGGCGCACACCGCTCTGGCGGCATGCGTCGGCGTCTCGGGCAGCACGACCATCGGCAGCCGCTGCATGATCGGCGGGCAGGTTGGCATCGGCGGCCATCTGACGATCTGCGATGAGGCGGTGATCACCGGCTGCACCATGGTCAGCCATTCGATTACGCGGCCGGGGGTATACTCCGGCGGAATCCCCTACGAGCAGGCACAGCTCTGGCGGCGTCTGGTGGCGCGGTTCAAGCGCATCGAATCGCTTGCCGAGCGACTGAGGGCGCTCGAGCGGCGCGCGGCGCCTGCGCAGGACCTGGAAGAAGAGGACGATGACTGAAGCGCAACTCGATATTCACGCCATCCTGCGGCTGCTCCCGCACCGCTATCCGTTCATGCTGGTCGATCGGGTGCTCGAGTGGCAGGCCGGAAAGAGCATCCGCGCGCTGAAGAACATCACGTTCAACGAGCCGTTCTTCCCCGGACATTTTCCGAGCCGCCCTGTCATGCCGGGAGTGATCATCATCGAGGCGCTGGCGCAGACCGCGGGGATCCTGACTTTCCTCAGCTCCAACACGGTGCCGCACGAGGACAGCCGGTTCTACTTCGTCGGCATCGACAAGGCGCGGTTCCGCAAGCCGGTCGAGCCGGGCGATCAGCTCATACTGGAGGCGAATTTGGATCGCTGTCTGCACGGCATCTGGCGTTTCTCCACCAGTGCCCGCGTCGGCGGTGCCGAGGTGGCGCACGCGCAGATCATGGTGACTCCGGAGGCCGGCAAGTGATCGACTCGCGTGCCGTGGTCTCGCCGCGGGCGCAACTCGCACCCGACGTCACGGTGGGCCCGTTCAGCGTCATCGGTCCGGAAGTCACCATCGGCGGTGGCACCGTGGTCGGTCCCCACGTGGTGATCAACGGCCCGACACGGCTCGGCGCGCACAATCGCGTCTTCCAGTTCGCATCGATCGGCGACGCGCCGCAGGACATGAAGTATCGCGGCGAGCCGACCTGGCTCGAGATCGGCGACCGCAACGTGTTCCGCGAGTTCACCACGGTCAATCGCGGCACGGCGCATGACCGGGGCGTCACCCGCATCGGCAATGACAACCTATTCATGGCATACGCGCACGTGGCGCACGACTGCGTGGTCGGCAGCAACACGGTGTTCGCCAACTGTGCCGCGCTCGGCGGCCACGTGGAGATCGGTGATTGGGCGATCCTCGGCGGGCTGACGGCCGTGCATCAGTTCAGCAAGGTCGGCGCGCACGCCTTTCTTGCCGGCGGGGCCATCGTGACCCGTGATGTGCCGCCGTACTTGATGGTGGCGGGCAATCCCGCGGTGCCGCACGCGATCAATTCGGAGGGCCTGAAGCGGCGCGGGTTTGGCCCGGCGCAGATCCGCAACATTCGCGAGGCCTACCGGATCGTCTATCGCAGCGATCTGCGCCTGGTCGATGCGCTGGCCCGGCTCGAGTCCGTCGGCGCCGAGCAGCCTGAAGTGAACATGTTCATCGAGTTCATCCGCCACAGTGGCCGCAGCATCGTGCGATGATCTAGCCGCCGGGCGGCGCGCCGCGGACGGCCCGGCGGTGGCGCGCGCGCAGTTGCGTGTGGGAATCGTCGCCGGCGAGTCCTCCGGGGACCAGTTGGGCGCGGCGCTGATCGCGGCGCTGCGCGAGCGGGTCGGGGACCTGCAGTGCTTCGGGGTGGCCGGACCGAAGATGCAGGCCGCCGGCTGTGAGGCCTGGGAAGACGCCGAGACGCTCGCGGTCATGGGCCTCACGGAAGTACTGCCGCACTTGCCGCGCCTGATGCGGTTGCGCGCCACGCTTACACGACGCTTCGTCGCGGCACGGCCCGACGTATTCATCGGCATCGATGCGCCCGCGTTCAACGTGGGTCTCGCGAAGCGGCTGCGGGCCCGTGGCATTCCCACCGTGCAGTACGTTGCCCCGCAGGTCTGGGCCTGGCGGCAGAGTCGGGTACGCAAGATCGGCCGCGCCTGCGATCTGGTGTTGTGTCTACTGCCGTTCGAGGCCGGCTTCTACAGCCGTCAGGGGGTGGAGGCTGAATTCGTCGGCCATCCCCTGGCCGACCAGATACCGCTGGAGGTGGATCGGCGCGGCGCGCGCGCCGAACTCGGCCTCGCGCCAGAGCAGCTGGTCGTGGCACTGTTGCCGGGCAGCCGCCTCGGGGAAGTCGAGCGGCTGAGCGCGGATTTTGCCGCGGCGGCGGCCTGGATCGCCCGGCGGGCGCCCGATGTGCGCTTCGTGGCGCCCATGGCGAGCGCGCGCACACGTGAGATATTTCTGAGAAAGTTGTCTCAACTAGAAGATATCCCAGATGTAATTGTGATCGATGGCCAGGCGCAGACGGCGCTGGCCGCCTGTGACGGTGCCCTCGTGGCCTCCGGAACCGCTACACTCGAGACGTTGCTGTCGCGCCGGGTGATGGTCGTGGCGTATCGCCTGGGCGCACTGACCACGTACGCGCTGCGCAGATTACGGCTGGTGACGGTGCCGTATTTTTCACAACCCAATCTGTTGCTCGGCCGGGCATTCGTCCCCGAGTTCTTTCAACAGCAGGTGAGCGGCGCGGCGCTGGGCGCGGCGCTGCTGGAACGTCTGGAGGACGCCGACTATCGCCGCACGCTGTCGGTCGAGTTCGAGCGGATTCACCGTGAGTTGCGCCGCGGCGGGGCGGGACGGGCCGCAGACGCTGTGGTGCGCGTGGCGCGGCTGGGCGCGCGAGGTGAGATGGCATGAGCCCGGCGTTCGCCGCCGTGCGGCACGAGTCGATCGTGGGGGTCGATGAGGCCGGCCGTGGACCGCTCGCCGGGCCGGTGGTGGCCGCGGCGGTCATTCTCGATCCGTGCCGTCCCATCGACGGACTCGATGACTCCAAGCGTGTGAGCGAGCCGCGGCGCGAGCGGCTCGCCCCGCTCATTCGCGCGCGCGCCCGCGCCTGGGCGATCGGCAGCGCCGACCGCGGAGAAATCGACACGCTGAATATTCTGCAGGCGACGCTGTTGGCGATGCGCCGGGCGTTGCTCGCGCTCGGCGTCCCGCTGACGCACGTGTGCATCGACGGCAACCGCGCGCCGCAACTGGCCGACCTCGGCTGCACAGTCGAGACGATTGTCGGCGGTGATGCGCTGGTGCCGGCCATCAGCGCCGCTTCCATCCTTGCCAAGACGCATCGCGACGCGCTGATGCGCGAGCTCGAGGGGCGCTATCCCGGCTACGGCTTCGCGCGCCACAAGGGCTATGGCACGGCGGCGCATCTGGCGGCGCTGCGCAGGCTCGGGCCCTCGAGCGAGCATCGGCTGTCGTTTGCGCCGGTGCGCGCGGCGGCGGCGCAGTTCAGGGCCGCAGCGCCCGCGCCGGGTTGCGCGCCGCCGCGCCGGGATTGAGCGCCATGGCCGCCGAGTTCGTCCATCTGCGCCTGCACACCGAGTATTCGCTCATCGACAGCGTGGTACGTGTGCCGCAACTGATCGAGACGGTGGCCGCCGCGGGCATGCCGGCCGTGGCGGTGACCGACCAGAACAACTTGTTCGCGATGGTCAAGTTCTATCGCGCCGCGCTCGCGCGCGGCGTGCAGCCGGTGGTCGGAGTCGATCTGCTGGTGCGCGAGAGCGGCGAGCGCCAGCCGCCGAGCCGCCTGACCCTGCTGTGCCAATCGCAGCACGGCTATCGCAACGTCACGCGCCTGGTCAGCCGCGCGTATCTGGAGGGCCAGCAGCGCGGCGTGCCGATGATCGCGCGCGAATGGCTGACGCCGCAGAGCCTCGCCGGACTGATCGGATTGTCCTGCGCCGCCGAGGGAGATGTGGGCCGCGCGCTCGTTAACGGCCGTGAGCCCGATGCGCGAGCCGCTCTGGAGTACTGGCAGACACTGCTGCCGGAGCGGTACTACCTCGAGCTGCAGCGGCTGGGCCGTCCGGGCGAGGAGGCCTACATCAGCGCCGCGCTCGATCTGGCCACGCGGCGCGGCGTGCCCGTTGTCGCCACCAATGACGTGCGCTTCCTCAGGCGCGAGGATTTCGACTCGCACGAAGCGCGCGTGTGCATTCACGAGGGCCGGCCGCTGGCCGATGCCACCCGCACCCGCCGTTACACCCCCGAGCAGTTCCTGCGCACCGCCGCGCAGATGGCCGAGCGCTTCGCCGACATTCCCGAAGCGCTCGCGAATGCCGTGCAGATCGCCCGGCGTACCGCGCTGGTGCTCGAGCTCGGTCGGCCGCGTCTGCCGGCCTATCCGGTTCCCGGGGAGGGGCGCGCCGAGGATTTCCTGCGCGGACAGGCCGCAGCCGGTCTCGAGCGGCGGCTCGAGGAGGATGGGCGGACGGACGCGCCAGCGGCTCGGCCGCACAGCGGTGTCGGTGAGGGGGACCGGCAGCCTGCCGCGCCGGCGCGCCTCCAGCACGCCGGGACGGCGGCCTACCACAAGCGTCTGGAGTCCGAGCTCGAGGTCATCTGTCAGATGGGCTTCGCCGGGTACTTCCTGATCGTCGCGGACTTCATCCGTTGGGCGCGCGAACACGGTGTACCGGTCGGTCCGGGGCGCGGCTCGGGCGCCGGCTCGCTAGTGGCCTACAGCCTCGGAATTACCGACCTCGATCCATTGCGTTACGACCTGTTGTTCGAGCGTTTCCTGAACCCCGAGCGCGTTTCCATGCCCGACTTCGACGTCGATTTCTGCATGGAAGGGCGCGACCGCGTGATCGAGTACGTCGCGCAGCGTTACGGCCGGGAGCGCGTCTCGCAGATCATCACCTACGGCACCATGGCGGCCAAGGCCGTGGTGCGCGACGCCGGACGCGTGCTCGGCATGAGTTACGGCTACGTCGACAAGATCGCCAAGCTCATTCCGTTCGAGCTCGGCATTACGCTCGATGCAGCGCTCGAGAAGGAGCCGGAGCTCAAGCAGCTCTACGAGCGCGAGGATGAGGTGCGCGGGCTGATCGACCTGGCGCGCTCGCTCGAGGGTCTGACCCGCAACGCCGGCATGCACGCCGGCGGGGTCGTGATCGCACCCTCGGTGCTGACCGATTTCGCGCCCCTGTACTGCGATGCCGAGGGCGGCAGCGTCGTGACGCAATTCGACAAGGACGATGTCGAGGCGGCCGGACTGGTGAAATTCGACTTTCTCGGCCTGCGCACGCTCACCATCATCGATTGGGCGGTGAAGTCGATCAATGCGCTGCGCGCGCGCTCGGGGGAGGCACCGCTCGAGATCAGCAAGATTCCCCTCGATGATCCGCTCACCTACGAGCGGGTGCTGAAGCGGGCGCGCACCGTGGCGGTCTTCCAGTTCGAATCGAGCGGCATGCAGCGGCTGCTCAAGGATGCCAAGCCCGACCGGTTCGAGGACCTGATCGCCCTCGGCGCGCTGTTCAGACCCGGTCCCATGGAGCTGATCCCGGAATACGTCGCCTGCAAGCACGGCAAGCAGCCCGAGTACCTGCATCCGGACATGAAAGAGGTGCTTGGCGTCACCTACGGCGTGTTCGTCTATCAGGAGCAGGTGATGCAGATCGCCCAGCGCCTGGCCGGCTACACGCTCGGCGGTGCCGATCTGCTGCGCCGCGCCATGGGCAAGAAGAAACCCGAGGAGATGGCCAAGCAGCGCGGTGTGTTCGTCGCGGGCGCGGCCGGGCGCGGTATCAGCGCACCTGTCGCCAACGCGATCTTCGACCAGATGGAGAAATTCGCCGGCTACGGCTTCAACAAGTCGCACGCCGCCGCGTACGCGCTGCTCTCCTATCAGACCGCCTACCTCAAAGCGCACTATCCGGCGCAGTTCATGGCCGCGATGTTGTCGGCGGACATGGATCACACCGACAAGGTGGTCATCCTGATCCGCGAGTGCGCCGCCATGGACCTCACGGTGCTGCCGCCCGACGTCAATACCTCGCAGTACGCGTTTACCGCCGAGGGGCGCGCCATCCGCTATGGGCTCGGCGCCATCCGCGGCGTTGGGCGGGGCGCGGCCGAGACGCTGATCGCCGAGCGCGAGGCGCACGGACCGTTCGCTTCTTTGCAGGAGCTGTGCCGCCGGCTCGAGCTGCACAAGCTCAACCGGCGGGTGCTCGAGGCGCTGCTGCGCTCCGGCAGCCTCGATGCGCTCGGCGCCAGCCGTGCCGCGCTCATGGAGCAATTGCCGGCGGCGATGCAGCTCGGCGAGCAAAACTCCAAGGCGAGCCGCGCCGGCCAGGATGATCTGTTCGGGCTCGCCGCCGCGCAGCCGGACCTGCCGCCCGCCGTGAACCCCGCCGCCGCCGAAGTGCCGGAGTGGCCGCAGTCCAAGCGCCTGGCCGGGGAGCGCGACACGCTCGGGTTGTATCTCACCGGCCACCCGATCGCCGCCCTCGAAGCGGGGCTGCAGCAGGTGGTGAGTCACCGCATCGGCGCTCTGCTGGAGGATTGCCCCGCCGGCGGCATGGGCGGCGGACGCGCGCGCGGCGCACGCGTGGTGAGCGTCGCCGGGCTGATCGACGAGGTGCGCAAGCGCGGGCCGCGTGTGATCGTGACGCTCGATGACGCCACCGGCCGGCTCGAAGCGAGTCTGTTCGAGGAGCAGTACCAGACATACCGCGAGCTGATCTGCAAGGACGCGCTGGTGCTCGCCGAGGGCCAGCTACGCTTCGACGAGTTCGCCGACGCGTGGCGGCTCACGGTGCGCCGGTTGAGCGATCTGGCCAAGGTGTGCGAGCAGCAGGCGCGGCGCATCGTGCTGCGCTGGCCGGCCCGCGCCGACGGCGCGGCGCTGCAGGACCAGCTGGCGCAACGGCTCGAGCGTTTCCGGCCCGGACCGTGTCCGATCGTCATCGAGTACTCCGGCCGCCTCGCCCGCGGGCTGCTCGCGCTGGCGCCGCAGTGGAGCGTGCAACCGTCCGCGGAGCTGATCGCGACGCTCGAGGAGCTGCTCGGCGCTGCCGCGATCAAGGTGCTGTACGCGGCAAGCCCGGCGGGACCGCAGCGCTCGGCCGACGGGGGCTGAGCGGGCGGCGCTTGCGCCTCGCTGACGGGGCCCGTACGCTCGCGCCCAGCTTCAAACTACCGCGGGACAGCGCATGGCCGTCGCCTTTCTGGATTTCGAACAGCCCATCGCCGAGCTCGAAGCGAAGATCGAGGAGCTCAAACACGTCACCTCCGACCCGGAAGTCAACATCCAGGAGGAGATTGGCCGGTTGCAGGCCAAGAGCCGCCAGCTGACCACCAGCATCTTCGCGAGCCTCACTCCCTGGCAGGTCACGCAGCTGGCGCGCCATCCGCAGCGGCCCTACACGCTCGATTACATCGGGGCGATCTGCAGCGAGTTTCACGAACTGCACGGTGATCGTATGTATGCCGACGACGCGGCGATCGTCGGCGGCGTGGCGCGCATCGAGGGGCGGCCGATCATGATCATCGGCCACCAGAAGGGCCGCGACACCAAGGAGCGTGTGCGGCGCAACTACGGCATGCCGCGGCCGGAGGGCTATCGCAAGGCGCTGCGGCTGATGCACCTCGCGCAGCGATTCGCTCTGCCGCTGCTGACGCTGATCGACACCCAGGGGGCCTATCCGGGCGTCGGTGCCGAGGAGCGCGGACAGAGCGAGGCGATCGCGCTCAACCTGCTCGAGATGTCGCTGCTCAATGTGCCCATCGTCACGGTGGTCACGGGCGAGGGCGGCTCGGGCGGGGCGCTCGCCATCGGGGTCTGCGATCGCCTGTTGATGCTGCAATACAGCACCTACTCGGTGATCTCGCCGGAGGGTTGCGCGTCGATCCTGTGGAAGAGCCAGGACAAGCGTGAGGCGGCGGCCGAGGCGCTGAACATGACGGCCGCGCAGCTTAACCGCCTGGCTCTGGTCGACGAGGTCATCGAGGAGCCCCTGGGGGGCGCGCACCGCGATCCGATTGCTGCGGCTGCCGCGCTCAAGGCTGCGGTTCTGCGCCACCTGGATGCGCTCGCGGCCCAGCCGATCGAGGCCGTGCGCAGCGCGCGCGATGCGCGCATCGCCGGCTTCGGCGTCTACGGGGAGAGCTCGTCGTGAGAAGGGCGGGGCGGGCGCGGTGAGCGGCGAGCGGCGCGGCAGCGTACGCCGGCTCCAGGGCTTCGGCGGCGCGGCGTTGCTCGCGCGTCTGGAGGTGCTGCTGCCGGAATTTCCGCGCGTGCGGCTGTGCGTGGCTGTGAGCGGCGGGATCGACTCGACCGCGCTGTTGGCCGCGCTCGCGGCCGCCCGACCGCGGGGATTGGCCCTGCGCGCGCTGCATGTCGATCATGGCCTGCACCCGGACTCGCGTCACTGGAGCCGGCAGTGCCGGGCGCTCGCGCGCCGGCTCGGTGTGCCGCTGCGGGTGGTGCGCATCGAGGTGGCCGCGGCCAGGGGCGAGTCGCCGGAGCAGGCCGCCCGCGTGGCACGCTACCGTGCGCTCGGTGCGGCGCTTGCGCCCGGCGAAGTGCTGCTCACCGCCCATACTCAGGACGATCAGCTCGAGACGGTGTTGCTGCAGTTGTTTCGCGGCTGCGGGCTGGCCGGGCTGGCGGCGATGCCGGCGCTGGCGCCCTTCGGTCCGACGTGGCTCGCCCGGCCGCTGCTTGGCTTCACGCGCGCGCAGCTCGAGCAGTGGCTGACCGCACAGCAGCTGCCGGTGGTGGTCGATCCCTCCAATGCCGATGAGCGCTTCGATCGCAACTACCTGCGCCGCCAGGTACTGCCGGCGGTGCGCGCGCGCTGGAGCTCGGTGGCCGCGGCGGTGGCGCGCACCGCTCGGCATGCCGCCGAAGGCCAACAGCTGCTCGAGTCGCTCGGGCGCGCCGACGTCGAGCGCGCCAGCGACGGAGCGGCGCTGTCGGTGAAGGCGCTGCGCGCGCTCGACCCGCCGCGGCGGCGCAATGCGCTGCGCTACTGGATCGCTCGCAGAGGGCACACGTTGCCGGATGCCCGGCGGCTCGAGCAGATCGCGGGCGCCATGATCGATGCGCGCCCGGATGCTCATCCGCATGTCGCCTGGCGCGCCGCGCGCATCGAGCGGCATGCGGATCTGTTGCGGATCGCCGGCGTGGCCGAGGCGCCCGAGCCGTTCACGCCGCCGCCGGAGATGGTGTGGGACTTCGGTGCGTCGGCGCGCTGCGAGCTGCCGCACGGCTGTGGGGTCCTCGAGCTGCGTCGCGATGTGCATGGGCCGCTCGATCTGGATGCGCTCGGGGAGTGTCTGCGGGTTGGCTGGCGGCGCGGCGGGGAGCGCCTGCGCGTGCGCCCGGGCGGTGCGCGCCGTGCACTGAAGAGTCTGCTGCAGGAAGCACGCGTGCCGCCGGCCGAGCGCGCCCGGCTGCCGCTGCTGTTCCGTGCCGGCGAGCTCATTGCCGCCGCGGACCTGTGGATCGATGCCAGCGTGCGCGCGCGTGGCGCCGCGCGCCGACGCGCGCGCCTGATCTGGCACAAGGGGCCCCACGCGCCGCGCTGATGTGCTAATCTGCCGGCCCGTCGTTCGAGCAGACACGGGCACCCCGGCGGTGCCTGCAGCGGCGGGCTATCCTGATTCAACTTATCTTATGACGCGATTCGTATTCGTCACCGGCGGCGTCGTGTCCTCCCTTGGTAAGGGCATCGCGAGTGCCTCGCTCGGCGCCATTCTCGAGGCGCGCGGATTGAAAGTCGCGATGGTCAAGCTCGACCCGTACATCAACGTCGACCCCGGGACCATGAGTCCGTTCCAGCACGGCGAGGTGTTCGTCACCTGCGACGGCACGGAAGCCGATCTGGACCTCGGTCATTACGAGCGTTTCGTGCGCACCACCACCGGGCGCAACAGCAACTTCACCACCGGCCGCATCTACGAGCGGGTGATCGCCAAGGAGCGCCGCGGCGATTACTTGGGGGCGACCGTGCAGGTGATTCCGCACATCACCGATGAGATCAAGCGCAGCATACAGCTCGGCGCCGAAGGCGCGGACGTGTGCATGGTGGAGATCGGCGGTACGGTCGGCGACATCGAGTCGTTGCCGTTCCTCGAGGCGATCCGCCAGCTCGGCGTGGAGCTCGGGCACAGCCGCTGCATCTACCTGCATCTGACGCTGGTGCCGGTGGTGGGGGGCTCGGGCGAGATCAAGACCAAGCCGACGCAACATTCGGTCAAGGAGCTGCGCGGCATCGGCATCCAGCCCGATGTGCTGCTGTGCCGATGCAGGCATCCGTTGCCGGAGGAGCAGCGCCGCAAGATCGCGCTGTTCACCAACGTCGAGGAGCGCGCGGTCATCTCGGCGATCGACGCCGACGACATCTATCAGATTCCGTTGCTGCTGCACGAGCAGGGGCTCGACGACATCGTGGTCGGCAAGCTCGGGCTCGACGTGCCCGCCACCGATCTCAGCGACTGGCGTCAGGTGGTCGGCGCGAGGGCCAACCCCGACGGTCAGGTGGACATCGCCATGGTGGGCAAGTACGTGCAGATCCGCGACTCGTACCTGTCGCTGCACGAAGCGCTGATGCACGGCGGGCTCAAGACTCGCACCCGCGTCAATATCCACTACATCGAGTCGACCGACATCGAGCAGCACGGGACGCATGCGCTGGCCGGCATGGACGCCATTTTGGTGCCCGGCGGGTTCGGCGAGCGCGGCGTCGAGGGCAAAATCCTCGCAGTGCGGTACGCGCGCGAGCACGGCATCCCGTATCTGGGCATCTGCCTCGGCATGCAGCTGGCGATCGTCGAGTTCGGCCGGCACGTGCTCGGGCTGGCCGGGGCCAACAGCACGGAATTCAACCGCGCCTCCGCCCACCCGGTCATCGCCCTGATCAGCGAATGGCAGGACCAGGCCCACGGCACGCAGATTCGCGATGAGGCTTCGGGCAAGGGCGGGACCATGCGCCTCGGGGCCCAGGAAGTGCTGCTCGGGGCCGGCACCCGCGCGCGGGATCTGTACGGCAAGGACGTGATCCTCGAGCGCCACCGCCACCGCTACGAATTCAACAATAACTATCTGGAGCGCTATCGCGAAGCGGGGCTGCGCTTCTGCGGATTCTCGCGCGACGGTCTCGTGGAACTCATCGAGCTGGCCAACCATCCGTGGTTCATCGCCACGCAGTTTCATCCGGAATTCACTTCCACGCCGCGCGACGGGCACCCGCTGTTCGCCGGCTTCATCCGCGCCGCGCGCGCGCGCCGCGGCGCGCACCTGCCGCAGGCCGCGCTCGCCTGAGCATCCATGCAACTCGCCGGCGCGACAATCGGACTCGATCAACCGCTGCTCGTCATCGCCGGCCCGTGCGTCATCGAGAGCGAGACGTTGACCCAGGAGGTCGCGGGGCGTCTCGCGGCGCTCACCCGCGAGCTCGGCCTGCCGTTCGTGTTCAAGTGCTCGTTCGACAAGGCCAACCGCTCCTCGGGTACCAGCTACCGCGGCCCGGGACTCGAGCAGGGACTGAAGGTGCTCGAGGGGGTGCGGCGCGCCTTCCGGGTGCCGGTGCTCACCGATGTGCACGAGGACACCCCGCTGCGGGAAGTCGCCGCGGTCGTCGATGTGCTGCAGACCCCGGCGTTCCTGTGCCGGCAGACCAATTTCATCCTGGCGGTGGCCGCGTGCGGCAAACCCGTCAACATCAAGAAGGGCCAGTTCCTCTCCCCGTGGGAGATGCGTAACGTGGTCGACAAGGCGCGCTCCACCGGCAACGATGCCATCATGGTCTGCGAGCGCGGGTTCTCCTTCGGCTACAACAACCTGGTCGCCGACATGCGCTCGCTGGCCGTGATGCGCGAGTGCGACTGTCCGGTCATCTTCGACGCCACCCACTCGGTGCAGCTGCCCGGCGGACGCGGCGCCAGTTCCGGCGGACAGCGCGAGTTCGTGCCCGTGCTGGCGCGCGCGGCGGTGGCGGCCGGCGTCGCCGGAGTGTTTCTGGAGACCCACCCGGATCCGGCCCAAGCGCTCTCCGACGGGCCCAATGCCTGGCCGCTCGATCGCATCGAGCCGCTGCTGCGTACCCTGAAGGACCTGGATGCGGCCGCCAAGGCGCGTCCGTTCGAGGAGTCGCTGCTCGCTGCACGGCCGGGGAGCTGAACAGTTGCCGCGCGGGGCGCGGGCTCGTAAGCTGCCAATTGAGAGCGCCTACTGATGAAGCTACTTGTCGCCGCCATGCTTGCCGCGCTGCTGCTGCTGCAGTACCGCATCTGGATCTCCAGTCAGGGCGTGCGCTCGGTATATCGGTTGGAGCGGGCCGTGGCCGCGCAGCAGGCGGTCGATCAGCGCCTGACCCGGCGCAATGCGCGCCTGGAGGCCGAAGTGGCGGATCTGAAATCCGGCACCGGCGCCATCGAGGAGCGGGCGCGCAGCGAACTCGGCATGATCGGTCCACACGAAACGTTCTACATGGTGGTCGAGCCGCCGCGCTTTCCGCCGCGTCCGAGCCACTGATCCATGCGCTACTGGTTGGTGATGCCCGCCGCCGGCATTGGCCGCCGGTTCGGCGCGCAGCGGCCCAAGCAATATGCGCCGCTGTGCGGGCGTACGGTCATCGAGTGGGCGCTCGCGCCTTTCCTGAGCGATGCGCGCTGCGCTGGCGTGGTGGTGGCCCTCGCCGCGGGCGATCCGTACTGGAGCGACATCGCGCCCGCGGGGGTCATGACGGCGGCGGGCGGCGCGGAACGTAGCCACTCGGTGCGTAGCGGCCTGGCGGCGCTGGCGGCGCGCGCAGGCGAGGCCGATTGGGTGCTCGTGCACGATGCCGCCCGGCCGTGTCTTGGACGCGCGGATCTCGATCGGCTGCTCGGGGAACTGCACACCCATCCGGTCGGAGGGTTGCTGGCCACCCCTGCGGCCGACACGCTCAAGCGCGCCGATAGGGACGGTTGCGCCTGCGAGACGGTCGATCGCGGCGGACTGTGGCGGGCGCTCACGCCGCAGATGTTCCGCTACGGTGCGTTGCGCGAAGCGCTGGATCGGGCACACCAGGCCGGCCATGGGCCCACCGATGAGGCGCAGGCGATGGAGTGGCGCGGCGCGCATCCGAAGCTGGTGGCCGGCTCGGCCGCGAATCTGAAGATCACGAGCATGGCGGATCTGGCGCTGGCCGCCGCATTGTTGGAGAGCAGGACATGAAAATCGGCTCTGGGCTCGATGTGCACGCCTTTGGCCCCGGTGAGCACGTGATGCTCGGTGGGGTGCGTGTACCGCACGATCGCGGCGTGCTCGCCCACTCCGATGGCGACGTGGTGCTGCATGCGCTGACCGACGCGCTGCTCGGGGCCGCCGGTCTTGGCGACATCGGCGAGCACTTCAAGGACAGTGATCCGCGCTGGAAGGGCGCCGACAGCAGCGGGTTCGTTCGCGCGGTGATGCGGATGCTGGCCGAGCGCGGCCTGCGTGTCGGCAATGCCGATGTGACGGTGCTGGCGGAGCGGCCCAAGATCGGGCCGGTGCGCGCGCAGATCCGAGCCCGACTGGCCGAGTTGCTCGAGGTGGCGCCGGAGGCGGTCAATGTGAAGGCCACCACGACCGAGAAGCTGGGTTTTCTTGGCCGCGCGGAAGGTATCGCCGCCCAGGCGGTGGTGCTGCTGCTCGATGCAGGTTGAGCCGGCCCTGGCGCCGCCGCGCGCGCTCGGGGAGCCCCTCGGCGAGGGGCGGCTGCGCCTGGAGCCGGAGGACTTTCACGTCGAAGAAGTGCTTGGCTTCGAGCCGGGCGGCGCTGGCGAGCACGTGCTGTTGAAGGTGCGCAAGCGTGAGGCCAACACTGCGTGGGTGGCGCGCGAACTGGCGGGCCTGGCCGGTTGCCGACCATTCGAGGTCGGTTATGCGGGGCTTAAGGACCGGCACGCCGTGGCGGTGCAATGGTTCACCGTACCGCGCCGCCGGCGGACGGCGGGCGAATGGCCCGGCGTCGCGGCAGAGTGTTTCGAGGTGCTCGAGGCCTATGCCCACACGCGCAAGCTACCGCGCGGGGCGCACGCGGGTAACCGCTTCCGTGTCCGGGTCCGCGGTCTGGAGCCCCGGACCGAAGCGCTCGAGGCGCGCCTGAACGCGATTCGCGCCCGCGGTGTCCCGAACTATTTCGGCCCGCAGCGCTTCGGGCGCCACGGATCGAACCTGCGGGACCTGCCAGAGGATCCGGGCGCGTTGCGCGGCAGCGCGCGCGGCTTCGTGCTCTCCGCCGCGCGCAGTCTGGTGTTCAACGCGGTGCTCGCCGAGCGCGTCCGCCAGGGGAACTGGGAGACATTGCAGCCGGGGGATCGCGCCATCCTCGATGGACGCGGGAGTCATTTCGCGCTCGAGGCGCTCGATGCGACGCTGCGCCAGCGCGCTGAGCGCCTCGAGATCCACCCTACCGGTCCATTGTGGGGGCACGGTACGCCCGGCTCGTCCGGCGCGGTGCGGGAACTGGAGACGCGCGTGGCCGGCGGGTACTCCCGAGCGTGTGCATTGATCGAGGCGGCGGGTATGGAACCGCAGCGGCGCAGCCTGCGTTTAGCAGTGCGCGAGCTGCGTGCGCACCTGGAACCCGGGGCCGTGGTGTTCGAGTTCGACCTGACCCGCGGCGCGTTCGCCACGGCGGTGCTGCGTGAGCTGTGCGCGTTCGCGGATCAGGAGGAAATCAGCACATAGACGGCACCGGTGCCGCCGTCCGACGGTCGCGCCGAGACGAATGCGACCACTGGCCCGAGGCGGCGCAGGACGGAGGCGACGGTGCCTTTCAACACCGGGCCGCGGTGGCCGGAGCGCAGGCCCTTGCCGTGCACGATGCGCACACAGCGCCAGTTCCGGCGCAGCGCCTCCGCCAGGAATTCCCGCAGCGCCTCTTTGGCCTGGCGCACGCTGAGCCCGTGCAGGTCGATCTCGCCCTGGACGCGGTATTCGCCCCGGCGCAGACGCCGCAGCACCGCCGGCTGCACGCCGGGGCGGCGAAACACCAGCGTGTCGCCGCCCTCGACGGCCGGATCCAACGGCACGTCACGCAGACTTTCTTCGAGCACGGCCAGCCGGTCGGCGCGGGCGAAGCGCGCCGCGGGACGCGGTTTGGGCCGCTCGTGCACTCGAGCCGGGCGATCGAGCCGCTTCACGTCGCGAACCGCCTCGCGAAACAGCCGCCGGTCATCCTCCGGATCCACCACGCACACGCTACCTCCGCGGAGTTTTAGTCCAGTATAGTCGCGCCCTTCCCGAGGAGCGTTCCTCGCCGAGATCGAACCGCGTCCGTGAAGATCCTGCTCAGTAATGACGACGGCTACCACGCTCCGGGGATCCGCCTGCTCCGCCAGAGCCTCGCGGAACTCGCCGAGGTGACCGTCGTCGCTCCCGACCGCAACCGCAGCGGCGCGAGCAACTCGCTCACGCTCGACGTGCCGCTGCGGGTCCTGGAGGTCGAGCCCGGAATCTACTGCGTGCAGGGTACGCCCACCGATTGCGTGCACCTGGCAATCACCGGCCTGTTCGACACCGTGCACGACATGGTGGTCTCCGGAATCAACGACGGCGCCAATCTCGGCGATGACGTGCTGTATTCCGGCACGGTCGCGGCGGCGGTCGAGGGGCGGTTCCTCGGCCTGCCGGCGCTGGCGGTGTCTCTGTGTGGCGCCTCGGCCGGAGCCCGGCACTTCCAGACCGGCGCGGCGGTGGCCCGGCGCCTGGTCGCCGAGATGCTCAGCCGTCCCCTGGATGCCTCGCTTATTTTGAACGTCAACGTTCCGGACGTGCCGTACGAGGCGCTGCGCGGGTACCGCGTGACCCGCCTCGGCTATCGGCACCGCTCCGAGCCGGTGGTGCGGGCGAGCGATCCGCGCGGCCGGCCGGTGTACTGGGTTGGACCGGCGGGCCCGGAGCAGGATGCGGGAGAGGGCACCGATTTTCATGCCATCGCCCACGGGTGCGTCTCGATCACGCCCCTGCAGATCGACCTGACGCGGCACGGCGCCCTCGAGCCGCTGCGGCGCTGGATGGAGGGAATCGATTGAGCGATCGGCGCTTCTCGGGCATCGGCATGACCTCCGCGCGGACCCGCGACCGCCTGGTGCAGCGCCTGCGCGATCAAGGCATCACCAACCTCGCCGTGCTCGACCGCATCCGCAACGTGCCGCGGCACATCTTCGTCGACGAGGCCCTCGGCAGCCGCGCCTATGAGGACACGGCGCTGCCGATCGGCTTCGGCCAGACCATATCCCAGCCCTACATCGTGGCCCGCATGAGCGAAGCGCTGCTGCAGAGCGGCCCGCTCGGCAAAGTGTTGGAAGTCGGTACCGGCTGCGGCTATCAGTCGGCGGTGCTGGCGCCGCTGGTGGCGCAGCTGCTCACGGTCGAGCGCATCGGCGCATTGCTCGAGCGCGCCAAGGAGCGCCTGCGGGAGCTCGACATCCGCAACATCAAGTTCCGTCATGGCGACGGCACGCGGGGCTGGAGCGCGCAGGCGCCGTTCGAGGGCATCCTGGTGGCGGCCGCGCCGCTGGCGGTGCCGCGCGAGCTGCTGGATCAGCTTGCCGTGGGCGGTCGGCTGGTGGTACCGGTCGGTCCGGAGGGCGAGCAGGAGCTGATGCGTTTCACGCGGCGCGAAGAGGGCGTGAAGCCCGAGTCGCTCGGGCGCGTCGCCTTCGTGCCCCTGCTCGGCGGCAAGGGCTAGCGGGGCGCGCGGACGGCACCGGCGCGTAGCGCCCGGGCCGGGCCGCGCTCAGCGCGAGTCAACCGCGAAGCCGCAGAGTGGCGCGGCGAGCCTGACCGGCGCGAGCCGCAGCTTGCGCAGATGGCTGGCAGCCAACGCGGTGTTGAACGCGGCGAGTTCGCCTACCCGCAGGCTCGTCCAGCTGCCGACCGTGTGCTGGAAGTGGCGACAGTCGGCGCTCAGCGTGGCGAGCTGGGCCGGTGTCGGCCGCATGTCCATGCCCACCTGCATCAGGCTGATCAGCCGGTTGTAGGCGTTGTTCTCGGCGACGAAGGAGCGCAGCGCGCCGGGCTTCGGTCGCGGCCGCGGGTGCAGAAGCCTGGCGAGGAAGCCACCGCCTGACTTGTTCCCGCCAAGCTTGCTCAGGCGGGCCGCGAGCGCCTTGACCTGTGTGGCGAGTGGTTTGCTCAGGTGCGCGCGCATGAGCGCCGTCAACTGAACCTTCACGGCGTTAACCTCCTGATAGCCCCGGTAGCTGTCCTGCATGCCCCGGTAGGCGCGCCTGTTCATGCGGTTCTGGGCGCGCAGCGCGGCCAGCAGTACGCGGCTGTGCCCGACGCGCGGATCGTTCATGACGGTGACGTGGCGGGTGTAAACGTGCCCGTCGACGGTGAGCTTCAGTGTGTAGACACCGGGGATCACCTGCGGACCATGCGGGCCCGGGGTGGTGGCGCCGGCCACGGTGTTCATCTGATTTTCAAGGTCGTGTTGGAACGCTGGCGGCGGGCCGTAGCGCAGATTCCACGCCAAGCGATTCATACCGACATGGTTGGGCAGGGCGCGCGCCTGGGGCGAGGCCAGCCAGTAGCGCGGATAGAGCTGGCCCTTGATCGGCGGCGGCGGCGTGCTCGTCAGGGTGCGCACCAGGTTGCCGCGGGCATCGAAGATTTGCAGCTTGATCGGTCCGTTGGGCTTGCCGCGCAGGTAATAATCGACGATCACCCCATAGGGCGGGTTGGGGGCATGCGGCACTTCGATGTCGAACGGCTGATCCCAATTGCTGTTCTCGCGGGCGCGAATGGCCGTTTCGGGCCGGAACAGGTACGCCGGCGAGGCGGCGATGGCCCGGGCATGGGCGGCAATCGAGCGCAGCGGTGTGAAGTCGTCGAGCACCCAGAATCCACGGCCGAAGGTGCTGATGACCAGGTCGTTCATGTGGTAGCGGGTGTGAACGACGAGATCGGTGACGGCGGTGCTGGGCAGGTTCTGCCGCAACGACTGCCAGTGATTGCCGTTGTCAAAGCTGACGTAGACGGTCGTCTCCGTGGCGGCGAACAGCAGGCCGGGTTGCTTCGGATCGGCGCGCAGCACATTCACCCAGCTGCCGCTACGTTGGTCGCGGGGCAATCCCCGGGTGATGCTCTCCCAGGTCTTGCCGCCGTCGGTGGTGCGCCAGATGAGCGGCAGGTCAGTGTCCGGATGGACGGGCGGGGCGGCTTTGTGCGCCTTGCCGTGCACCGCGGCCGCGGCCTTGTGGGGGTGGGGGCGGGAGATGCGGGCGGTGACATAGGCGGTATCGACCGCATCGCCGGCGGTGATGGTATGCAGGTGGGCGTGGGGCGGCAGGCCGGTGATGGTGCTCACGTTGTTCCAGCGCTTGCCGCCATCCATGGTGTTGTAGATCTGGTTGTTGCTGCTCACGGTCCAGACCACGCCCGGCCTGACCTTGGAGAGTGAAAAGTCGACGATGACAGGTCCGGCGGGTTTGAAGGGGTTGCGCGGCCGGTGCGCTTTGTTCTTCGCGCGGGGCAGCGGCGTGCCGCACGGCACCGGCGGGGCGCCCTTGGCGGTGGTGAGGGCGGGGCTGAACGCTTGCCAGGAATTGCCGCCATTGCGGGAAACCAGCAGACACTGATAGGCGACGTAGAGGGCACTGGGGTCGAAGGCGGTGTCGAATTTCATCGGCAGGCTGGCGCTGGCCCGATAGTCCTTGGCGCGCGCGCCGAAGTTCGGCGCGACGTTCTCCCACTGGCCGGTGAACATGTTGATTTTGACCAGTCCGCCGCCGCCGCCGCCCGGACCGTAGCCGATCGCATAGAGGATGTGCGGGTGCAGAGGATCAGGCGCGATATAGCCGAATTCGGACGACGGCACCGGGCTCCAGTCGGTGAAGTCGACCTGGCCCCAGTTGCTGCGGCTGCGGATCATGACCGCGCCCGTATCCTGCTGCGCCCCGGCGATCCAATAGGGATACTGGCTCGTGGTGGTGACATGGTAGATCTGCGAGATGGGCTCGGTGTACCACAGGCTCCAGGTGCGGCCGCCGTCGAGCGTGACGCTCGCGCCCTGGTCGGAGGCGACTTCCATGCGCGCGGCGTTCTGCGGGTCGATCCACAGAGAGTGGTAATCCTCCCCGCCGGGTGCGCCCTTGAAAGCGTGAAAAGTGACGCCGCCATTGGTGGAGCGGTACATGGCCGTGCTGACGGTGTAGAGGATATTCGGATTCTGCGGATCGACGAACACGCCGCAGCTGTAGTTGCCCTGGCCGTTGCTGATGCGCTTGTCGTGGGCGGCCATGTGCTTCCAGGTGGCGCCGCTGTCGTCGGAGCGGAACAGCCCGGATCCATGCTCGATGGTGTTGCCGACAATGTAGATGCGCCGGCCATGCTCGGCGATCGCCACGCTCACGCGGCCGGGGAAGGGCGGAATCCTGATCGCGGTCCAGGTGCGGCCGTCATTGATGGATTTGAACAGCAGCGGCGGTTTGGGCTTGGCCTTCGGGCCATGCCGGAATTTGAAGAACGGACCGCCCGTGCCCGCGGTCACGGCCAGCAGGATGTGCGGATCACCCCAGTCGGACACGACTTCCCGCGTTCCGCGATAGTGCGCGGGCTTGAGCACCCGGGTCCAGGTCTTGCCGCCGTTGGTGCTCCGGTAGACTCCGCCGCCGTGGTGGGTGGCGTTGCCCAGAGCCGATACCACCACCACGTTGGCGTTGTGAGGATCGACCACGATGCTGTCGATCATGACGGTTGCGTCGAGGCCGATGTGGCGCCAGCTGCGCCCGGCGTCGGTGGATTTCCACATGCCATCGCCCAGGCTGCCGACAAAGGGGTTGATCACGGTGGGATCGCCCGTACCGGCGTACACGACCTGCGGATCGGAGGGGGCCACGGCGATCGCCCCGATGCTGTCGACCCGCTTGATGCGGTCGAAAATCGGAAACCAGCTGACCCCGGCGCTCGTGGTTTTCCAGATGCCGCCCTCGGGCGTGCCCACGTAGTACACACCGGGTTCGCCGATGACGCCGGTCACCGCAGCCGCGCGGCCGCCGTGAAATGGGCCGACGTTACGCCACTTCAGACCGGCATAGAGGTCGGGGTTCACGCGCGCGACGGCGCCCGCCGGCACGATCGACGCCAGGCCGGCGGCTATCGCCAGCACCCAAGACACGATCCTGGAAGATTTCGTCATGGTGCGGCAAGCCTCCACAGGGATTCACGAGTCGGGACGAGGGAAACGGGAGCGCATGCGGCGGCCCCCCCTCCCGCGGCGATCGCTGCGGGAGGCGACCCGGGCAACGACGTTGGTGTAATAGGCAGCGTAGGCTATACCGGGTAATCGCCCGATGCAAATGACGTACGGACTCCACGCGGCGAGCGCCGTGCGCACGTGACGGCGTTGGTGTTACCCCTCGTGGGGGTTGGAGCCGGTATCCGGTGGCGGGCTCTGGGCGGGCCGGATCCCGGCTCGGTCGCTTCGCGGCGAACAAGCGGCACGGGGGAGCGGCCGGGGAACTGGGCCACCCCAGATCGCATCGTCCACTCGGCATTGAACGGCGGCGCACGGGTGATCAGCCGAGTTACACCACCGGATTGCACCAGCCGGGTGCGGCGCGGCGGGTGGCACGTTCCGAGATGGTGCGCGGCCGGCGCGCCGGCCCATCCAATCAAGCAGTTATGCGTGGCATGCGGGTTGCAGGCGGATTGCACTGCTTGGTGCGATTTCGATTACTGCTCAGTAACAACAACCTTCAAGGGGAGCTAGATGTTAGTCCCGTCACCTAAGTGGTTAGACACCGGCGACAATGCCTGGCAGTTGGCCGCGGCAACCTTCGTCGGCCTGCAAAGCATCCCTGGCCTGATGGTGCTTTACGGCGGCATCGTCAAGAAGAAATGGGCGATCAATTCGGCCTTCATGACGCTCTATGCCTTCGCGTCGGTGCTGGTCGTGTGGGTCCTCTTCGACTACAACATGTCGTTCGGGCCAGAGTGGTTCTCGTTCCTTGGCAAACCGATGCTGGCAACGTCGGCTCTGTTCATGACCAGTCAGGCGAGCGTTCCAGCCGCCGCCTCGGGCATGCCGCCGCTCGCCTTCCCCATGGCGACGCTGGTGTTCTTCCAGTTCGTGTTCGCCGCCATCACCCTCATCATCCTCGCCGGCTCGGTGCTCGGCCGGATGAGCTTCAAGGCGTGGGCGATCTTCTGCCCGGTATGGATGACTCTGGTGTACACGGTGGGCGCCTACAGCCTGTGGGGCGGCGGGTGGCTCGCCAGCATGGGCGTGGCGGACTTCTCCGGCGGCTATGTGATCCACCTGGCGGCGGGCGTCTCGGGCTTCGTCGCCGCGGCGATGGTCGGTCCGCGGCTGCAACAGGACCGGGAGCACTTTCCTCCCAATAGCTTGCTCATCACCTTGGTCGGCGCCGGGATCCTCTGGCTGGGATGGAACGGCTTCAACGGCGGCGACCCGTACTTCGCCAATGCGGATGCGGCCGCGGCGGTGTTGAACACCAATGTCGCCACGGCAGTGGGCCTGATCGTCTGGACGCTCATGGACAAAATCGCCTACGGCAAGCCGTCGGTCCTCGGGGCGGTGAATGGCATGATCGCCGGTCTGGTGGCGATTACTCCCGCCGCCGGCTACGTCGACGGTTGGGGCGCGATCATCATCGGCGTGTGCGCGGGCATCATTCCGTGGTTCGCGATGAATAAGCTGCAGAAGACCAAGCTGCTGAGCAAGGTGGACGATACGCTGAGTGTCTTCTCCACGCACGGTTGCGCCGGTCTCATGGGCGGGCTCCTCACCGGCATCCTGGCTGACCCCAGAATGCTCGAGTACATCGGCACCGGCAAGGATGCGCCCGGGGTCAGCATCACCGGCTGGGCGTACGGGAATTTCCACCAGTTCGTGCTGCAGATCTACGGCGCGGCCTTCATTATCGTGTACAACATCATTGCGACCTACATTATCCTCAAGGTCATCTCCTTCTTCGTCCCGCTGCGCATGGATGACGCACAGTTGAAAGTGGGCGACGATGCGGTACATGGAGAGACGGCCTACGCGATCGGAGCGGAGGGCGAGTAAGGTACCCCGCGGCGCTCGCCGGTGGTTGGGAGCAGTCGACAACGACCGCGATCGCGGCGTTGCCCCGGCTGGCTCCTCACCACCGGCGAGGGTCCGCCCGGCTTCGGAGCGGGCGCGGATCGCGCCAGGACGCCGGCTCGGTCGGGAATCGCTCAACGCCACAGCAGCGAAAGAATGAGCGCCAACGCCAGCAGAGCCGCCAGGCACTTCCAGAAAAGAAGCGGCGCACGCTCGTAGAGGGTCCGGGGCCGGCGGCTGGTGATCGGCGCACGTGCCGGGCCCGACTCCATCTCGAACGCGAATTCGCTCATGGTGCGCAAGCGTTGGGTCGGATCGACCGCCAGTGCGCGTGCCAGCGTGTCCTGCAGCCAGGACGGCAGATCCGGTCGCAGCGCCGAGAACTCCAGGGGTCGGGACCGACTCGGTGGGCTGGTGGCGTCGGTGTTGCCGTAAGGGAAGGCGCCGGTGAAGGCGCGAAACATCGTGACTCCGAGTGCGTAGATGTCGCAAGCCTCGTTGCCGGGCTCGCCGGCGAGCATCTCGGGCGCCATGTAGGCGCGGGTACCGGGGATGTCCTCGGCCGGGTAGTCCTCGAGCCCCGGCACCCGCACGACGCCCAGATCGATGAGTTTCAGCCCGCCATCAGGTGCGAGAATCACGTTGTCGGGCTTGATGTCGCGATGGATGATGCCGCTGCGATGCAGCGCCGCGGCGGCCCGGGCCAGCTTGATCGCGATATGCCGGCCTTCCTCCAGGCCGAGCGCCGGCCGGCGCGCAATCCGGCTCTCGAGAAGCTCGCCCTGATAGAGGGGCATGACCGTGTACAGACAGCTCTGCCGTCCCTGCGGCAGCTCGATGATGCGGCCCAGCCAGGGACTTTCCACGCGGGTTCCCACGCGCGCCTCGCGCACGAACGCCCGCCTGTAGGCCGCCACTTCGGCGATCCTGGGCTTGGGGAATTTGAGCGCCACGTCGCCGCCTTCGATCTCGTCCATGGCAGCGAACAGGCGCGTGTAGCGGCCCTCGGAGAGCAGCGCCTTGAGCACAAAACCATCGATCGTCTCACCCCCCATCGGCAGTGGGGCGATCGGCAGCTTCATGATGGCGGCATCGTTGTCCGCCGACATCGCCGTCGGCAGCTCGGAAACGTCCAGCACCAGGGCCGTGCAATTGTCCCTGCCGCCGGAGTCGAGGGCGGCCGCGACCAGGGCTCTGGCGGTATCGGCAGGCGCCCGGCGATCGCTCAGCATGTCGGCGATGCTCTCGTCCGTCAGCCAGCCGTGCAGTCCGTCGCTGCACAGCAGGAAGCGGTCGTGTCGGGCCATCGGCTGAGCGACGTAGTCGAGGCGCGCCTGCGCTTCCACGCCGAGCGCGCGGTACAGCACGCTCGAGCGCCGCTCGCCGCTCGCCCGGACATGGTCGGTGGTGAGACAGGTGAGCCGGTTGCCCGAGAGACGGTAGGCGCGCGTGTCCCCGATGTGCACGATGTGGGCGATGCGACCGCGCAAAACCAGCGCCGTGAACGTGCAGCCCATGCCCGCGAGGCCCGGGTCGCGTTGACCCTGGGAGTGCATCCAGGCATTGAGCGCGTTCAACACACGGGCCGCCGAGCGGCGGACCTCGGTGGTCTCGGGCAGCTCACACATGCCGTCGAGGAAGCCGCGAACCGCGGTTTCCGCCGCGACGCGCCCGCCGTTGGCGCTGCCAATCCCATCGGCGACGGCGGCGACGACATCGCCGCGCGGCTCCGGCAGGTCGGTCCCGAACACGGCCCCGGCAAAATCGTCGTTGCCGCTGCGCGGTCCGGTGGCGGAGCAGAAGCCGACGCTCGCCTTGATGCCCGCTGTGCGCTCAAGCATCTCGAGCGCTCCTGGCGCACGGATTGCGGTGCGGTCGCACGGCGGGCTCAGCGGGGCTGCAACGTATCGGCCGCGCAGTGATCGTGGATGAAGTAGCCGCCGGTGCTGGATGCGATGACGACCGTGAGCGCGCCGGTCCGGCGCTGCAGGGTGTAGTGGCGGCCGTCCGCCCGGTCATGCCAGGAGATCTGCGCCGCGCCGATCCGCGCCGGCTTGGAATCCACGGTGCCGGCGGCAAAATCAATGTGGATCCGCCAGCTTACGTGGCTGGCCGGATTGGTGCAGACGAGCGTGACGGCCGCCGGCGGCCCGGCGGCGCGGACGGCCGAGGCGACTGCCAGGCTGATGGCCGCAGCCATGCCGGCGGCCAGCCGTCGCCCTTTACGGGACAGGCTCGGTGATACCATGGACAGCGCTCTCCCGGACATTCAACACACCAAGCGCCGCAACAGCAGCGATCCACTCTAAGGATAGCTTGCGGGAGGTACCCAGGCTACCACTCGCGGCTGGACGGACGCGGCCTCGGCAGGCGTCCGACAGTCCTGCTCTGAGCTGTCGGCGCGCCGTTCATGACCGTGTTCGTCGTGTCTGGCACCTTGCGCCGGTGCGCGTTTCTTTGCGGCCGAACTTGCCTCGCTCGGCTGAGCCGGGCGGTGTCACGGATTCGCGGCACGCGCTGGGCAAAATCGCGCCGGCCGGCGGACATCCGTTGCGCGGTGATTTAAACCGCCGGGGTCGCTCATGTCGCGGCTCGCCTCAGTGCCGCGTTCATCGCGCCGATCGCCTGCGGGCGTCCAGCAACGGGTTGCGGCGGAGAGGCTCAGTACGGGACGCCGCAGCCCATGGGCGTCAGGCACCTGGGCGCGCCGCTGAGGCCCCCGGAGCGGCGGCGTGAAATCCCTTGATTTGTCAAAAGTCGCGTGCTTACATAATCGCCAGGGCACAGGGAGGAGGGGGCGCCTACATAAAAGCAATATATTGCGATCCGCAAAAGCAACAACAATCGCGCGTGCCGCGACGACGTCGGCGCGGTGGGTCGTTGAGTCAAGACCC
This sequence comes from Gammaproteobacteria bacterium, assembly GCA_027366635.1. Taxonomy (GTDB): domain Bacteria; phylum Pseudomonadota; class Gammaproteobacteria; order Steroidobacterales; family Steroidobacteraceae; genus 13-2-20CM-66-19. The sequence goes on along the minus strand of DAHXNE010000034.1, from coordinate 38,889 downwards.
CTCCCCCTGTGTCTGTTTCGGAGCGCGACCCGGGCCGGACCTGCGGTTCCCGCCGGCTATTCGAAGAACAGCGCCGCGGCGACCGGGCGGCCCTCGTGGACCAGGACGTTGAATGTACGGCAGGCGGCACCGAGTTCCATCACTTCCAGTCCGATGCGGCGCTCGGCGAAGGCCGTGCGGATCGGCGCGGGCGCGAAGCGCTGGCGCCAACCGGTGCCCAACAACACGATCTGCGGCTCGAGGGCGAAGATTTCGGCAAGATGCTCCAGGGTGAGCGCATCGAAGCGTCCGGCAGCCCAAGGGGTGATCAACCGCTCGGCGCTGACCAGGCAGCTGGCACGCACTTCGCTCTGCCCGATCCGCAGCACGTCGGCCGCATAGGCACGTATCGTGTTGAACTGCGTGCCGCTCTCTAAGGTGATGTCCATCACGCTACCATACCGCTCGTGCGCGAACTCGTCATCGTCATCACCGATTTATATCTCGCCGGCACGCCGGAGCCGGCGGGCGCCTCGGCGGCACTGCCCGCGCTCGAGCATATCGCGCGGTTCGCGCATCAGCGCCTAGCGCAGGCCGACTGGCGCGCCTGGGCGGCGCGCTGGCTCGGGCTGGCGCAATACGCGGGGCTGCCGCCAGCGAGCGTCGCGGCCGCCGGCCGGCCGGTGCCGGGCGAGACGGTCTGGTTCGCCTCCCCGCTGCATCTGATCGCCGGCGTCGGCCGAGTGCATCTGCAGCGCAGCGGCCGGCTGCGCCTCGCGCCCGAGACCCTCGCGCGCCTGGCGGCGGATTTCAATGGAACGTTCGCTGGCTCGGGTTTTGCGCTCGAGCCGCTCGCAGGCGAGTTTCTGCTCGGCGCGCCGTCCGGATTGCGGGCGAGCACCTGTGACCCGGCGCGCGTGCCGCTGGCCGGATTGCTCGAGGCGCTGCCGCACGGAGCGGAGGGCGCGGCACTGCGGCGGCTCGGCGCCGAGATCGAGATGTGGCTGCACGCGCATCCGCTGAATGAGGCGCGCGCGCGGCGGGGCGAGCCATCGCTCTCGCAGCTGTGGATCTGGGGTGGGGGCGAGGCGGCGGCCGCGGGGACGGCGGGCGAGACGGGGATACGGGCAGCTATCTATGGCGCCGATCCCTATCTGGCCGGCCTGGCATCTCTGGCGGGCGGCGCGTGCGCATCGGCGCCGCCGGCGCGTGCCGGACTCGAAGCACCGGCGCTGCTGGCGCTGGAGATCGCCGCGGCGCTGCGGTGCGAGCCAGGTTGGGATCTCGCCGAAGCGCTCCTCGCCCTCGATCGAGGTTGGATTACCGCGGGGCTCGAGGCGCTTCGGTCCGGGTCGATCGAGCGGCTGACGCTCCTCGCCAACGACCGGCTGTGGCGGCTGGCGCGCGCCGACCGCCTGCGCCGTTGGCGGTCCCGCCGCGCCGGGCTTGGAGCGCTCGCATGAGCCCGCTGCGGGTGGTGCGCCGCGCCGGCCGGATGAGCGAGACGTTCGGTGCCGACCTGCACCCGGTGTTGCGTCGGGTGTATCGCGGGCGGGGCATCACCCGTGCGGCCGAGCTCGATACCTCGCTCGAGCGGCTGACGCCGGTGGGTACCCTGGAGTCGATCGAGGCGGCCGTCGATCTGCTGCTCGCGCAGCGCGCGCTCGGCCGGATCCTGGTGATCGGTGATTTCGACGCCGATGGCGCCACCAGCTCCGCGCTGATGGTGCGCGCGCTGCGGGCCTGGGGTTTCACGGCGGATTTCCTGGTTCCCAACCGTTTCGCGTTCGGCTATGGCCTCACCCCCGAGATCGTGCGCGTCGCGGCCGAGCGGACTCCGAGCCTGATCGTCACCGTCGACAACGGCATTGCGAGCGTCGCCGGAGTGGCCGAAGCCCACCGGCTCGGCATCGAGGTGTTGATCACCGATCATCATCTGCCCGGCGAGCAATTGCCCGCCGCCCGCGTGATCGTCAATCCGAACCTGCCGGGCAGCCGCTTCGCGTGCCGGTCGCTCGCCGGAGTGGGCGTGGCGTTCTACGTCATGGCGGCACTGAAACGCCGTCTCGATGAGGCGGGGCTGACGCCGACGGGGGCCCCGGGCGCGGCCGAGTTCCTCGACCTCGTGGCGCTGGGCACGGTGGCCGACCTGGTGCCTCTCGATCACAACAATCGGGTGCTCGTGGCCCAGGGGCTCAGGCGCATCCGCGCCGGGCGCTGCGTTCCGGGGATCCTGGCGCTGATGGCCGCCGCCGGCCGAGCCCCCGAGCGCGCAACCAGCGCGGACCTCGGCTTTGCGCTCGCGCCGCGGCTCAACGCTGCCGGCCGGCTCGACGACATGACGATCGGCATCCAGTGTCTGCTCGCCGAAGCGGACGCGGCCGAGCCGCTCGCCGCGCAGCTCGATGCGCTCAATCGCGAGCGCCGGGAGATCGAGGCGCGCATGCAGGCCGAGGCCCTTGCCGCCGTGCGCGGCCTGAATTCCGGTGAGGATCGGGCGCGCGAGCGCAGCGGCGTGTGTCTTTTCGATGCCGGCTGGCATCAGGGTGTGGTGGGCCTGGTCGCGAGCCGGGTCAAGGACCGGGTGCGCCGGCCGGTCATCGCCTTCGCGCTCGGTGCGGATGGCACCCTGCGCGGCTCGGCCCGTTCGGTGCCGGGCGTGCACATCCGCGACGTCTTGGCCCACCTCGATGCGCGCCATCCGCAGCTGATCGGACGCTTCGGCGGGCATGCCATGGCCGCCGGCCTGACGCTGGCCCGCGAGCGGCTCGACGAGTTCGCCCAACTGTTCGACGCAGAGGTGGCGGCGTGGCCGGATCAGGGCGCGCTGCGCGATTCGATCGAGACCGACGGCGAGCTGGCGCTGGAGGAAATCGCGCTCGAGACGGCCGAAGCGCTGCGCGCGGCCGGACCCTGGGGGCAGTCATTTCCGGAGCCGTGTTTCGACGGAGTGTTCACGGTGCGCACCGCGCGCGTGGTGGGCGAGCGGCACTTGAAGATGTGGGTGCAGGGGCCGCGCAACCGCGCCTTCGACGCGATTGCGTTCAACTTCATCGCTGCGGGTCCGGCGGCCGCGCTGCCGAGCGGCGCATGCCGGCTCGTGTACCGTCTGGACATCAACGAGTACCAGGGCGAGCGCCGGCTGCAGCTTCTGGTCGATCATGTTCTGCCGGCGCCGGGCGCGTAGAGGGCAGCATCGGCCGCGTCTGGAGCGCGAGTCGATTGCAGTGCCCGCGCGGCCGCGCGGCACGTTGAATATAATGTCTGAAGTGGTGCTTTGATCGTCCGCGGAACGGGGGAAGGAAAGTCCGCGGCGGAATAGCGTTATAACTAAAACGCCTGTCGGATCCGGTGTCGGCTCAGTTTCGGCTGAGGCGCACCGGCGCCCCGCAGGTCTGCACGGTGGGGATGCCGATCATGGAAGCCCTTTGGGAATTCACCCAGCAGCTGTATCGGACGGCGCAAGACATATCGACTGATGGTTTTCAGGTCTGCGTGCTGGGGGCGCTCGCCGAGCACCTTCGCTTCGAGTCGGCCCTGTGGCTGACGGGGCGGATCGCGGCGGGCCAGCTGCACGTGCATCGCTTGCACGCCTATCGTGTCGCGCGTGCCTCGCTCGAGGAGCTCATCGCGCTGCTGCGGACGCATCCGCAGATCCTGGAGACCGCGGTGGCCACGCCGGGATGCGCGCATATCCTGGATGCGCAGGAGGTCTATGCGCGACCGGCGGCCCGCACGGCGCTTGCCGACGTGAAGCGCTGGGGCATCGCGCGGCAGCTGCTGATCGCCAGCGCTGGAGCGGGCGCGGCCAGCAGCCAGTGGCTGTCGCTGTGCCGCCCGCACAGCGACGTCCCCTTCGACGCGGGGGATCGGGACATGCTGCGCTTGCTGATGCCGCACCTCGTGGAGTCCCGCTCGGTGAATCGCGCGCTGTGCTTGCGCCGCGCCTCCAGCGAAACGCCGCTCAGCCCGCAGCCGCGCCGCGCCGTGACGCTGCTCGACGGCACGGTGTTGCACTGCGGCAGTGTGGTGCGCGAGGCGGTCGAGGCGATCTGGCCGCGCTGGCGCGGACTGCGTCTGCCGGCGGCGCTGCTGGCGGGACTGTTGAGCGAGGGCGAGGTGCCGCTCACGGACCGCGGCGAGACGATCGTCGCGCGCGTGTTCACCGATTCCCTCGTGCTCAGCGTCAAGAGCGTATCGCTCAGCGAGCGGCTGACCCGGCGGGAGTGCGAAGTGGTGCGGCTGCTGGCGGCCGGCAGCGACTATAGTGACATCGCGCGCCGGTGCGCGCTGGCCCCGGCGACGGTGCGTAGCATCGTGCGCAAGTCCTATCGCAAGCTCGGCATCGATGGTCGGGCGCAGCTCGGACGGCTCCTGCACGCCCAGAACGACGTGTGATAGGCGGGGAGGGCGGCGCCGGGCCGGCGCTGGCAATCGAGGTCGTCGCCCGGTAAAATTTCGCAATCAGTGACGACATGGCAGGCACAATGGAACTCAACCCTCTGAAGCGCCAACTCAAAGACCTCAAGGAGCGCATGAGCTCCCTACGGGGGTTTCTTTGAGTATGACAACAAGAAGGAGCGCTTCGAGGAAGTCGCGCGCGAGCTGGAGGACCCCGGCGTGTGGTCCCAGCCGGAGCGGGCGCAGCAGTTGGGGCGTGAGCGCGCCCGCCTGAGCGCGGACCTGCAGCAGATCGAGCGGGTCGACGCGGGCCTGCGGGACGCGATGGAGCTGCTGGAGCTGGCCGAAGCGGACAACGACGCCGCGGCGGCGGCCGAGATCGACCGCGAGGCCCGCGGCCTCGAGACGGCGGTGCGTCGTCTGGAATTGCAACGCATGTTCCGCGGCGAGATGGACTCGCACCACGCCTTTCTCGACATCCAGGCCGGTGCCGGCGGCACCGAGGCGCAGGATTGGGCGCAGATGCTGCTGCGGATGTACCTCAGATGGGGCGCCGCGCGTGGCTTTCCCTGCGAGGTGATCGACTCGAGCCCGGGCGAGGTCGCCGGCATCAAGAGCGCCACCATCGAGGTGCGGGGCGAGTTCGCCTATGGGTGGCTGCGCACCGAGACCGGCGTGCATCGTCTCGTGCGCAAGTCGCCCTTCGACGCGGGCAACCGGCGTCATACCTCGTTCGCCTCGGTATTCGTCTCCGCCGAGATCGACGATGACATCCAGATCGATATCAATCCGGCGGACCTGAAGACCGATGTTTACCGTTCCTCGGGCGCCGGCGGTCAGCACGTCAACAAGACCGAGTCGGCGGTGCGCATCACGCACCTGCCCTCGGGGATTGTGGTAGCCTGTCAAAACGAGCGTAGCCAGCACAAGAATCGCGCGACGGCCATGAAGATGCTCAAGGCCAAGCTCTACGAGCTGGAGGTCAATAAGCGCAACGCCGCCGCCAAGGTGCTCGAGGACACCAAGTCGGACGTCAGTTGGGGCAATCAGATCCGCTCCTACGTCCTCGATCAGTCACGCATCAAGGATCTGCGCACCGGCGTGGAGGTGGGTAACACCGTCGCGGTGCTCGATGGGGATCTCGATCAGTTCCTGGAAGCCTCGCTCAAGGCGGGGTTGTAGGCAGCTCATGACAGACAACAGCCCGGAATCGTCCCGTCTCGGCGGCCCAACCGAGGAGAACAAGCTGATCGCCGAGCGGCGCGCCAAGCTCGGCGCGCTGCGCGCGCGCGGCGCGGCATATCCAAACGATTTCCGTCGTGATGCGCTGGCGGGGCAGCTGCAGGCGGCCTTCGGCGAGCGCACGGGTGAGTGGCTGGATGGCAACCCGACGCGGGTAACGGTCGGCGGCCGAATGCTGTTGAAGCGGGTGATGGGCAAGGCGAGCTTCGCCAATATCGCCGACCGGACCGGGCAGATCCAGCTGTTCGTGCCGAGGGACGCGATCGGCGCGGAGCTGTACGAGGCATTCAAGGGCTGGGACATCGGCGATATCCTCGGCGCAAGCGGCGTGCTGTTCCGCACCAAGACCGGCGAGCTGTCCGTGCGCGTGGAGCAGTTGCGGCTGATCGTCAAGTCGCTGCGGCCGCTGCCGGACAAGTGGCACGGCCTCGCCGACGTGGAGACGCGCTACCGGCAGCGGTATGTCGATCTGATCGTCAGCGAATCCAGTCGCAACGTGTTCCGGACACGTGCGCGTATCGTGAGCTACCTGCGTGAGTTTCTCGACGCGCTCGATTTCATCGAGGTGGAGACCCCGATGATGCAGCCGATTCCCGGCGGGGCGAGCGCGCGTCCCTTCGTCACCCACCACAACGCGCTCGATCAGGACATGTATCTGCGCATCGCCCCGGAGCTGTACTTGAAGCGCCTGGTGGTCGGTGGGTTCGAGCGCGTGTACGAGATCAACCGTAATTTCCGCAACGAGGGACTCTCGACTCAGCACAACCCGGAATTCACCATGCTGGAGCTGTACCTGGCGTTCGCCGATTACCGCGATCTGATGGACTGGATCGAGAAGGCGATCCGCGGCATGGCGGTTACGGTCCACGGCAGCCAACAGCTGACGTATCAGGGGCGCCACTACGATCTGGCCCGACCGTTCCGCCGGGTGACGGTCGAGGAGGCGATTCTCGAGCACAATCCGCAGCTCGAGCCCGGCGCGCTGCGCGACCCGGGCTATTTGCGCGGCGTGTGCGCACGGCTCGGCATTGCGGTGCAGCCGCACGACGGACCGGGCAAGCTGCAGATCGAGATCTTCGAGAAGACCGCCGAGCACACGTTCCTCGATCCGACCTTCGTGTGGGCCTACCCGGCGGAAGTCTCGCCGCTCTCGCGCGCCAATGATCAGGATCCGTTCGTCACCGATCGGTTCGAGCTGTTCATCGCCGGCCGCGAGCTTGCCAACGGCTTCTCCGAGCTCAATGACCCGGAGGACCAGGCGGCACGCTTCCGTGCCCAGGTGGCGCGCAAGGATCGCGGTGACGAGGAAGCGATGTTCTATGACGCCGACTACGTCCGCGCGCTGGAGTACGGCATGCCGCCGACCGCCGGGCTCGGTGTCGGCATCGATCGGCTGGTGATGTTCTTCACCGATTCGCCCTCGATTCGCGACGTCATTCTGTTCCCGCATCTGCGGCCGCAGGCAGCCGTGCCCGCCCGCCAGGACAGTGCGGCAGCGGGCGGCGCGCTCGATACGACACCGACGCAGCCGCCGTCCCGGTGATCTGACGGGGACGGATCGGCCATGAGCATGCCCCCCTGCGCGCTCGCGTGTCGCGAGCGGCGCTCGCCGCGGCAGCGGCGGTTGCGGTGCGGCGGGCCGCGCTGCGGGCGTGACTCTGGGTCGCGGTCCGTTTCCCGCCGATGATCGGCGTCTTCGATTCCGGTGTGGGTGGCCTGACGGTGCTGCGTTCGCTCGTTGCGGAGCTGCCCGCCGAGCAGTTCGTCTATTTGGGCGACACGGCGCGTTTGCCCTACGGGACCAAGAGCGCGCAGACGGTCGTGCGCTATGCGCTGCAGGCAACCGAGGCGCTCGCGGCATTCCGGCTCAAGTGTCTGGTGATCGCCTGCAATACCGCCTCGGCGGTTGCTCTGCCGGCGGTTGGCGAGCGTATCGCGAGCGTGCCGGTGATCGGTGTCATCGAGCCGGGCGCCGAGGCGGCCTGCGCGGCCTCGAGTTCCGGTCACATCGCGGTGATCGCCACCGAGGGAACGGTGCGCGGCGGCGCCTATCAGCAGGCCATCCGTCGGCGCCGGCCCGCAGCGCAAGTCACCGCCGTGCCGGCGCCGCTGTTGGTCGCACTGGCCGAGGAGGGCTTGTGCGAGGGCCCGATCGCCGAGGCTGTGGCGCATCATTATCTCGATCCTCTGTTCGCCACGGCCGGACGCATCGATACCCTGGTGTTGGGTTGCACGCATTTCCCGATGCTCGGGCGCGCCATCCGCGCCGCGGTCGGCTCCGGGATCGGCATCGTCGATTCGGCGCAGACCACGGCACGCCACGTACGGCGCGCGCTGGTGCAGGCCGGCATCGCCGCGGCCGCAGGCGAGGGCGGCGTGCGACTGCTCGCCACCGATGCCCCGCAGCGCTTCGCCCGAATCGGCGCGCGCTTTCTGCAGCGGCCCATCGCCCCGGAAGAGGTGCAACTGATCGATCTGTGAGGCGGCTACGCCGGCAGGGCGTAAGGCAGATCGAGCGGCTCGGCTCGCACGGTCGCCGGACCGGTCTCGGCCTCGGCGGCGGGCGGCTCGCCGGGCAGTGCCGTCACCGCCAGGAATTCACAGCGGCCGTCGCTGTGGCGCGCGGCCTGCACCACCGTGAAGGCGCGGCCGTCGGGCAGGCGGCCGAGCGCGCCGGGCGCGAGCGCCGCCGCCTCGTTGGTGCAGAAGCGCTGGACGCGCCGCTTGACCCGGCCGCGATAATGCGCGCGCGCGATCACTTCCTGTCCGGTGTAACAGCCCTTGTCGAAGGCGATGGCGCCGAGCACGTCGAGATTCAACATCTGCGCCACAAATTGCGCCGATGTCGCGGCGTAAACCTGCGGCAGGCCGGCGCGCACGTCGAGCAGCCGCCAGGACTCGCACGCCGCGGCCGGCGGTGCGGCCGTCGTGCGCGGGGCGATTTCCAACCAGCGCCCGCTCGGACCGCCGGCGCAGAGCACGAGGCGCTCCCCGACACGGCGCTGCGCGTCGGCGTGCGCGCCCGGAAGCTGCGAGCGGGGCAGCTCCACAGGCTCGGCTTGCTCCAGCGCGCCTCTGTCGCCAAGGCCACTGACACACCATGCCGGCGAGACGTCGGTGACGGTCACGTTGGCGCGCAGCACGTATTTCGAGAGCCGCTGCGCAACGGGACCCGCGAGCTCGCGGGGCAGCAGGGCCAGCAACTCCCCGTCGGCGAGCCAAGCCAACCGCAGCAGCGCGATGGTGCGTCCCTGGGGATTGTGATAACCGGCGAGCAGCGCCTGCTCCGGTCCGAGGCGGGTCACGTCGTTCGACAGCTGACCTTGCAGAAAACGCACCGCGTCGGCGCCGGCGATGCGCACGGTGCCGAAATCCTCCAGGGTGATCCGACCGAGCTCGCAATGGGTGACCATGGCGCATTGTATCCCGGCGTGCCCCGCCCGGGTCATGGCGGGCACGCCCGGTTTCTGGCACACTGGCCGCGCATGCACACCGATTCGAAGAACGTTCCGGCCTCAGCACCGGGAGAAGCCGGCACGGGCGCCACGACCACGGCGGCCGAGGCGCAGCGGTCAGCGCCGGATGTGCCCCGAGAGATCGACGGGCCGCAAGGGCCCGAGCCCACACGCTACGGCGATTGGGAACGCAAGGGCCGCTGTATCGATTTCTGAGCCGCGAGCAACCATGGCCGAACGACCCCTCTCGCCGCACCTGTCCGTGTACCGGATGCGCCGCTACACGCTGCTCACCTCTTTACTGAACCGCTTCACCGGACTGGCGCTCTCCGCGGGCCTGATCCTGTTGGTGTACTGGCTCATGGCCGCGGCCGCGGGGCCCGGCGCCTATGCGCAGGCCGAGTCGGTCCTCGCGCTGTGGATCTTCAAGGCCATCTTCCTGGTGCTGCTGGCGGTGTTCTCCTATCACCTGTGCGCCGGCGTGCGTCATCTGGTGTGGGACACCGGCCGCGGCCTGGAGCGCGCGCAATCGCGGGCCAGCGCCTACGTGGTGCTCGGGGCGAGCGCGGTGCTGTTCCTGGGGCTTGCCTGCTGGCTGCTCATCCGGGTGCTCGCATGAGCCTGCGCACGCCGCTCGCGAGCGTGCTCGGCCAGGGCGCCGCCAAGGAGGGCGTGCGTCACTGGTGGGTGCAGCGTCTGACGGCCGTTGCCTTGGTGCCGCTCACTATCTGGTTCGCCGTGTCGTTGCTGTCGTTGCCCTCGCTCGGCTACTCCGCCGTGACCGCCTGGATGAGCCAAGGCTGGACGGCGGTGCTGCTGATCCTGTTCGTGCTCACGGTCACGTGGCACTCGCAGCTCGGCGTGCGGGTGGTGGTCGAGGACTATGTGCACGGCGCCGGCCCGAAGACCGCGGCGCTCGCCCTGGTGACCTACCTGCACGTGATCGCCGCCGCGGCCGGCGTGTTCGCGGTGCTCAGAGTCGCGTTGGGAGGCGCGCCGTGAGCGATTACGAATTCATCGATCATACGTACGACGTGCTGGTGGTCGGCGCCGGCGGCGCGGGGCTGCGCGCGACCCTCGGGCTCGCCGAGGCCGGCCTGTCGACGGCCTGCATCAGCAAGCTGTTCCCGACCCGCAGCCACACCGTGGCCGCCCAGGGCGGCATCAGCGCCGCGCTCGGCAACATGGGCGAGGACGACTGGCGCTGGCACATGTACGACACGGTCAAGGGCTCCGACTGGCTCGGTGATCAGGACGCGATCGAGCTGATGTGCAAGGAGGCGCCGCAGGCGGTGATCGAGCTCGAGCACTACGGCGTGCCGTTCTCGCGCACCGAGCAGGGCCGCATCTACCAGCGCCCCTTCGGCGGCATGACCACGCGATTCGGCAAAGGAGTCGCGCAGCGCACCTGCGCGGCCGCCGACCGCACCGGACACGCGCTGCTGCACACCTTGTATCAACAGTCGATCCGTCGCTCGGCCACGTTCTTCGTCGAGTTCTTCGCCATCGACCTGATCATGCAGGATGGCGCGTGCCGCGGCGTCATCGCTCTGGACATGACCGAGGGCAAGCTGCACCGCTTCCGCTCCCACGTGACCATTCTCGCCACCGGCGGCTACGGCCGGACGTACTTCTCGTGCACCTCGGCGCACTCGTGCACCGGTGACGGCAACGCGATGGCGCTGCGCGCCGGGCTGCCGCTGCAGGACATGGAATTCGTGCAGTTCCACCCCACCGGCATCTACGGGGCCGGTTGCCTGATCACCGAAGGCGTGCGCGGCGAGGGCGGTTATCTCACCAACGCCAGCGGCGAGCGATTCATGGAGCGCTATGCGCCGAATGCCAAGGATCTGGCCTCGCGCGACGTTGTCAGCCGCGCCATGACCGTCGAGATCCGTGAAGGCCGCGGTGTCGGCCCCGAGCACGATCACATCCACTTGCACCTGGAACACCTGGGGCCGGCGGTGATCCATGAGCGTCTACCGGGCATCGCCGAGACCTCGCGCATCTTCGCCGGCGTCGACGTGAGCCGCCAGCCGATTCCAGTGCTGCCCACCGCGCATTACAACATGGGGGGCATACCCTGCAATTACCACGGCGAGGTCATCGCGCCGCGCGCCGGTGATCCGGACAGCGTGGTGCCGGGTTTGATGGCGGTGGGGGAGACGGCGTGCGTTTCGGTGCATGGCGCCAATCGTCTGGGCTCCAACTCGCTGCTCGATCTGGTGGTGTTCGGTCGTCAGGCCGCGCGCCGCTGCGCCGAGCTGATCGCTCCGGGCACGCGCCATGCGCCGCTGCCGAAGGATGCGGCCGAGGCGGCGCTGGCGCGGCTCGATCGGTTGCGCAACGCGCGCGGCTCGCGCCCGACCGTCGAGATCCGCCTGGAGATGCAAAAGACCATGCAGCGCGATGCGGCCGTGTTTCGCACCCAGGGGTCGCTCGAGGAGGGGACACGCAAGCTCGCGCAGACCTACGAGTCGTTCGCGGACGTGCGCGTGACCGACCGCTCGCTGGTGTGGAATACCGATCTGATCGAGACGATGGAGCTGGAGAACCTGCTCATGCAGGCGACCGCCACCATCCACTCGGCGCTCAACCGCACCGAGAGCCGGGGCGCGCACGCGCGCGAGGATTATCCCAACCGCGACGATCAGAACTGGTTGAAGCACTCGCTGGTGTGGGTGCAGGGCGCGGGCCGGGTGCGCCTCGATTACCGGCCCGTGCACCTCAAGACGCTCACGGACGAGATCGAGACCATCCCGCCGAAGGCGCGGGTCTATTGAGCAAGGCGATCCATGGCTGAATTTCGACTGCCCGCCAACTCGCGAATCCGCGCCGGAGTGACCCACAAGGCCCCGCAGGGCGCGCGCGACCTGCGCACCGTGCGCATCTACCGCTTCGACCCCGACTGCGGCGAAAACCCGCGCCTCGACACCTTCGAGCTCGATGCGGCCGAATGCGGCCAGATGGTGCTCGATGTGCTGATCCGCATCAAAGGCAGCCGCGATGCCTCCCTGACGTTTCGCCGCTCGTGCCGCGAGGGCATCTGCGGCTCGTGCGCCATGAACATCAACGGTATCAACCGGCTGGCCTGCATCACCCCGGTGAGTGATTTGGGCCGGGAGATCCGCATCTATCCGCTGCCGCACATGCCGGTGGTGAAGGATCTGGTGCCCGACCTGACCACGTTCTACGCACAATATGCCTCGGTCAAGCCCTGGCTGATGACCCAGACGTCCGCGCCGCCGGACGGGGAGCGCCTGCAGTCGAAGGCCGAGCAGGAGAAAATCGACCGGCCCGCTGGCTGTATCTTGTGTGCATGCTGCTCGACGGCGTGCCCGAGCTACTGGTGGAACAGCGACCGTTACCTGGGACCGGCGGCGCTGCTGGCGGCGTACCGCTGGATCATCGACAGCCGTGACGAAGCGACGGGCGAGCGGCTGGACGCGCTCGAGGATCCGTTCAAGCTGTACCGGTGTCATACCATCATGAATTGCACGGACGTATGCCCGAAAGACCTCAATCCCGCCAAGGCCATTGCCGAGATCAAAAAGATGCTCGTGCAGCGGCAGAGCTAGGGCTTTGACTGTGCCGCTGGATGTCGAGGGGCGACGATTGCTGTGGCGTTGCCGGCGCGGCATGAAAGAGCTCGATGTGCTGCTCGAGCCGTTCGCCGGGCGGCTGCTGCCATCGGCGGCAGCGGTGGAACGCGGCGCACTGGCGCGGCTGCTGCAGTTGCCCGACCCTGAATTGGCGCGGTACCTTGTCGCAGGAGAGCGGCCCGAGGACCCCGAGCTGGCCGCGTTGGCGGCTCGCATCCGGGACGGGGCGCAAGCGCTTGCGGCCGGGCGGCTGGCTCGATCCGAGAACGTCTGAGGTTTTTTTGGAAATACGCAGGCATCTGAACTTTTGCAAAGCTTCAGGGTCTATTCAGGTCGTGGCGCGGGCGACCTTCCTTACTTTAGAGCGGGGGCGCACGAGTGAGCGCCGATGTCAGTGACTTGAGCCTGGTTCGCCGGGTGCAGCGAGGCGATAAAGGCGCATTTGATGTGCTGGTGCTGAAGTACCAGCACAAGTTGGTCAAGCTGGTGACGCGCTATGTCCGGAATCCCGCGGAAGCCGAGGATATCGCCCAGGAGGCCTTCATCAAGGCGTATCGGGCCTTGCCGCAGTTTCGCGGCGACAGCGCCTTCTACACCTGGTTGTACCGCATCGCGATCAACACTGCCAAGAACGCCGTGGTGTCGCGTGAGCGCAGCCCGGTAGATTACAACTTCGATCGTGACAGCATCGACGAGTCCTACGATATGCAAGGCCGACTGAAGGACGCGGAAACACCCGAGGGGCTGGTCCTCACCGACGAGATTCGCCGCACCGTCAATGCGGCGATCGAGCAGTTGCCCGAGGACTTGCGCACGGCAATCGTGCTGCGCGAGCTCGAAGGGCTTTCCTACGAGCAGATCGCCGGCACCATGGGCTGCCCGGTGGGCACGGTCCGCTCACGCATTTTCAGGGCGCGCGAGGCGATTGACCACCGTCTGCGCGAGGTGTTTGAGGGAGGACTGGGCCGTACGGAGGAACTCGGATGAACGAGGAACTCGACAGTCAGCTTTCCGCCATGTTCGATGACGAATTGCCGGCCGCCGAATGCGAGCTGCTGGCGCGTCGTCTGTCCCGTGACGAGACGCTCAAGTCGCGTTGGGGACGCTATGCACTGATGGGCGCGGTGATCCGCGCCGAGCGTGGCGTGGTGCTGCAGAGTGCGGTCGCGGGCCGGGTTACCGCCGCGCTCTCGAGCGAGCCGCAGCTCGAGGCCGCCGCGGCCCGAGCGTCCTATGAGGAGTTCCGGAGCCCCGCGGCGTGGCTGCGCGTCGCCTCCGGCGCGGGACTCGCCGCGGCTGTCGCCGCGGTCTCCATCCTGTGGCTGCGCTGGCATGCGCTCGGTCCGATCGGCGCGCCGCAACAGCTGGCCAGCGTCTCGGTGCAGCGTGCCGCGCACTCGGCACCTGGGGCGGTGGCCGACGGTTTCATGGTGCCCGCGGCCTCCACGCAGGCCGTGAGCCTCATGCCGCCGATCCAACTGGCGGATTACGTCGTGGCGCACAGCGCCTACGCGTGGCCGTTCAGCGGCGCAGGCCTGCTCTCCTCGCTGATGGTGACGACCCCGAGAATCCTTGGTCCGTCCGCCCAGTCCGATCAGCGGGCTTTCCGGCACGGCCATGCGAGCGCTGCGGCACATTAGAGCGTTCCTGCTCGGCGCGGCGCTGGTCACGGTGCTGGCCGGCGCGGCGCGCGCGGCGCAGCCCGCGGTGTGGCTCGAGCGCATGAACCGTGCCGTCACCCACCTCGACTACGAGGGAACCTTCGCCCATTGGCAGGGCGGGCGGGTGCAGATGTTGCGCATCATTCACCGCATCAAGGACGGCGTGGTCTCGGAGCGTCTGGAGTCTCTGGACGGATCCGGGCGGGAGTTGATCCGCACCGGGACACGGCTCACCTGCTACCTCCCGGGCCAGCACGAGGTGCTGGTCGAGCATGTGCCGCCCGACAGTTCGCTGCTCGCGAGGCTGCCGGTTTACGACCGGCACATCGCGCGCTTCTACACCATCCGCGCCGGTCCGCGCATGCGTGTCGACCGGCACGACACGCGGCTGATCACGGTCATGCCGCGCGATCGGTACCGGTATGGCTATCGGCTGTGGATCGACCATGCGGGGATGCCGTTGAAGATCCAGCTGTGGAGTCTGCGTCACGGCAGACACGTCGTGGAGCAGATCGTCTTCGCGACGCTGACCATCGATCCGCACATTCCCAACTCGGCGTTCACGCCGCATCTGTCCACGGCGGGCCTGCGCTGGCTGCGCAACCGCGCCGCGCCGCCCTCGAGCGGCGGGCTCGGCTGGAATGCCTCGTGGCTGCCGCCGGGTTTTCATTTGGCCACGCACGCTGTTCAAGTGATGCCGGGCGCCCCGGGGCCGGTCGATCATCTGGTCTACACGGATGGGCTGGCTTCGGTATCGGTGTTCATCGAGCGGCATGCCGAGCCGCGCGCGACGCATCCGGTCATGGAAGCGGTGCGCATGGGCGCTTCGTATGTCTTTTCCACGATCATCGACGGCCATCAGGTGACGGCGGTTGGTCAGGCGCCGGCGCGCACCGTGCGCTTGATCGCCGCCTCCGTGCGCGCGGTGCCGGCGGCCGCCGCGGCGCCAACGCCGTGAGCGCGGCGGTGCTGACCCTGGTCTGCCGGCAGGACTGTCTGCTGTGCGAGGAGATGCTCGCCGAGCTGCGGGCGCTGGAGCGCACCGAGCCGCTCCCGCCGATCGAGCGGCGTGACGTCGATGCGGATCCGGTTCTGCAGCGGCGCTACGGGCGGCATGTGCCGGTGCTGCTGCTGCAGGGGTCCGTCGTCTGCCGCCATCGCCTCGATGTCGCCGAGCTGCGCCGGCTGTTGAGACAGGTATAATCCCCCCGCCGCTGGCAATCTGGCGCGGCAGAGAACGCGGCCCGGATTCATGCGGCTTATACGTAACTTTTGCATCATTGCGCACGTCGATCACGGCAAGTCAACCCTGGCGGACCGATTCATTCAGCTCTGCCGGGGTCTTGCCGACCGTGAAATGCAGGCCCAGGTCCTCGACTCCATGGATCTGGAGCGCGAGCGCGGCATTACTATCAAGGCGCAGAGCGTCACGCTCTATTACGACGCCCACGACGGCGAGCGCTATCAGCTGAACATGATCGACACGCCGGGGCACGTGGATTTCTCCTACGAGGTCTCCCGCTCCCTCGCCGCGTGCGACGGCGCGCTGCTGGTCGTCGATGCCTCCCAGGGCGTGGAGGCGCAGAGCGTGGCCAATTGCTATACGGCGATCGAGCAGGGCCTGGAGGTGCTGCCGGTCATCAACAAGATCGATCTGCCGTCGGCCGATCCGCAGCGGGTCATGCACGAGATCGAGGAGATCATCGGCATCGAGGCGCACCATGCGCTGCGGGTGAGCGCCAAGACCGGCGAGGGTGTCGCCGAGCTGCTCGAGCAGCTGGTCCGGCGCATCTCGCCGCCGCGCGGCGATCCCGACGGACCCTTGCAGGCGCTGATCATCGACTCGTGGTTCGACAACTACGTCGGGGTGGTTTCGCTGGTGCGGGTGGTCAACGGCCGGGTGAGCACGGGCGAGAAGATCCGGGTGGTCTCCACGGGCCGCGCGCACACGGTCGATCGGCTCGGGCGCTTCACGCCCAAACCGGTGGTCGAGCAGTGTCTGGCGACCGGCGATGTCGGATTCATCGTCGCCGGGATCAAGGAGATCGATGGCGCGCCGGTGGGCGACACCATCACGCTGGAGAATCGTCCGACGGGGGCGCCGCTGCCCGGATTCCGGCAGATCAAACCCCGGGTCTTTGCGGGATTATTCCCTATAAATTCAGAGGATTACGAGAACTTTCGCGACGCGCTCGCGAAGCTGCGGCTGAACGACTCGGCGCTGCACTATGAGCCGGAGGTCTCCTCGGCGCTCGGGTTCGGGTTCCGCTGCGGCTTCCTCGGCTTGCTGCACATGGACATCGTGCAGGAGCGTCTGGAGCGGGAGTATCAGCTGGAGCTGGTGACCAGCGCGCCCACGGTGGTCTACGAGGTCGCGCGTACCGATGGGCGGATCGAATATGTCGACAACCCGGCCAAGCTCCCGGCGGTCAACGAGATCGAGCAGATCCGCGAGCCGATCATCATTGCCAACATCCTGACTCCGCCGGAGTACGTCGGGGCGGTGCTGCAGCTGTGCACGGAAAAGCGTGGGACGCAGAAAAAGCTGCTCTATCTCGGTACCCAGGTGTCGCTGCAATACGAGCTGCCGCTCGCCGAAGTGGTGCTCGACTTCTTCGACCGGCTGAAGTCGGTCAGCCGCGGCTACGCCTCCTTCGATTACGAATTCTCGCATTTCCGGGCCGCTCCGCTGGTGCGGCTGGACATCCTGATCAACGGCGAGCGGGTCGATGCGCTGTCGATCATCGTGCACCGCGACAGCGCCTACAGCCGTGGGCGCGATCTGGTCGACAAGATGCAGGAGCTGATTCCGCGCCAGATGTTCGAAGTGGCCGTGCAGGCGGCGATCGGCAGCGCAGTCATCGCCCGCGCCACGGTCAAGCCGTTACGCAAGAACGTGCTGGCCAAATGTTACGGCGGCGACGTCAGCCGCAAGCGCAAGCTGCTCGAGAAGCAGAAAGAAGGCAAGAAGCGCATGAAACAGCTGGGCCGGGTGGAGATTCCGCAGGCGGCGTTTCTGGCCGTCCTCAAGATGGGCCGCAAGTAGCAACGAGGCGAACCGAGACGTGAGCGACCCGGTCGGTTTAAATCAACGCGCGGCGGGATGTCCGCCGGCCCCGGCGATTGCGCCCCGAACTTGCATCGGTTCGCAAGGCTGTATAAAATATCAGCCTAGTAAAAGCCTTTACCGCCGAGAAGGCGGAACGTCGAGCGCGTGGAGCGGATCCGTGCCGCCGCTCGCCCAGCCGCGCGAGGCAAACCCGCCCGCAAAGAAGCGCGAACCGGTTGCAAGGTCCGGCGGGACCGAGGTCATGCGTGTGCTGTCAGGAACAGCGCAACGCAGGACCGAGTCTCGGCTCTAAAAGACCAATAGATGGAGTCCTCATGCCGTTGATTCTGATGCAGCTTATCGACCTGCTGGCCTGGTTGATCATTCCCGTGGGACTGGTGTGCATACTCGATGACTGGGTATTCCGGCCGCGCCGAGAGCTTGCCGCCGGCGCGCAGCCACCGCCAGAGCCTACGCTCACGCTGTGGTGTTACCGGGCGCTGCCGGTGCTGCTGCTGGCGCTGGTGGTGCGGATCTACGCTGCCCGGATGGTCAGCTTCAGCGCCGTGCTGCTCGTCATCTCGGTGCTCTCGGGGCTCATTTGGCTGATCGATGCGCGTTGGCTCGCGAAGCGGCGTGCGGCCGCCGCGCGCGCCGCCGGCAGGGAGCCGGCCGAGCAGCACGAGCCGACCACGGTCGACTACGCGCGCAGCTTCTTCCCGGTGGCGCTCGCGGTGCTGCTGGTGCGCGCGTTCCTGTTCGAGCCGTTTCGTATTCCCTCCGATTCCATGATGCCCACGCTGCGCGACGGGGACTTCATCCTGGTCGAGAAGTTCGCCTACGGGCTGCGCTTGCCGATCGTGCACACCAAGATTCTCGACATCGGCGAGCCGAAGCTCGGCCAGGTGGCGGTGTTCCGCCCGCCGTTCAAGCCGTGGCAGGACTGGATCAAGCGCGTGGCGGGTCTGCCCGGCGACCACGTGGTGGTACGCGATGACCGCCTGATCATCAACGGCAAGAAGATCCCGATGGTGGTGAACGGCATTTACAAGAACGGTTGCTACCGCAACATCGAGATCGCCACGGAGTATTTGGGCACGCACACGCACCAGGTGCTGCTGTGTCCCGAGCGGCTCGCGGTGACCGAGGACCCATTGCCGACCTGCCCGCGCACGGATGCCCATGGCTACATCTGTGGCGGCACGCCGCCGCCGGATGCGTATTTATTGCCGAAGAAGGGGATGAACGCGATCGTGCCGCCTGGGGATTATGTAATGCTCGGCGATAATCGCGACAACAGCGAAGACAGCCGGTTCTGGGGCTTCCTGCCCGGCAAGGATCTGGTCGGCAAGGCGACCTATATCTGGTTCAATTGGGATATTCATCGCAAGGGGGGACCGATCTGGAGCCGGATCGGCATGAAAATCAAGTAGCGGAGGGTCAAGCGATGCGACGAGAACGCGGAGTCACCTTGATTGGCTGGCTGGTCCTGCTGACTCCATTGGCGATTTGCCTGTATGCCGGGATGCGTCTGACCCCGGTGTATCTGAATTACCTGAAGGTCTCGCGCACACTGCAGAGTCTGAAGACGCAATTCAACAGCGGGGGCGCCAGCGAGTTCGCGATCGAGACTTCCATTTCGCGCCATTTCGAGATCGACAGCGTGAACTACCCGACGCTGCAGGACATCAGCATCAACCGCGTCCCCGGCGGCTGGCGCGTGGTGGCGGCTTACTACGACTATGCGCCGCTGTTCGGCAACGTCACGCTGCGCGTTGCGTTCGACAAGTCGGTCATCGTGCACGGCAGTGGATAACGGCGACGGGCCGCTGCGTTGGCTGAGCGAGCGGCTCGGCTACATCCCCCGCGATCCGGGGCTGTTCCGGGCCGCGCTGACGCATCGCAGCGCGCCGGGGCCGAACAACGAGCGGCTGGAGTTCCTCGGCGATGCCGTGGTCAATCTGCTCGTTGCGCGCCACCTGTTCGAGGCGTTCCCGGCGGCCAGCGAGGGCGATCTCAGCCGGCTGCGCGCCTGCGTCGTCAGCGCCGGGCCGTTGGCCGAAGTGGCCGGCGCCCTGCGCCTCGGCGAGGCGCTGCAGCTCGGTTCCGGAGAGCTCAAAACCGGCGGTTCCCGCCGTCAGTCGATTCTGGCGGACGCCTTCGAGGCCCTCTGTGGCGCGTTGTTCCTGGATGCGGGGCTCGATGCGGCCGACGCGAAGATCACGCCGCTGCTCGCTCCGCGCATCGCGACGCTGCCGCCGCCCGAGGCGCTGAAGGATCCCAAGACCCGCCTGCAGGAGTATCTGCAGTCCCGCTCCTTTGCGCTGCCGCTGTACAGCGTCGAGCGTATCGAAGGCGAGCCGCACGCGCAGACCTTCGAGGTGGCCTGCGCCGTGGGCGCGCTCGGGTTGACGGCGCGCGGACGCGGATCGAGCCGCCGGCGGGCGGAACAGGAGGCCGCCGAGCACATTCTCGCCAGCCTCGAGGACGATGACTTTGGCGGGTGAACTGCACTGCGGTTTCGCGGCGCTGGTCGGCAGCCCGAACGTCGGCAAATCGACGCTGCTGAATGCCCTGGTGGGCGCGAAGCTCAGCATCGTGACCCCGCGGCCCCAGACCACTCGGCACCGTATTCTGGGACTGGCGCAGCTGCCGGATGCACAGATCGGCTTCCTCGACACGCCGGGACTGCACCGGCAGGCGACCCGCGCGCTGAACAAGGTCATGAACCGCACCGCGGCGGCCGCGCTGAGCGACGCGGATCTGGTGGTGCTGGTGGTGGAGGCGTTGCGGTGGACGCACGATGACGCGCTCGCTCTGGAGCGGCTGGCGCGCTCGGGACGGCCGGCGATCGCCGTGGTCAACAAAGTCGATCGGGTGCGTCCGCGCGAGCGGCTGCTGCCGTATCTGGCGCAGCTCGCCGAGCGTCATCCGTTCCTCGCGCAGGTGCCGGTATCGGCGCTCAAGGCGCAAGGTATCGCCGAGCTGTTGACCACCATCGCCAAGTACCTGCCGGAATCCCCGCCGCTGTTCGATCGCGACACGCTGACCGACCGCAGTCTCGCGTTCCGTATCGCCGAGACGGTGCGCGAGAAGCTGACTCTCGAGGTGAACCAGGAGTTGCCGTACGGCATCGCCGTGCAGGTCGAGCAGCTCGAGGAGCTCGAGGACCAGCTGGTGGTGGATGCGGTGATCTGGGTCGAGCGCGAGGGGCAGAAGCCGATCGTGATCGGCGCCGGCGGACAGCGCCTCAAGCGCGTCGGCAGCGCGGCCCGGCGCGCCCTCAACGCGCAGCTCGGCCGGCGGGTACACCTGAATCTGTGGGTCAAGGTGCGCGAGAACTGGGCGGACAACGCGCGCGCGCTGCGGGACCTCGGACTCGAGTCTTGAGCGCGCCGGCCCGGCGGGTGGCATTGGCGCCGGCCTACCTGCTGCACCACCGGCCGTATCGGGAGACCGGACGGATTCTCGAGGTGTTGGTGCGGGACCTGGGCCGTCTGACGCTGTTCGCGCGCGCGGTAAGCGGCCCGAAGTCGGCTCTGGCGGCCGTGCTGCAGCCGTTCCAGCCGTTGCTGCTGTCCTTCTCGCTCGGAGGCGAAGCCGGCCAGCTCACCGGCGCGGAGCTCGCCGAGCCGACCGCGGCGCTGTCCGCGCCGTGCGTGATGCCCGGGTTTTATCTCAATGAGCTGCTGCTGAGACTCACGCTGCGGCACGATGCGGCACCGGAACTGTTCGATGCCTACCGTGCGGCGCTCGAGCGGCTGCGCGCGGGGTGCCAGATCGAGGCGGCGCTGCGGCTGTTCGAGCTCGAGCTGCTGCGGCGGGCCGGCTACGGGCTCGACCTCGGCGCCGAGGCCGCGGGGCATGCCCTCGAGCCCGAAGGCTTCTACCGCTTTCGACCCTCGCAGGGGTTGTACCGGGTCGGCGCCGATGGGCCGGGCGTGCTCTCGGGCCACTCGCTCGCGGCGCTCGGCCGCGGCGAGCTCAGCGAGCCGCGGGCGCTGGCCGATGCGCGCGTGCTGCTCGCGGCGGCGCTTGCCGAGTGCCTCGAGGGCCGGGAACTCGCCACTCGGCGCGTGGCGCGCTCGGTGCGGCGGGGGTCGCGCCGGAGCGTGGAGTAGGCAAGAATAAGCACCCCGCGGCGGACGGACCGAGCCGGCTGACTGGCTGCGGCTCGCGCCGATCGCGCAGCGCCCAGGTCAGGACAATCCCGTGAATTCAAACTCCATCACGTTAGGTGTCAACATCGACCACATCGCGACGCTGCGGCAGGCGCGCCGCGGGCGGGATCCGGATCCGGTGCACGCGGCGCTGGCGGCCGAGATGGCCGGCGCGGACTCCATCACGCTGCATCTGCGCGAGGACCGCCGCCACATCCAGGATGCCGACGTGCGCACGCTGCGCGCGTTGTTGAAGACGCCGATGAATCTGGAGATGGCCGTCACGGACGAGATGCTCCGGATCGCCTGCGATGTGCGCCCGGCGTACGCGTGCCTGGTACCGGAGAAGCGCCAGGAGCTGACCACCGAGGGTGGGCTGGATGTCGCCGGGCAGCGTGCCCGCGTCGGCGAGGCGCTGGTGCGGCTCGCCGCGAGCGGCGTGCGTGCCGCGCTGTTCATCGACGCCGAGGCCCGCCAGCTCGAGTGCGCCGCCGAGTTGGGCGCGCCGGCGATCGAGCTGCATACCGGCGCCTACGCCGAGGCGAGCGGGGCCGATCGGGCGCGCGAGTTCGAGCGGCTGGTCAGCTGCGCACGGCTCGGCGCGCGGCTCGGGCTCGCGGTGCATGCCGGGCACGGGCTCGATTACCACAACGTGCGGCCGGTGGCGGGTATTCCCGAGATCATCGAGCTCAACATCGGCCATGCGATCATCGCGCGCGCCGTGTTCAGCGGACTGGCGGCGGCCGTGCGGGAGATGCAGGCGCTGATGCGGGCGGGGCGCGCATGATCTTCGGCATCGGCGTCGATGTGCTCAAGGCGGAACGGATCGACGCGGTGCTGGCGCGGCGCGGCGAGCGCTTCGTCGAGCGGCTGCTGATGCCGCAGGAGCGGGCGCAGCTCGCGCGAACGCGGCGGCCGAATCGCTTCTTGGCCATGCGCTTTGCGGCCAAGGAAGCGATCGTCAAGGCGATGGGCACCGGTTTCGCTCACGGGGTGTGGATCCGGGATGTCGGGATCGTCCAGAACCGCATGGGCCGGCCCGAGGTGGTCTATTCCGAGCGCGGGGAGCGCGTGCGCCGCGCGCTCGGCATCGGCGAGGGCCACGTGACGCTCACCGACGAGGCCGGCCTGGTCGTGGCGGTGGCTGTGCTGTTGCGGGCGTGAACTCCATGAATTGTCTCGTATTCGACATTGAGACGGTGCCGGACGTGGCGCTCGGGCGCCGGCTGTACGGGCTCGCCGGGCTGGAGGACGAGTCGGTCGCCAAGGCGATGTTTGCCCTGCGGCGCCAGCACAGCGGCGGGGATTTCCTGCCGCACGAGCAGCATCGGGTCGTCGCCGTTTCCTGCGTGCTGCGCAGCCGCGATCAGCTCACGGTGTGGAGTCTGGGCGATGAGCACTCGAGCGAGCGCGAGCTCATCGAGCGCTTCTTCGACGGCATCGAGCGGTTCTCCCCGGAGCTGGTGTCCTGGAACGGCTCCGGCTTCGATCTGCCGGTGCTCGCGTATCGGGCGCTCGCGGCCGGCGTGCAGGCACCGCGCTTCTGGGAGACGGGCGACGCGGATCCGGCGTTTCGCTACAACAATTATCTCAACCGTTTCCACTGGCGCCACCTCGATCTGATGGACGTGCTGTCGGGCTTCCAGGGCCGCGGCCGAGTCTCGCTCGAGCACATCGCGGCGCTGCTCGGTCTGCCCGGCAAACTCGGCTTCTCCGGCGCCCAGGTGTGGGAGGCCTACCGAGCCGGCGACATCGGCGGTATCCGCCGCTATTGCGAGACCGACGTGCTCAATACCTACCTGGTCTACCTGCGGTTCCAGTTGCTGCGCGGGCGGCTGACGCGCGAGGAGCATGGCGCCGAGGTGGAGCGCGTGCGCGCGCTGCTGCGCTCGGGGCAGGGGCCGCATTTCGCGCAATTCCTCCAGGCCTGGGACGGTGAGGCATGAGTGGTGCGAGCGCCGCGCGGCCGGAGCGTGCGCCGGAATGCGCGCGCGTGGACGCGCTTACGCATGAGGGCGAGGGTATCGTGCGCGGCGGCAAGACGGTGTTCATTCCCGGTGCGCTGCCCGGGGAGACGGTGCGCTTCGTGCGCGCCCGCCGCCAGCGTCGCCACGATGAAGGGCGTCTGCTCGAGGTGCTCGAGCCGAGCGCCGAGCGAGTCTCGCCGCGCTGCGCTCACTTCGGGGTCTGCGGCGGCTGCCGGCTGCAACACCTGGGGCCCGAGGCGCAGCTGGCCGCGAAGCAACAGGAGCTGGCCGACAATCTGCAGCGCCTGGCGCAGGTGCAGTGCGGGCGCTGGCTCGCGCCGCTGACCGGGTCCGTGTGGGGATATCGGCGCCGCGCGCGGCTCGGGGTGAAGTACGTGGCGAAGAAAGGCAAGGTGGTTGTCGGCTTTCGTGAGCGCAATGCGCCATACGTCGCCGACGTGCTGCGCTGCCACGTGCTCAGCGAACCGGTCGGGGAACTGCTGGCGCCGCTCGGAGCGCTGGTCGGCGCGCTCGACATTCGCGCGCAGTTGCCGCAGATCGAGGTGGCGGTGGGGGACAATGCGACCGCGCTGGTGCTGCGGGTCCTCTCGGCCCCGTCGCCGGCGGATCTGGAGCGGCTGCGCGCCTTCGGCGAGCGTCATCGGCTGTGCCTGTACCTGCAGCCGGGCGGGCTCGAGACCATCGTGCCGCTCGACGGGGAGGGCGCCGCGGAACCGCTTTACTACACGTTGCCGCAGTTCGGCTTACGGCTGGAGTTTGCGCCGAGCGACTTCATCCAGATCAACGGTCCGGTCAACCGCGCGCTGGTGGCGCGCGCGGTGGAATTACTGGCGCCGGCCGAGGGCGATGCCGTGCTGGATCTGTACTGCGGGCTGGGGAACTTCACTCTGCCGCTCGCCCGCTCGGGCGCGCATGTGGTCGGTGTGGAAGGGGAGCGATCGCTCATCGAGCGGGCCCGCCACAATGCCGCGCTCAACGGCATGGCGAATGCGCAGTTCCACGCCGCGGATCTGTCCACTGCGCCGGAGCCGACCGCCCCGTGGCTGCGCCGCGCCTACAGCCACGTGCTGCTCGATCCGCCGCGCCTCGGCGCGCGCGCGCTGCTCGCCGCAGTGGCCGCGATGCGGCCGCGCCGGGTGTTGTATGTGTCCTGCCACCCCGGAACTCTGGCGCGCGACCTGGGAATTCTGGTGCACGAGCACGGCTTCGCGCTCGATGCGGTCGGGGTCATCGACATGTTTCCGCACACCGGGCATGTCGAGTCCCTGGCGCTGCTGCGCGCGAGCTGAGGTGTCCGCGTGACGCTCGGACCGCTGATGATCGATCTGTCGGGCCCGACGATCGAGGCGCAGGAGCGCGAGCTGCTGCGCCATCCGCTGGTTGGCGGCGTGATCCTCTTCAGCCGCAACTACCGCGAGCCGGCCGAGCTCAGCGAGCTGGTGGCGCAGATTCACGCCGCGCGGCGGCCGCCGCTGCTGGTGGCGGTCGATCACGAGGGCGGACGCGTGCAGCGCTTTCGCGAGGGGTTTTCGGCGCTGCCCGCGGCGCGGCGCCTCGGGCGCGAGTTCGATCTCGATGCGCGCCGGGGGCTGGAGCTGGCCCGTTCCATGGGTTGGCTGATGGCCGCCGAGCTGCGCGCGCATGGGGTGGATCTGTCGTTCGCGCCCTGTGTCGACATCGATTACGGCGTCAGCTTCATCGGCGATCGGGCCTTGCACAGCCGGCCGGAAGCGGTCAGCCAGCTCGCGCTCGCCTACGTGCGCGGCATGCGCGCGGCGGGCATGGCGGCGACCGCCAAGCACTTCCCCGGCCACGGCGCAGTCACGGCGGATTCGCATGCGGCCCTGCCGACCGACCGGCGCGAGCTCGGCGAGCTCGACGGCGACCTGCTGCCCTACCGGCGCCTGATCGCCAATGGTCTGCCGGCGGTAATGGTCGGACACCTGCTGTTTCCAGCGGTCGACGCGGCGCCGGCGAGCTTCTCGCGCCGTTGGGTGAGTGGGCTGTTGCGGGGAGCCCTGCGGTTCGGGGGGGCGGTGTTCACCGACGATCTGTCCATGGGCGGGGCGGCGGCGCACGGCGACATACTGGCGCGCGCCGAGCGCGCGCTGGCGGCCGGTTGCGACATGCTGCTGGTGTGCAACGATCGCGCCGCGGTGTTGCAGTTGCTCGAGCGGTTGGCGGTCGTGCCCCGGCCGGCTTCGGGCTTGCGTCTGGCGCGCCTGCACGGCCGCGAGCGGTTCGACCCCGGGGCGCTGCGCGACCGGCCCGAGTGGCGAGCGGCCCGGGCGCGCCTCGAGGCCTGCGCGGCGGTGCCGCCGCTCGATCTGGATCCGCGCGGCCAATAGCTCCGCCGCCGCCGATTCTCATGCCGCGCGCGCACGCGGACGGAGCCGGCTCGGCGCGACGTCCGGGCGGTGGCGCGCCGCCGCCGGTTCCAGGCTCTCCCCTTGGCTCGAGCGCCGGAGCGCGCAGCTCAAGTGGGACGTGCGCCGGCCGATACCCTGGGGTGCTGCAGGGTGAAACCTGCTGCTGTCCGCGAGCCGGACAGACCCGGGTCGGCGGATGTGACGCCATTGAATACTTCGGTTGCGTGGCTGCTCGGCGGGCGATGGGCGGCGCGTCGCGACCGTGCTCTCGAGTAATTTGCGGCGCTGCCGATATCAAAAGTCATGAAATACTATCTGGAGTCCAAGCAGCAGAGCGCGGAGCTGCTGCGACTCGCCCTACCGCAGATGGCGTCCCAGGATGCCGCCTACCATCCGGTCAGTTATACGCTCTGGTATGAGCACCTCGCCGGCATCAACCCGCCGTTGAGTGCCGCATTGACCGCGCGCTTGGCACTGAACCGGCCGCTGACGGAGGATGAGGTGTGCGGGCTGTATCTGCGCCATGTCTCCGCGCCCGATGCGGCGGTGCTCGATCACCTGCAGCAGCACTTGCAAAGCCTGCTCGATGAGGCGGCCCGGACCTTCAATAGCGCCGGCGAGGACACCGGTCAGTTTGCGCGCACCCTGCGCACCAGCCGCGCCGAGCTGGTCGAGCACAGCACCGCGGCGCAGGTCCAGCAGGTCATCTCGCGGCTGCTCTGCGAGGCGCAGCGCATGGAGACGATGACCCAGGTGTTGAGTGAGAAGCTCGAGGGCCGGTGCGAACAAGTCAAGGCGCTGACCCAACAGTTGGCGCAGGCCCAGACCGAGGCGCTGCTCGACCCGCTGTGCGCTATTGCCAACCGGCGCGGCTTCGCGCGCCAGGCCCGCACGGCGCTCGAGGCAGACGCCGGCCCGCACGGCGCCGCCCTGGTGCTCGCCGTGGTGGATGACTTCCAGGGGCTCAATGACCGGTACGGACATCTGCTCGGTGACAAGGTGCTGCGCGCGCTCGCGACCATCCTGCGCCAACCGGGCGGCCGGTCCGTTGCCGCGCGGCTCGGGGGCGAGCAGTTCGCGCTGCTGCTGCCGAACCTGACGTTGGCGGACGCGCAAGCCGTGGTGGCGCAGATACGCGCCGCCGTGGCGAAAGTGAAGATCCGGCGGGATCAGTCCACGGAAGTGGTCGGTGGGTTCACGGTCTCGTTCGGCGTTGCCGCCGGTGCCGCGGGCGAAACGCTCGATACATTGATGTTTCAAGCCGATCAGGCGCTGTCTGCGGCCCGGCGCGCCCGGCGCGATCCGCCGGATGTCGCTGCGCTGGCGCGGGCCGCGGCGCCGGCCGGGGGCGCTGCACGGCTCGCCCGTGCCAACTGAGGGCCGATAGCGGCGCTCGTGCCCCGCCGCCGCAGGTGGCGGACGTTGAGCCAAAAACCACGCTTTTTGGCGCAACGTCGCTGGGCGGGGCAGGAGCCCCGATCCAGCGCTTCTTTAAGTAGCGATGGGTGACAACCGTCACGCGCGGCCGATGACGGATCGCACTGGGGGGCGCTCTCGCCTCGGGCGATGATGTCCCCAGGTTCAGGCGCGCGCGGCGCGCACCAGCGGCCGCGACCGGGCGAATTTACCGCAACTCAGGTTTTAGCTATGATGAGCAAAATATACAACCACGCCCGGGGAGCCGGCTTGCGCCGGTAAGCGGCGGCGGCTGTCGAAGGGGTCGCAGGGCGTGGAGTCACAGAACAACGGCGATCTGTTGGGGCAACTCAGGATCGATCGGTCGCAGCGCGAGGCGGTGCGGACGCGGCGCCTGCGCTGGCCGGCAATTGCGCTCCTCGGGCTGCTGGCGGCACTGGCCGGCGGCGGGTACTTCCTGCTCGGGCGCGCCGATGCGCGGGTGGTCGAGACCGCGACCGCTGTCGCGCCGGCCGGCCGATCGACCGCGGTGCTGCAGGCGAGCGGCTATGTGACCGCCGAGCGCGAGGCGACGGTGTCGGCGCAGATCCAGGGCATGCTGACTCACGTGTACTTCCAGGAAGGCGAGTACGTGCACCGCGGGCAGATTCTGGCGCGCCTCGACGACAGCACTCAACGCGCCGCGCTGGCGCAGGCGCGCGCGCAGCTGTTGGCGGCGCAGGCGCAGCTCGGGCAGTATCAGGTGCAGCTCAGGCTGGCGCGTCTGGATCTGGCGCGCGATCAAGCGCTCATCGGGCAGCACCTGGTTTCAGAGCAGACCTTCGACAACGCCCGCACCCAGGTCGATTCCCTTGCCGCGCAGGTGCTCACGCAGCGGCGCGAAGTGACCGTGGCGCGCGCCGGCGTGCAGGCCGCCGAGGTGCAGGAGGACTACACGGTGGTGCGCGCGCCGTTTTCCGGGGTGGTGGTCGACAAGCCGGCGCAGATGGGCGAGACGATCTCGCCGTTCTTCGGCGGCGGCGGCTTCACGCAGACCGGGATCGCGACCATCGTTGACATGAACTCCCTGGAGGTCGACGTGGATGTCAACGAGGCATACATCGATCGGGTCCACGCCGGCCAGCGGGCCGTGGCGGTGCTGGATGCCTATCCCAACTGGCACATCCCGGCGCACGTGATCGCGATCGTGCCGACGGCCAACAAGACCAAGGCGACCGTGCGGGTGCGCGTTGCGCTCGATCGCAAGAGCCCGCGCATCCTGCCGCAGATGGGGGTGCGGGTGTCGTTCCTGCAGCCGCCGAGCTCGAGCGCGGACGGCCCGTCGGTGCCGCGGGGCATGGTGTGGGTTCCGGCTTCGAGCGTCGTGCGCCGCGGCGCCCGTCCGGTGGTTTTCCTCATCCAGCACGGCCGCGCGCGCGCGCGGCGCGTTGCGCTCGGACCGGTCCGCTCGGGTCTGAGGGCCGTGGGCGGGATTGCCGCCGGGAGCGTCGTCGTGCGCGCTCCGCCGGCCGATCTCGCCGACGGCGAGCGTGTAGCGGTGAAGAAGGAGTAGCGTCCGATGAGCGCATTGGTCGAAATCGGCAATCTCAGCAAGGTCTATCATCGCGGCCGGCAGACGGTCGAGGTGCTGCATCACATCGATCTCGCGGTCGAGGCGGGCGAGTTCGTCGCGCTGATGGGACCGTCCGGCTCGGGCAAGACGACACTGCTGAACCTCATCGGCGGCCTCGACTCGCCCACCGACGGCACCATCACGGTGGCCGGCGAGCGCATCGATCAGCTGGGGCAGGGGGCGCTGGCGCGCTGGCGGGCCGCGCACGTCGGGTTCGTGTTCCAGTTCTACAATCTGCTGCCGATGCTTTCGGCGCAGCGCAACGTGGAGCTGCCGCTGCTGCTGACCAAGCTGTCCGGCAGCCAGCGCCGGCGCAATGCCAGCGTGGCGCTGCAGCTGGTCGGACTCGCCGATCGCGCCGCGCACAAGCCCGGGGAGCTCTCCGGCGGACAGCAGCAGCGCGTGGCCATTGCCCGCGCCATCGTGTCGGATCCAACGCTGCTGGTGTGCGACGAGCCGACTGGCGACCTCGATCGGCAGTCGGCCGAGGAAGTGCTGACGCTACTGCAGCGGCTCAATCGCGAACACGGCAAGACGATCGTCATGGTCACGCATGATCCGAAGGCCGCCAGCCACGCCGGACGCATCATTCAGCTCGACAAGGGCACTCTGGTGCCGCTCGAGCAGGCGGCGGCGTGAAGTTTCTGCACCTGGTGTGGGCCGCGCTCAACCGCCGCAGGGCGCGCACCGCCTTCACGCTGCTGTCGGTGGTGGCGGCGTTTCTCTTGTTCGGACTGCTGGAATCTGTGAATAGCGTGTTTGCCCAAGTGGGGAACAGCATCGGCGCAGCCCACCGGCTGGTCACGGTTTCCTCCGGCGGGCTCATGAACTCGCTGCCGTTGGGCCTGCAGAACCAGATCCGCACCGTGCCAGGGGTGCAGCTGGTCACCAGCGAGACGTTCTTCGGCGGCACCTATCAGAAGCCGAAGAACTTCATCAGCGTGATAGCGGTGGGGCCCAAGTTCTGGGATCTGCATACGAGCCTGAAGCTGTCTGTGGAGGCGCGCCGGGCATTCGATGCGACGCAGACCGGAGCGATCGTCGGCGCGGCGCTCGCGCGGCGATTTCACTGGAAGGTGGGCGATCAGATCCCGATCAAAGCGATGATCTACCCGCGCAAGGGCGGCTCGTACACCTGGATGTTCGACATCGTGGGCATCTACCACGCCTCCAAGCCTCTCATGGAGCAGCAGCTCTTCTTCCGCTGGCGCTATCTCGACGAAGCCCGGCTGTTCGGCAGCGGGACGGTGGGCTGGTACGTCGAGCAGATCGCCGACCCGAAGGAGGCGGGGCGCATCGCCAGGGCAATCGACGCGCTCTCGGCCAACTCCGGCCACGAGACCAGGACGCAAACCTCGAGCGCCTTCGCGGCGGATTTCTACAGTCAGTACGTGGACTTCGGACTGATCGTCAGCGCCGTCATGGGAGCGGTGTTCTTCACTTTATTGCTGTTGACAGGAAACACGATGGCGCAGGCGGTGCGCGAGCGCACGCCCGAGCTCGCGGTGTTGAAGACGCTCGGCTTCTCCAACCGCACCGTGCTCGCGCTGGTGCTCGCCGAATCGGTGCTGCTGGTGGTTCTCGGCGGGGCGATCGGCCTGGTGCTCGCGGGCGCGACGGTGCACGCCTTGCAGGCGCAGATGGGTTCGGAGCTGCCGATGATGCCTGTGGGGGCGGGGATCTGGTTGCGCGGCTTGGCCGCGATGGTGGCGATCGGGCTGGTGGTTGGGGCCCTGCCGGCACGCCGCGGCATGCGGCTGTCCATCGTGAACGCTCTGGCGGGGCGGTAAGGGAGGGCTCATGCTGAAGAAGACAGTGTCGGTAGCGGGCCTGCTGCTGGCCCTCGTGCTCGGCGTCGCGGCGGTGGTCGTGTTGCCGTGGCTCGGGCTGGCGGTGCTCGCGGCGCTGCTGGTCGTGTGGCTCGCGTTCACGCGCGCCGGCCGGCAGACCAGCTCCGTCACCGCCTGGGGAATGTCCACGCTGCCGCAGCGCTGGGGCAGTGTCTCGGTGGTGGTCCTGGGCATCGCGGGCGTCGTCGGAGTGTTGGTCGCCCTGCTCGCCATGGGCAGGGGCTACGAGGCGACCTTCCGCGCGACGGGCAGCGACCAGCGGGCCATCGTGCTGCGCAGCGGCGCGCTCACCGAGGCCACCTCGAACCTCGATCAGCAGAGCGTCATGCTCATCGGGCAAATGCCGCAGGTCGCCCGCAATGCGCGCGGCGAGCCGCTGGCGTCCCCGGAGGTGGTGGTGTCGGCGTCGCTGACGAAGCGGGGGGGGCATGAGGGAATGGCACAGATCCGCGGTGTGGGCCCACGGGTGTGGGCGGTGCGCAACCGCGTGAAGATCATCGCCGGCCGGCGCTTCCGGACCGGGGTGCGCGAACTCATCGTCGGCAAGAGCGCGGCGCGGGAGTTCGCGCACACCGCCGTCGGCTCGACGCTGACCATCAACGGGCAGCCGTGGAAGATCGTTGGGGAATTCGCGCACGCCGGCGCGCACGACTCCGAGCTGTGGGGTGACGTCAACATCATCGGCACCGCGTTTCACCGGGGCAGCAGCGTGCAGTCGGTGACGGTGCGGCTCACCGGCGCCAAGGCCTTCGATGCGTTCAAGGCGGCGCTCGCCAGCGACCCGCGCCTGAAAGTCCAGGCACAGACGACCAAGGCGTACTACGCCGATCAGTCCAAGGGCATGACGCACATCATTGGGATTCTCGCCGCGGTGGTGGCGGGCATCATGGCAGTCGGCGCGGTCGCCGGCGCGCTGAACAGCATGTATGCGACCGTGGCGGCGCGCACGCGCGAGGTGGCCACGCTGCGGGCGATCGGGTTCCGCGGCGGGGTGGTTGTGTTCTCGGTCCTGAGCGAGACGCTGCTGCTCGCGCTCGCCGGTGGCCTGGTCGGCGCGCTCGTCGCCTGGCTGTTGTTCCGCCACTTCACCGCCTCGACGCTGGGACCGAATTTCGGCGCGGTGATCTTCCAGTTCCGGATCACCCCGGCGCTGATCGGCGAGGGCCTGAAATGGGCGCTCGTGATCGGATTCGTCGGCGGCCTGTTCCCGGCGGTGCGTGCCGCGCGCATGCCGGTGACGGACGGGCTGCGCGAGTTGTAACCGGCCGGTCGGGCTGAGTCGGGAACGAATGGTATCTAGTGTTTGGGGCACTGCTGCGCCGCCCCGAGCACCGGCGCTACTACGACAAGCTCGCCGAACCGCACCGCGCTGTGCTGCAAGTCTTCACCCTAAATCCGGCTCTATCGAATTCCGAGTGCCCCGAGGGCCAAGGAATATCAGAAACTGAAGCGCACGCGCCGTGCGTTTTGTAGTAAGCGTGCGGCCGTGGCCCATGGACCAACGCCTCGCGCGAGGGAGATGATGAGCCCGTCGTCGCGAGAACGTACGGGTGTAGCGCAGATGGCGAGGATCAAGACGGCAGGTAGAGAGAGGCGGAACGGATCTGCACAGGAGCGGGCGCGGCGGAAGTGGTCGGTAGCCGAGAAGGTGCGGGTCGTGCGGGAGCTCGAGCGCTCAGGGGCGGCGGTGAGCGAAGTTGCCCGGCGGCACGGGGCGCATATGAGTATGGTGAAGCGCTGGCGTGGGCAGTATCGGGCCGGTGAGTTCGGCGCGCACCGGCCGATGAGCGGGGGTGCACGCTTGGTGCCGATTCGCGTGACGCGCGATGGGCCGTGGTCATCGCGGCCGGCTCCAGAGGTGGCGCAGGCGATCAGTACCGCTGGCGTGATCGAGGTGCAGCTTGCGAGCGGGCAGCAGGTGTACATCCGGGGGATGGTCGATGCCGGGATGCTGCGCACGGTGCTCGAGGAGCTCTCACGGTCATGATGGGACTATCGGCGGGCGTGCGGATCTGGCTGGCGGCCGGTGTGACCGATCTTCGCAAGGGATTCGAGGGCTTGAGCGCCTTCAGTAGCCCATCCTGTGATACCCCCCGCAAGCAAACTCGTGGAGCCAGCAGCAAGGTTTGCATCGCCAACGGATATGTTGTTGGACCCGATCATCTGCGCAATGCCGCCTGTCATTTGCATCACGGTGGCAAGCGCGCCGGCTGCGGCGCCAGTTGCCGTCCCCGCAACGCCGACCGCCACTACGACGCCAGCGGTCGGATTGACCTCGGGTTGCCCGATTGCCCCGGCGACGATCAGCGTGGCGCCTCCCGCCTCGATTTTTAATTGGGATGCAGCATACTCCGTTTCGGAGTAGCATCAACTCCAAGCTCCCAGCCCCCAGCCCCGAGGTGCGTTATGCACTCCCTCTCCATCGCCCAGCTCGATCCGATGACCCACGAAGAGAAGGCTTTCTTCAAGGCGCTCGGTGAGCGCATCGCGGCGTTGCGCAAAGACTCCGCCCTCACCCAGGTCCAGCTCGCCCAGGCGATGAACGTCTCCCAGCAGACGGTCGCCTCCTGGGAAGTCGGCCGGCGCGGCGTCCCGGTGTCCGCTCTCCCGACCCTCGCGCGCACCCTCGGGGTGGGCGTCGAGACGCTGATCGGCGAGAAGACCCCGCCGGCAAAACGAGGACCGACCCCCAAGCTGCAACGGCAGGTCGAGCGCTTGAGCCACCTGCCGCAGTCCAAGCAGCGCGTCGTGATAGAGATGCTGGAAGGACTTTTGAGCCAGACGGCTCACGGCAACCAATGAGGTTTACCCCATGAGCGCCAAGCAGGCCGCCCGCGAGCTGATCGAACAGCTACCCGAGTCGGTGAGCTGGAACGATCTGATGTACGAGCTCTACGTCAAGCAAAAAATCGAGGAAGGCTTGCAGCAGCTCGATGAGGGGCACGGCATCTCGCACGAGCAAGCCAAGCGCCGCCTGCTCGGCGAACCGTCCTGATCCCCACCGCACAGCCGTGAACATCGAGTGGGCGCCCCGCGCCGTTGACGAGCTCGTGCAACTGCGCGACTACATCGCGCAGGACTCCCCGTTCTACGCCCGCCAGTTCACCGAGCGCCTGGTGCTCGCCGTCGAACGGCTCGCCGC
The DNA here is from genome assembly GCA_027366635.1 of Gammaproteobacteria bacterium. Classification (GTDB taxonomy): domain Bacteria; phylum Pseudomonadota; class Gammaproteobacteria; order Steroidobacterales; family Steroidobacteraceae; genus 13-2-20CM-66-19. Next base: position 4,963 of record DAHXNE010000034.1, on the reverse strand, counting down.
CCTGCCGCGCAGCGGCCGCATGGTGGCCGAGGCCAGCCACCAGGACACGATCCGCGAGGTGCTCTATCAGGGCTACCGCCTGATCTACCGCATCCACGAGCAAGCCCAGCTCGTGCAGATCGTCACCGTGCTGCACGGCGCCCGCGATCTCGCCCACATGGATCCACCTCCCTGGCAGACACCGCCGGCAAAGCCATAACGATCATCCTCTGAGGTCGCAGATTGCGACCTCAAAAAGTGTAGTGACAACCTTTCGGTGGCGCCATAGGCTTGCTGCATGCAAAGGGTGACCAAGCGTTCGCAGCTGCAACTGCGGGTAACCGAGGCGGAAAAGGCGGCGATTCGACGGGCCGCCCGGCGCGCCCGTATGGACATGTCGGCTTATGTGCTGAGCCGTGTGCTTGCTGAGCCGGAGAGGACGTTCCAGACGCTCGCTGCGGCGCTGAACGGATCCGCAGAGCCGGCCTACGCGCTTGCCGAGGTCAATACATTTCTCTGCGCGTTGGCCGGTCCCGATCTGCGGCAGGCGGTGGCTGCGGCGCCCGAGGTCGGTCTCTCGCCGTATCTCGCCAACTACCTGGCAGCAATGGTGGAAGCGGCCTGCAACGCGCGCGCGGTGCCGGTGCCCGCATGGACGCGGAGCATTGCGGCACTGACTGAGCCCGTGTTCGGCTCCGCGTTGCCATCGCTGCGCCTGTACCTGCTGACCCATGCCTCGGCGCCGTTCCGCCGGCGCAACATTTTCATCGACGCGAGCATTGGCGCGCAGGTTTAGCCGGATGGCGGCCGCACTCGGCAAGGCCGACATTCGCCGGTTGTTCGGGCTGTTGAATGACGAGTTGCGTCAGGCCGACACCGTCGGCGAGGTGTTCCTCGTAGGCGGAGCGGTCATGTGCATGGTCTATGACGCGCGCCCCTCCACCCGGGATGTCGCTGCGGTGTTTCGGCCGGCCGCAACAGTGCGCGAGGCCGCGAGTCGCGCGGCCGTCAAGGCGGGAATCGACGATCGTTGGCTCAATGACGGCGTAAAGGGGTTCATCAGCGCGCAGGGGGAGGTTGCGCCGTTCCTCGAGCTCGATCACTTGAAAGTCATGGCAGCGCAGCCCGAATATCTGCTGGCGATGAAATGCCTGGCGCTGCGCATCGGCACCGAATTCCATGACGAGCAGGATGTGCGCTTCCTGCTGAGGCTGCTCGACGTGAGGTCGTACGATGAGGCGCTGCGCATCGTCACGAAGTACTATCCGTTGGATCGATTTCCGCAAAAGACGCTGTAGGCGCTGGAGGATCTGCTGCCGAAGGACCCGGTGTAGCCGACGAGCGCAGGTTCGCGCGCACGCCGCACTTCTGGAGGTTGAAGTACGCGGGCGTGCCCCAGTCTCTGACTGTCTGAGCTCCCGCCCAGTGGACCACGGGGTGATGGTCGGAGCTGGCGCGCGGGGGCGCCGAGATGAGATCGAGCTGGTATGCGCAAGCCGGCATAGCCGGATCCAAACAGGAAGAGGTACTGTATGTCCGGGCTGATGGGGGAGCGATGACGCAGGGGCTGATTGAGCGGTACGAGAGTCGGCTGCACGGTGAGCTCTCCTGTTACGACCGGCTGGTGGTGACGGGTACCTTGCCGGGAGCGTGCTATGCGGAGGGGGAGAGCCCAATGCCTACTTTGCTTCTCTCGACCTCCCGCCGTTGGTCGTACGATGATCGACTCAACCCGCCGAACCGCCGAGTGTGGACCCGCATGTCCGGTGTTGTGGCAGGGGTGCGCGGGCAACCGCGTCCCCTATGCCGATCACATCCATGAGCCAAGGCTGAACTGCGTTGAAGCCAACAATCTCACCGACAAATTCTGCGGCAGAGCCAAAAAATTGCGCTCAGCCAAAAGCGCCTCTCCTGCCCGATGGCTATACGCCGCGCGGCAGCCGGACTAATGCAGCGTCACGTTCGAGACTCCATCGCGACGCCACCTGTTCGCTCACGCCGTCGCTCGACAGCGCGAGCGATGTCCGTACTGCGCGCAGCTGTTAGTGAAACGACTTTTATGACACAGTAAGATCAATCTCGCGATAAAATGCCCTGGTACAGTCTGCCGAGAAATTATGCTTTAGTTCCCCCGAGGTGCCGACCGTGGAATCGAAATTCATCTTGGTGCTGCTTACATCCACGACCGGTGCGACGCAGTGCCTGCGCGTCGCGTCGGTGATGAGTGAGCGTCTCGGTCAGACGCTGCGGTTGGCGCATGTCGAGGTCGGCCCGCGCTCGATTGTGTTCACCTCGGACGAACAGCTTTCGCAGTCCGAAGTGGAGCATCTGGCCGATCGCGAGCGAGTGGAAACCGAGAAGCTGCGCGACATCGTTGCCGAGTGGACACGGTCGAGCGGCATTGCCGCCGAATTCAATCTTTACAAGGGCGATGAATGGGCGGTGATGCGGCACTATCGCAATACGGCAAGCATGGTCGTGGTCGCGGCGCCATATATTCAGCCGCCTGGACATCGAGAGGCGCTGCGCGCAGCGCTGGTGCGGACCCGTCATCCCGTGGTGATGGTGCCGTCCGAGTGGGAAGGCGGCTTCGGGCGGCGGCTGATGGTCGGCTGGTGGGACGTGCCGCCGCTGCGGCGTGCCTTGGTCGCGTTTCGGCCGTTCCTCGCCGCGGCCGAACAAGTGGAGGTAGTGGCGGTCGGCAAAGACGAGAGCGTTCTCGATGACGCGCGCGCTGCGGTTGCGCCGCTTTGCGCAGCGGCCAACTACCGGGTGGTAGGCGCGGATGGGCGGCGGACGGCGGACGTGCTGCTCGAAGCGGCCGGAGCTTACCGGGCGGACGGGCTTGTGATGGGCGCCTTCCGGCGCGGGGAGGTGCTGAACTGGCTGGCTGGAGGCACCTCGACCCGGCTCATACAGTCGAACTCCCTGCCGCTGCTGATGCATCCGTGAAGCGCCTGGGCAAGGGGCGGCGGGGCGCGCAGCCAAGTCCGGGCGCTACATCCAGCCCAGGCCGCGGGCCAGCATGCTGAGCGCGACCAGCAGGATCATGGGCACGAATAACTTTTTCAGGTGCACATTGGACATGCGGCTGAGGGTCTTCGCGCCGAGCATGGAGCCGCCCAGCACGCCGATCGCCACCGGCGCGGCGATCATCGGGTCGATGTCCCCGCGCTGGAAGAAGATCCCAGCGGAAGCGGCCGCGGTCACGCCGATCATGAAATTGCTGGTGGTGGTGGAGACCTTCATCGGCAGCCGCATTGCGGTGTCCATCGCGAGCACTTTGAAGGTCCCGCTGCCGATACCGAGGAGGCCGGAAATCAGTCCCGCCACATACATCATGCCGAAGCCGATGCGTACGTGCGCCACGTGATAGGGAATATCCTGGTGCGTACGGCGATCGGGGTAGGTGCCGGGCAGCTTCAGCCACCCGGCCCATTTGTGGTCTTGCACCCCCCGGGGCAATTCCTCCCCGAGGCGCATCACCAGCGGTATCGCCGAGATCAGCAGAATCACACCGAATACGATGAACAGTACCGTATCGTCGAGCATGGAGGATACCAGGGCGCCACAGACCGCCCCCGTGGTGGTGGCAATCTCCAGAAACATGCCGACCCTGAGATTGGTCATTCGATCGCGCACATAGGCCGCCGCGGCCCCGGAGGAGGTGGCGATCACCGACACGATGGAGGCGCCGATGGCGGTAGCGAAAGGCACGTGAAAGATCAGCGTCAGGATCGGCACGATGAACACGCCGCCCCCGAGGCCCGCGAGCGCGCCGACAAAGCCCGCGAATACGCTGCTCAACGCGATGAAGACCAGCACTGCGAACGTGTTGCTCGGCGCGCTCGTCAGGCCCGGCCGGCCAAGATACGCGCCGATTCCGAAGATGCTGAACAGCAGGATGGCCAGAACAATCGCGGTGATGATGATGTAGGTACGATCTTTCTCGATCGCAAACGCGATAATCGATACCGCGACCCGCAGTACCGGCGTTGCCAGCAAAATGAGCAAGCCGGCGGTTATGATCGCGGTCGGCTCGCCGGCCTTCAGGCCTGCGCCGACCTCCGCCAGCGTATCCGGAAAGGTCGCAGGCGGAAGGTGGCCGAGCAGGCGCAGCGCGTAGTAGTAGCAGACCCCGGCGAGTATCACCGCGACACTGAGCAGCACCCCGCCGCGCAATACACCGCTGATGACCAACTCGGTCTTGCGAATGACGCTGTCGTCGGCCTCGGGACCATGCGTCTGGGTTTTTACGGTTACACCTGGCATCGCGTGACTACATAGTAGCGTATTTCTCCTGCCCCATTTGCGCCTAGTTAAAGTTTCCTAAAAAGCGTCGACGCTCGGAGACTGTCTCACATGCCGGCGCCTCGTCTTGTCGGGCTCAGACTCTGTTGGTAAAGTGTCTCGTAGCTCGCCCCGCGCATAGCGCGCATGTGTGCCGGTTGGGGAGAAAATCCGGGTGATTAACGTCGAGATCCTGATCGCCTCGGGCTTCCTGCTTGCGGCGTTCGCGGTGGAGCGCTTCGAGCGCCGCTCGCGCGTGCCCTCGGTGTTGATCATGATCACCCTCGGCCTGGTCGCCCAGCTACTCCTGCGCTCGCAGGGCGTCCTCGGCGCGGAATTGAAATCCATGGTGCCCATGGCCGGAGCCGTCGCGCTGGTGCTGATCGTGCTCGAGGGCGCGCTCGACCTCGAGCTGCGGCGCGAGCGGCTCAAGCTGGCCGCCAAGGCGACCGCGGTGGCGGTGGCGGCGTTCGTGCTGTGCGCTGGCGCGTTCATCCTGATCGCAACCAGCGCTCTGCGGCTGGGATATCTGCAGGCGGCGATCCTCGCGACCCCGTTCGCGGTGGTGAGCAGCGCCATCGCCATTCCGGCGAGCCAGCTCCTCGAGCCGCACACCCGTGAATTCATCGTCTACGAGAGCTCCGTGTCCGACATCCTTGGGGTGCTGGTTTTCGTGGCGCTGGTCAATTCCGCG
>DAHXNE010000019.1 GCA_027366635.1 Gammaproteobacteria bacterium | reverse complement strand
TGGCTCGGTTGAACCGAACCGCGTCTCGGATCCGCTCCACGCGCTTCACGTCCCGCCTACCCGGCGGTAGAGGTTTTTAACCTGACTGTGATTGTATCCAGTCGCGCGAACGGACGCAAGTCCTGGGTCTGATCGTCTTGGACCGGCGGACATCCCGCTGCGCGGTGATTTAAACCGCCGGAGTCGCTCACCCTCCCAGTTCGCTTCGTCGTGCGCCGCAGCAGCGGGAACCTGCGCCGCAACGACGCCCAGTGATTCAGGTTCGGGCACGCTCCGATTGAGTCGAGGCCGCGTCCCCGTGAGCGGCCTCGCCGCGATCCGCGACCGCGCAGCGCAGCCGCGCCAGATCGTGGTGGCGCGTGAGCAGATCGGTGCGCGGCGCGCCAAGGCGAAGATCCCGCAGCACCGCCAGCGCGTTCAGCAGCACCGGCAGCGGCGGCCCGCTCGCCGTGATGTCCTGCAAGCTGCCGGCATCGAGCCGCGCCGCCGGCTCGGCGATGAAGCGCATGACCAGTCCGTCGTGGTGCTGGGCCGCATACCGGCCGAACAGATCGCAAACCTCGAGGTATGCACGCGCGTTGCGCTGAAACCAGTCGCAATGGCGGTGCGCATCCATCAGCCCGAGCAGCTCATCGAGCAGGCTGGTGTGAGTCATGCACTCGCGTAGCCGCGCCTGATCCGCCGGCAGCATGAACAGCATCTTGTCCACCAGCAGCTGCGCGTAATACGGGTCGTTCGCGCGGCACAGCCCGAGCAGCAGATCGAGCTCGTTGATGCCGGCGAAATCTCCCGCATTGGCGCCGCGGTACTCCTGACGTCCGACCCGATAGGGCTTGTAATACGGCCGCACCGAATAGAAGAACCGCTCGACGTCGAGCCGCGCAAGCAACCGCGTATTGCAGCGAATCACCTCCTCGAGGGAGCGCTTGGCCGCCTCGAACATCACGTCAGCGACCGGGCTCGACACCCCCAGGTGCACGATGCGGGTCAGCGCATCGGCCGACTGCTGCAGCAGCACGATGGCGCGGGTGTTCTCGTCGATGAACAGGAACTCATCGCACAACCGGGTGAAGCTCTTGCGCACGCCAGCGCGCGCGCGATTGTGGGTGGCAAGATGGCTGGTGGCGAACCTCGGCGCCATGCCAAGCGACGCGCCGACGTGCAGCGCCAGCGCCGACGCCTGCGGGAACGGGGATTTTTCTTCGCGCGCGGGATTGGTGAGCTCATGCCGGCGCAGCGCCGCCAGGTACATCCCGACATTCCCCAGCACCCCGAAGGCGCTCTGAAAACCGTCCCCGGTATTGCCTTCGGCGAGCAGTGCCGAGATGAGGGCGTGACCTTCCTCGGCCAACGTGCGCTTCAGCGCGTCGCCCGTACCGATCACGCGGGCGCGATCGGCCTGCGCGAAATAGCGCTCCTCGAGCTCCGTGTTGATCTCGACGAAGGCGGAGCGAATCCAGCGCTCGAGCGCTTCCGCGTGTTGACTCATGTGACTCCGGTCCGTTGCGCTGGCATTCTCACCCGCTTCGACCGGAACAATGTTCCGATCCGTGGCCGCCATGCGGGGTCAAAGCGGACAGCCGGCCCGTTCATAGACCACAGCCGCCCGGGCAGCGGCTGCGCGCGAGCGCAGCGCGCAACCCCGCAACGGGGCGACCGCTGTCCTTGCGCGGGAGCGCTCCGCCACTGGGTTGCGGTCAGCCGAGGCGCTCTGGGTACGGCGTGCCGTCCTTGTGGCGATAGCTGGGTTCGCCGCGGCGCAATAGCAGATCGACGTCCGGATAATCGACCGCATCATGCTCCGCGTTGCGCGCGCCGACCTCCAGGAGCACGGCGTCGGCGTTGGAGCGATTCTGCAGGTGATGCCCGTCGGATTCGCCGGCCTTGAATCCAGCGCTGTCGCCCGCCCTGAGGACTTCTTCGCCGGCGCCGGTGACCAGCACGACTTCACCCTGGAGCACATAAACGAACTCGTCCTCGGCGCTGTGCCAGTGCCGCTGACTGGACCATGCGCCCGGCGCAAGCCGCAGCAGGTTGACGCCGAATTGCGTCAACCCCGCTCCTTCGCCGAGCCGCCAGCGCTGGCGCATCCGGCAAGGCTCGTCATACGGCGCGGGATAGCCGCTGCCGAGCGTCAAAGGTACCTGATCCGATTCTATTTTCTTCATAGGATCCTCCAAACATCGCTGGCTCACACATTGGCACCCAGACTTGACCCTGCACTGCTGTTCCTGACAGCACGCGCATGGCCTCGGTCCCGAGGGACCTTCCATCCAGTTCGCGCTTCTCAGCGGTCGGACTTGCCTGGCTCGGTTGAACCGAACCGCGTCTCGGATCCGCTCCACGCGCTTCACGTCCCGCCTACCCGG
>DAHXNE010000107.1 GCA_027366635.1 Gammaproteobacteria bacterium | reverse complement strand
GTTGCGCGGATCGGGATCGAATAAATCCCCGCACCAGAGGCACTTGCGCGTTCTTCTTCTCTGCATGGCCACCCCCGAAGGGGCCCATCATGACCGCGGGCAGCGCCGCCGGCGAAACCCACCACCGGTGCAACGTCGTCGCACCCGGACCCGAAGAGAAGAAGACGATTTAGAAAGTGTCAGTCCGAAGAATACGGACCAACAGGACCTCGACGTTCACACTGCCCGCTCTACACGAAGATCAGATCGCCGATGACAGAACGGGCAGAGCGGCTGGCCTGTTCGGGCAAATACAGTTGCTGGCAGGACGTCAAAGATGCCCTTGAGGCCGAAGGCTTCGCGGATGCCGGTCACGCGCTAAATCATCACTTCGTTCGCGTGCGGCTCGATTTTGAGTGTGCTCAGGCGAAGGGAGAGCCGTCTCGTGCCTAAGGGTCCCAGGGGCGAGAAGCGCCCGGCCGACGTCATCGGCGCGGCCGTCCAGATCGCCAGAGGGGCGGCTAAGAAGCGATGGGGAAAATGAGGCGCTTCACTGGCGCCCGTGGGCTGTGCAAATCCGACAGGAGCAAGCACGTTTGCCAGTGTAATGGCGCACACCTACACTGGCATTGCCGAATCTTTCCGCCCGAGGTTCGACGATATCCCAAAGGGCATCCTCACCGTTTTCAATGAGGCGCCGTAGTGCATATGCGCCAAGATCGGCCATCTGAATCAGACTCGTTAGGGCGCTATCCACGAAAAACGGAGTTTCGACAATATTGTGAATATCCCGGTACAGAGTCCCGTCTGAGTGAAATTTTCTGGAAAGCTTCGTTAGTCTCGGAGCAGCGGTAGCATTATTATCACTAACGATTAGCCCGAGAATTCCGTGCTTCGCAAGAAACGCCTGGAATCTGCTAACGATCTGTTCGAATGCAAGTTCGTAGGGCGTATAACGTCCAGGGGCATAATCGCTCTTTGAAATTGCATCTGCGAATATTCGCACATCCGGCCACCGTGAAAGCTCAGTTAGCACAGCGCGCAGACAATCGATTCTCTCGGATCGCGTGAGATGGACATACGGCCTTATTTTTTTGGATTCGACTCGATAGGCTTTTATTTTCTTCGGATTCCCGCCTACCCCAAGAACGCCGGCGCGCCTATTTATTGCTGTTTGGGTGGCCACACGGCGCGCCGGACGGTCAAGCGCATCAAATCCAGGAATTGATTCTTGCTCGGAATACCGACGCGCCATCCACCCGGCGTGAATTTCAATGCCTTCCAAGTCGAACGGCCGTTTCGTGCGCTCAATTTCAGAATCGAGCGTTTTCCATTGATCCGTTCGTACTGCGATCCCAAGCAGCACGAAATGGCTTGTGCCTGCACCAACTTCCTGTACGCCAGATTCATCGAGGTACAGAATATACATTTAAGGGCGCCACAAATTGCGGGCAAAAAAAAGCGTCTAGGGTGAAACCCAGAGGTCTCAAGGGAGGCGCACCGCGTCTCCTTCCCTAGTCGCGAGGGTCATGATGCCCTTGAATGGGCATCTGGTCAATCGCTGATGCAAGCAAAGTAATACGTAGCTCACGCACTTCATAAATTACTAATATAATCAATGCGATACGGCCATAAGATGCGGGTCGTGCCTGATTTGAAGTGCCATTATGGAACAAGAAGCGAGCGAGGATCGCGCGGCGAGCCGCTAAGACTTGCCAGAACCCGGATCGTTAGAGGCCAGCTCTAGCGTCTGTCCCTGCTTCGGGAAGGCGCGATCCAGCATCTCCGCTTGAATTGGTCCCATGTTCCCGAGGCGCGCATAAGGCCGACGACGGCATATAGATGCTGCGCCAGCTTCGGGTCGCCCACTTCTTCTGTGAGCCACTGATGATGGGCCGACTTCCGATTTCCCTTGTCATCTTTCGGGTTCCGCTTCTGTAGCTCATCAAGCAGCCCGGGGGTAGTGGGTCAGTTTGGCGCGCCAAGGGAGTAGAATTGCCATGAGGCGTCTACCGGGGCCGATCATGCAGTGGATAGCCGTGCACTGGCATATCACGTATCGAGTAGGCCCCGAAGAACTTGCGTCGAAAGAGGCCCCTACGCGCAAGCGGCGAAGCGGCCCGAATCTCAGATGGCGTAGTTCCCGTCGAGAAACTGTCGGCATCCGGATGGGCGAGCGGAGCAGTGCCAGAGGTAACGACGTCAAAGGCTTTGATGTCGGAATCGATATGGGATCTGGCAGTTCAGCCGACCAAAATAAAGTCGAAGGATCTCAATCTAATCGACCGTCTGATGGCGCCCAGGGAAGGACTCTTTTTTCTGCTGGTGACAGTGGTCGCTATGTAAGCATATCTGGCTCCCGGATTGACGGGGGTAGATTGGTGGAGGGTCGTGGACTGACAGATTCTATCGTGCAATTCAGCAGTGCCACGGCGCCAGGTTGGGATAAGGGACAAAGCGAGAAATGATTGCGTGTCCTATAGGCATAATCACAAATCAGCCAATGCCGGGCGCGTCGAGTAGAAGCGTGATCCCCTTAGTAATCGGTTCGTTGCACAGGATCTCCTCCAGCTGGTCAGCATCCTCTCGGCTGAGCGGAGATGGGGTCTAGAACGTAAGCTGACCCACTACGCCGCCGCGCCTCCGGCTCCGCGGGTCATGGCCCAATCGAACACGCGGCTCGTCCAGCCGCCACCGAGACTGGCCCCGGTGACGTCCTCCAGGCGATAGGGCGCACCGGTCAAGATCGAGTCCGCGGCCGCCAAACCGCTGCGCACGGCCGGACCGATGCCCTCGGCCATGTCCCGCGTGGCCAGGCCGGCCGCATCACCCGTAATGAACGCATTGCCCTGGCGAACCACATCGACGCGCCCGCGCAGGTAGTAGCTGTAGCCGGCCGGCGCGTACTGCGCGCCACGCGTCAGATCGCGCCCGAGCTTGTGGGTCAGCAGCGCCCAGTGATCGTGGATCGAGCGGTGGCTGCGCTTGATACGCTCGGCCATGCCGCCGATGCCGACGTTCAGCCAGCCGTTCTGCTTCGGCACGTACCAGGCGTAGCCCGGCAGGCCGCGCTCGAAGAACCATAGATGGCAGTCCGGATCACGCCAGTCATATTCGATCTCGTGCTCCAGAGTCACGGTCTGCAGGTCGACCGCACGGGGATTGACCGCCCGGAACACGCTCCGATAGACCGGACAGCGCGTGCCGCCGGCGCCGATCAGATAGGGCGCGCGAAACGCCTCGTCGATCACGAATGCGCCGTTGTCCTGACGGATCTGGCGGACATTGTGCTCGATCACCGGCGCCTGGCTGCGCTCGAGCAGCCAGGCGTCGAACTCGACACGCCGAATCGAGTGCTGCACGCACGGCACCGGCAGATGCAGGCCCTTGACGTGCAGGTGCATCCGCTGGAAGGTCAGGAAGCGGTGCGGATAGGCGCGGATGTCGATTTCCAGGTCGCGCACGACCTCCGGGGTGATCCACCCGGCGCACAGCTTCAGGCGCGGGAAGCGCGCCTGATCGAGCACGACGACGTCGCAGCCGGCGCGCCTCAGGCGCCAAGCGGCACTCGAGCCGGCGGGACCCCCGCCGACGATGAGCACCTCGCAATTGCGCACCGGGACGCTCAGGGCACGTACAGGTGCGCGCGGGTGCGCGGCACCTCGTTGTTGTGCCCCGTGGCGAACACCACCTGGAACAGCTGCAACGTGCCGGTCGTGAACGCCGCGAGCGAGCCGGCCAGATACATCCGCCACATGCGCACGAACTTCGCATCGAACATATGCTGCACTCGATCCCCGGCGAGCTCGAACAGCTCCAGCCAGTGGCGCAGCGTCTGCGCGTAGTGCAGACGCAGATTCTCGACGTCGAGAATCGACAGGTTGTGCGGCTCGAAGATGCGCGACATCTGCGCCAGCGAGGGCGGACACGCCCCGGGAAAGATGCGCTTCTCGATCCACGGCTGCATCGGCGCGGGGTAATTGCGCCCGATCGAGTGGATCAGTCCGCGCCCGTTGTCCCCGAGCGAGCGGGCCACCACCGCGCCGAGGCCCTCGTAATTATCGACGCCGACGTGCTCGAGCATGCCCACCGAGACGAACGCGTCGTAGCGGCCGGAGATGTTGCGGTAATCGTCCCGAATGTATTCGACCTGTCCGGCGAGCCCCTCGCGCTCGGCCCGCTCGCGCGCGTAGGCCACCTGCTCCTTGGAGATGTTGAACGCGCGGACCTTGACGCCGTAGTGGCGCGCCATGTGCAGCGCCAGAGTGCCCCAGCCGCAGCCGGCCTCGACCACGTGCTCACCGGAACGTAGGCGCATCTTGCGGCACACGTGGTCCATCTTGGCGATCTGCGCCTGATCGAGGGCGGTTTCGGCGGTGGGATAATAGGCGCAGGTATACGCCATGGTCTGGCCGAGCCACAATTCGTAGAAGGCGTTGCCGATGTCGTAATGATGATGAATGTTGGCGCGCGAGCCGGCCAGCGAATTGCCGTGCGGACGGCGCAGCCGCCCGAGCAGGCGGGCGAGCGCAGAGGGAACGGGGGCGCGCTCGTCGGCCAGATACACGCGCTCCAGCAGACGCACCAGATCGCCCTCGATTTCGATGCGCCCGTCGCAATAGGCGTCCGGGAAGCGCACCGCGGGATTGGCCAGGATCGACAGCAGCGTGGCGCGGCTCGACACGCGCACGCGGCACACCGGCTCCACACCCGCCAGTGCGACCCGCTCGCCTGTCCACAGAGTGAACTCCACTTCGGGGCTTCCGAGACGCGTGAGCATCCGCTCGAGCAGCCGGCCCTCGAACGAACGAGCGCCGTCGGTGCCCCGCTCGCGCTGTGCGGCGTCCGATGAGGACATCAAGCTCTCATCACTGGCATTCACGGGCGCCTCCTCTTTGGCCTCTATGTTCAATGGATTGCATCTAATTTAGCACGCCTTGGCAAATCCTCGCAGCGCCACCGGGTTCGGCCCGCGATCCGCTCCCCGGCCGCTGCGCCGGCAGCATGCTGTGCGGGTGTACGGGCCGACAAGCCGCCGGCGCCGCCCACACCGTCACCCGGCCCGGCCCTGACCCGTGGGCCCGTTGGCACTTGCCACCAGCTGAGGCAACCGGGAACATAGCGGCGCATGGAATTGAGGCGGCCGGCCGTGCCGGGCGCGTGGAGGCGAGACTCGGCATGTGGAAATCGATTGTGGCGATCAGCATCGGCGCGGCCCTCGGCGCGCTGCTGCGTTGGTGGCTGGGCAACCGGCTGAATGCGCTCTTCCCTTCGCTGCCGCCGGGAACTCTGGCGGCGAATATTATCGGGGCCTATGTGATCGGTTGTGCGATCGCGTTCTTTGCCCGCTATCCGGCCCTGCCGCCGGAGTGGCGGCTGATGATCATCACGGGATTCTGCGGCGGCCTGACCACCTTCTCGACGTTCTCCGCCGAGGTCGTGGCGGGATTGCAGGGCGGGCGCACCGGCTGGGCGTTCACCGAGATTGCCGTGCACGTGACCGCCTCGCTGGCCATGACCTTCGCGGGACTCGCCACGGTGACGTGGCTCACCGGCTGAGCGCCCTCGACCGCGCACGAGTCCCGATCGTCCTGCGGCGGCGCGCATCGCCGCGGCGATGAAGTTCCCTCAGGTCTCCTGATAGACGAGCAGCATCGAGGCATTCTTCGCCAGAATGCGCCCGTTCGAAACCATCAGCGAGGCCGACAGCACATCGCGATAATGGCGCGCCACGCTGTAGGGCGAGTCGTTCTTGTAGCCGAGGATCCCGGCGATCTGCAGCGCCTGGTGCACGATGCGCGGCGCCGCTTCCGAGGAAGCGACCTTGAGGTGATTGAGCTTCAGCGCCCAGCCGATCGTGTTGAGCGCGCGCCGTCCGCCCGCCCCCGCGGCCTCCAGAGCGTCGAAATCCGTGGCCACCCCCATCCAGTGGTGGCGCAGGGTCTGCAGCTGCGCGGACGCCTGCGCCAGCGGCACGGCGTTGCCCGGCAGGCTGCCGGGATGGCGCTTGGCCAGCTCGCGCACGAACTGGCCGGCACGGCCGAGGGCGTCAGCGGCGATGCCCCACCAGAGGCTGGACCACAGGATGTGCGAGTACGGCACCATGGTCTGCACGGCGATGTCCGCGAACGGCTCGGGGAGGATCTGCGCCTGTGCGCCGCGCGCGTGCAGTCGGAAGCCCGGGCTGCACGTGCCGCGCATGCCCATCGCATCCCACGGCCCGGTCGGCTCGAGCCGATAGTCCGCCCGCCTGACACAGACCAACACCTGGTCGGTTTCCGGCACCTCCGGCGTGCGCCGCGCGGTCACCAGGATCGCATCGGCCTGCTGACAGTACGACCCGGTGGTGGCCTCTTTGTCGAGGCTGAAGCCCTCGCCCGCACGCTGCAGCGCGCACAGGCTGGCGCGCATCTCCCCGAAGGTCCCGCTCTCGGAGGTCATGGATGCGATCAGGTATTGCCGCTCGGCAAGCTCGGCGAGCAAGGCGCGCCAGTACGGCTCCCCGAGCGCGTGCCGCACGATGCACGCCACCTGCACGTAGTGCATGGCGAGCACCATCGCGCTCGAGCCGCACGACCGGGCCAGGGTCGAACAGATCTCAGCGAGCTGCCGCACGTCGCATCCACCGCCACCCAGGGCCGTCGGAACCGGCGCGGCCAGCAACCGCGCCTCGCGCAGGGCCGCCAGCGTCTCGCTGGGGAAGCGGCTGCGCGCGTCGACGTCGGCCGCGTGCCGCGCAGCCACTTCCGTCGCGACGCGCCGCAGCGCTGCGAGCCCGGTGGCGAAATCCTCGCGTTCAGTGGTCATCGAATTCGGCGCCTCACTCAGGATGCGCGGGCGCGATCAGAGTCGGGGGCCCCGGATCGGACTCGCGGATGATGGCGCGCAAGGCCCGCTTGAGCAAATGGGTCTCGGCCGAGCCGAGACTGCGCTCGGCATGCTCTTCGGCGGCCTTCGCGGCCGCCACCAACTCGATGACCGCCGCGCGGCCGCCCTCGGTCAGGGTCACGCGCGCCTGGGGATCGTAGCTGCCGTGCAGATCGGCAAACCCGGCGGCCGTGAGGCTGGCGAGCAGCTCGTAGGTCACGCGCTTGCCGGTGTACCAGAGCAGCCGGTCGAGCTCCGCCACGCTGCGGTCATCCGAGACGCCGAGGATGCTCAGCACGAACCACTGGTCCTCACTCAACCCATGCCGCTCGAGCTCGCGGCGCAGCAGCAGAAACAGCTGAAAACGCGCCCGACCGAGCAGGTAGATCAGGAAATCCTGGCTGAAGCTGCTGCTCGGTTCGGCCGCATCGGCCGCGAGCGGCGTGTCCTTGCGGACCGCCAGCGCATAGCCGCCCCCGTGATAGACCAAGGGCGGCCGGTCGGTATGATCGAACGCCTCGACCTTGCCGACGAAGATCATGTGATCGCCGCCTTCATAGCGGAAGGCGGTGCGGCACTGGAAGCGGGCCGAACAGCCCGACAGCAGCGCGATCCCCTCCACGCCACGATCGAGCACCAGGCCAGTGAACTTCTGTGCGCCCCGCACCGCGAACCGCAGCGAGAGATCCTCCTGATCGGAGGCGAGCACATGCACGGCGAAGTGTGTCGCCTGCATGAAGACCGCGAGGCTCGCGGCGTTCTTCGCCAAGCTCCACAACACCATCGGCGGATCGAGCGACACGGAATTGAAGCTATTGGCGGTGAGCCCAACGTCGCGCCCCGCGCTGTCGCGGGCGGTGACGATCGTGACGCCGGTGGCAAATGCGCCCAGCGCGTTGCGGAAGCCGCGGGCCAGGCTGTTGACCTCTGCACTCATCCGGGGCAAGCCTACACTGTCACCGGTACGCTCACCAGCGGACTCACCGTCGGCTCAGGTTGAACCCCGCCCGGTTGGGATCCACGAGCGCAGCGCGCCTCAACGGCGCTTGTCGAAGAACGCGCGCGCCGCAGCCGCGAATTCCTCTCCCCGCAAGCAGGCCGCGAACTCGCGCACCTCGACGTCCATGCGCTCGCGTACCTCACCCTGCGGATCGAGCCGCAGCAGCCGCTTGGTGCGCTTGAGCGCCTCGGGAGGCTGCTCGGCGAGCGCAGCGGCGACTTCGCGCGCCTCCGCCATCAGGTCGGCGTCATCGACCACCCGGTTCACCAGCCCCCAGGCCAGGGCCGTGCGCGCATCGATCGGCTCCCCGAGCAGCAGCAGCTGCGCGGCACGCTGTTGGCCGAGCAGGCGCGGCAACAGCACCGTGCTGGCCGCCTCGGGCACCAGGCCGAGGGACACGAACGACAGCATCAGACGGGTGCTGCGCTCAGCGGCGATCACCAGATCACAGTGCAGCAGCAGCGTCACGCCGATGCCGACAGTCGGACCGTGCACGGCGCACACCAGCGGCTTGCTGAACACCGGCAGCGCATGCACGAATCGCACGGTCGGGTGATCGGGATCGTCGAAGGCCGGGCCGGCCAGGAAATCCTTCAGGTCATTGCCCGCCGTGAAACACACCCCCTCGCCCGAGAGCAGCACCGCCCGGACCTGCGGGTCGACTTCGGCCGACTGCAACCCATCGGCGAGCGCGCGGTACATCGCCAACGTCAGCGCATTGCGCTTGTCAGGTCGGTTCAGCCGCAGCTCGCAAACCGCGCCGCGGCGCGTAATCTGTACGGACTCGCTCATCCGACCGTGTCCTTGTCCGGCTTGGAAGGATGGCCGTATTATAGGGTCAAGCGCCCAATCTGCGTCGGCGTGACGGGGGAGTCTGGATTCCAATGAGCGCTCGTCCTCACCGGCGCGGCGATCCGTAATGGCCGCACAGCCGCTGCCGCGCTTAAGCCGCCTCACCCTGGAGCGGGCCAGGTCCGGTCACGATCACATCGCCGCCACTCTGGCGATGGAGCTGCTGCAGGGGCTGTACCCGCCGGGCGGGAACATGCCGCCCGAGCCACAGCTGATCCAGCGCTTCGGGGTCTCGCGCACCGTGATCCGCGAGGTCATGAAGACCCTGGCGGCCAAAGGATTCGTCGTATCCAAGACCCGCATCGGCACACGCGTTCGCGACCCTGTGTACTGGAACTACTTCGACGCCGACGTTCTGGCGTGGCGCATCAGAATAGGCTTCGACGACACATTCATGAATTACGTCGTCGAGGTGCGCCGCGCCATCGAGCCGGCCGCCGCGGCGCTGGCCGCCGTGCGACGCTCGAGCGCGCACCTCACCCGCCTGCGCGAATGCGTCCGGCAAATGGGCCGCAGCAACCATAACCGCCAGAGCTTCGCGGAGTCGGATCTGGACTTTCACCTGGTGATCGGCGATGCCAGCGGCAATCCCATGATGCGCTCGATGGCCGGCGTCATCGAGACGGCACTGGTCGCCTCGTTCCTGCACAGCTCGCCGATCGACGATCCCTCGGATCACCAGACGACGGTCAACGCCCATGGCGCGGTCGTGGACGCCATCGAGGCCCGCGATGGACGGGCGGCATTCTCGACCATGCTGCAGGTCATCGACATCGGCATCGACCGTATCGAACTCAGGCGTCGCCGGCAGAGCCGGCAGCCGTAAACTCAGGCGGGGCGGCGGTACCGCACCCCGCCCGCGCACCCGGCACGGCGCCCGCCGCCGAAGGCGGCGGGCGCTTCCCGATGCGCAGGCAGCGCACTCAGGCCGCGTGCGGCTGGCTCTCTCCGTGGGTGTGATGCTCGTCGTTGGGACTGTGCTGCTCCTTCCCGAAGACGATGATCCCGCTCGCCGAGACCAGCGCCGCCAGCAGTGCCGTGACCAGCCCGATGTAGCCGCCGATCACCTGGACGAACCCGAGCCCGGTCCACCTGTACAGCGCTACGGCGAGCAGCATCAGCGTCAGACCGAGCAGAAACAGCTGGCGCGGCAGCGACGCACGGAACGACCCGAGCCAGACGTAGCCGAAGAACACCGCCCACACGGCCCAAAACCAGCCGACATAGCTGGCCGGCTCGCCGCTCGCCCCCCCGGCCGCGTGCGCCGTCCAGAACAACAGCGCGCCGCCGAAGAACACGACGGAATCCAGACTGCGCGCGCGCAGGTGCGCCAGGATTCCCATGAGCGCGAGCATCATGGCCATCGGTGTCAGCATGTCGACCCCATGGGCGTACAGCTGACTGAACCAACCGGCCATGCTCATCGAGACCATCCACAACGTCAGCGCCAGACACATGTAACCGACCGTGGACGTCGTGACACAGCGATTTTCTGTCGTATCAATCCTGATCGTCATGGCAGATACCCCCAGGTGACGTGGATTATCGCCACGAACTATACGCTCCCGTTCGTGTTTGGAGACATGCGCGTCGCGTCCCGGCCTATCGTTGCCTCACGGCAACGCCAAGGCCACAAACAAATCAAACAGTTGAAAAATCCGGTCGCGTCACAGCCAACCTCGGACCACCGCCGCGATCACTATGGGGGGCTGAGGCACGCCCACTGACGCCGGGCCGGGCGCACAAGAAAAAGGGCCCCGCCGGATGCCTCCGGCGGGGCCACAGGGTCGCTGCTCAAAACGCTCTCGGCCTAGGGGCCCAGAAGCACCGTCACACCACCGTCGCGATCGACACCGACGCACTGAGCCGCCCCGTGGGCACACGCGGCGTGTGACAGATCCGCCGTCCCATGGAGCGTCGCGTACTGCGTGACTGCCCATGACGGCGGGGTCACCGCAAATTGCGCCGTGAAGGCTGCGTTCGGCGCCAGCTTGGCGCGGCTCACCGCACCAACCGGCACGATGCGCCAGCCCCCGGGGGCCTTCAGGCTCAGACTCGCATCCGCAAGCGTCTCGTTGCCGCCGGCACTGAGCGACACGCGCACCATGCTGCGGCTGCCCGGCTTGAAGGTCTTCGGCGCCGAGACCGACACCTGCCGGTCGCCAATCGACGTTGTCATCGTGTAGGACGCCCGCAGCGGCAGCTCGGCAAGCCCCGAGGCGTCCCCGACGTACACCCGGTAGGTCCCGGCGCTCTCGGTCCACCCGTCATGGCCCCACCACCATTCCTCACGCGGCGTGATGGTGAAGTGCACCACTTTCGACTCGCCCGGCGCGAGCGTCACCCGCTGGAAACCCACCAGCTTGCGCGGCGGCTCCCCGCTGGCGGCCGGCAGGCCCAGATACAGCTGCGCCACATCCGCCCCACTCACATGCCCGTCATTGGTCACGCGCGCGCTGACCTGAATCGGCGTCACGCCGTCAACTTCCCGCCGGCTCACCTTCAGATCGCTGTACTTGAACCGCGTGTAGGACAGTCCAAACCCAAAGGGAAACATCGGCTTGATGTGCTTGGCGTCGTACCACCGATAGCCCACCAGAATCCCCTCCGAGTAGTGCACCTTGCCGTCAACGCCCGGAAAGCGCGCCGGACTGGCCGCCGGCACGTCCGCAAGCTTCACCGGGAAGGTCACCGGCAGATGTCCGCTCGGATCAACCTTCCCGAACAGCACGTTCGCCAGCGCCGTACCGTCGGTCTGCCCCGGATACCACGTGTCGAGGATCGCCGGCACCCGGTGCAGCCACGGCATCGCAATCGGCGCTCCGGCCTGCACCACCACCACCGTATGCGGGTTGGCACGCGCCACCGCGCTCACCAGCGCGCTCTGCGCCGAAGGCAGACACAGATCCGGCCGATCCGCCCCTTCGCTCTCGGTGTCATCGGCCACCACGACCACCACCACCTGCGCCGCCTTGGCCGCAGCCACCGCCTGCGCAATGTCCGCTCGTACCACGCTCGGCGTCGCCCAGAGAATCTGGTCCGGGGACCCCATCATTTTGCGGTACTTCTCCTGCAGTTTCTTCGGCAGTTTCTTGAACTGCTCCTTCAGCTTCTTCGACACCGGGGCCATCACCGGACCGGTGACCGTCAGCCTGTAGCGCTGGCCCGCGTTCAGATGAACTGCCGCCGAGTAGGTCGGATTCGGTGGCGTGCCCGGGTTGTTGACGAGCGGGCGCCCGTCGATGGCCAGGGTGGCCACGCTGTAGCAGTGGCAGGTGTTGGCAAAGCCGATGATGTAGGTGCCCGTCTGCGGCGCTCGCAGCGTTGCCGCATACGGCCCGGCGTGACTCGCCCCGGTAAAGGCCGGCGAGAGATCCGCCGCTGGGATCGGCGTCAGTTGCGCGTCGGTCGGCAGCCCCTGCACGTAGCCCACCCGGGACACACCGGTCAGCGCTTCGATCCCCGCCAGCGGGCTGATCACCTTGGAGGGAATGACCGCGGCGCTGCCGCCACCGCCGCTGGTGACCTGCGCCGAGGCCGCCGGACCGATGACCGCGATCTTCTCGGTGCTCGTCAGCGGCAGCAGGTGGCCGGCGTTCTTCAGCAGAACCGTGCCGGCTTCCGCGATCCGGGTCGAGGTCGCCTGGTGCGCCGCCGTGGTCGCCACCGCGGTGGTCGTGGCGGCCCGCGGATGATTGAAGAAGTCGAAGCGGAACAGCTGATACATGATGCGCGCGACCATGGCGTTGAGCACCGCGCGCGGAATCTTGCCGTCGGTCACCGCCTGCTTCAGCGGCTGGCCGTAGAACTGATCGGTGGGCTCCTCGAGGTCGGCGCCCGCCTCGGCCGCCGAGACACTGTGGATGGCACCCCAGTCGGAGGTGACGAACCCGCCGAAATTCCACTCCTGGCGCAGCACGTCGGTGAGCAGGTAGTGGTTCTGGCAGCTGTAGTGCCCGTTGACCGTCGCATAGGAGCACATCATCGAGCCGACCTTCCCGTCGCGGATCGCGGTGCGGAACGCCGGCATGTAGATCTCATGGAGCGCGCGCCGCGAGACGATCACGTCGTCCTGCGGCGTGTTGCGATACGTCTCCTGGTTGTAGGCATCGAAATGCTTCACCTGGGCGATGGTCCCCTGGCTCTGAATGCCGCGGATCTCGGCCGCGGCGATCTCGCCGGCCAGATGCGGATCCTCCGACAGGCTTTCGAACTCCCGGCCCCAGCGCGGATCACGATCGATGTTCACCGTCGGACCCAGATCAATGGACGACCCCTTGGTCCTCTGCTCCGCGCCGATCACCCGTCCGTACGCGTACGCGAGATTGCGCGAGAACGTGGCCGCGAGCGCCGCACCCGAGGGCAGCTGCGTGACGCCGGTCATGCCGTCCCCAACGCCGTTCGGGCCGTCCTCCAGACCGATCCGCGGCAGACACAGCGAGGCATTCTCCGCAATGTCACCCACGTACGGACGCGCTCCATGGCCCTCGACGATCCCAATCTCGTCGGCCAGCGTCATCTTGCGCATGATCAGGGCCACACGCCGCGCGATCGGCAGGTGCGGATTGAGCCACGGGCAGTGCGCGGGGTTGCCGACCGGTCCGGGCAGTTTTGCTACCGCCTCGGTCTTGGTGCTGCACGCGCTCATGGCGAGCGCCGCGGCGCCGACCGCCACGAACAGCAACAGCCGCGCTCCACGAATACGTTGGGTGAATCGAGACATCATATCCAGGCTCCTGAGGGCACACTCGAGAGAAATGCTGGCGCAGCCGGCGCCGCAAGGCCGGCACAGCCGCGCGCGCGGTGGTTCTTTGTAGGTGATCCGGTCATCGTAACCCCTTACCCGCCGATGCGGGACGCGCTCGAAACTGGCGGGCGAATCGCTTGCACAGTGGGTGCCGCGAATCTCACCAGCGGCGCCTGCGGCGTGCCGCGGCAGTGGGATGTCGGAATCGTCCCCATGCGCATCACGCTGACCCCCGCCGACCCATGGTCTGATAGCCGCCTGCCGGGCGGCTCTCGCGTCGCACGCTCAGGTGAGTTCTGCAACCGGTTTCACAAGACTGCCGCCCGGCTCGAAAATTGTCAAGATCAGAGTCCTGCCCTGACCCGTCTTCGCGCCGTTCCTGACAGCGCTTGGCGTGTCTCGGTCCTTGCGGGCCGTGCGGCCTGCGCGGACCTTTGAGCCGGTTCGCGGTTCATCGTGGGGCGGCGCTGAAGCGGTACGACCGTTTCCGGTGGTGCCGATTCCGCCGCGCAGGCCACTCCCCACGCGTTACTTT
>DAHXNE010000087.1 GCA_027366635.1 Gammaproteobacteria bacterium | reverse complement strand
GCTCCGGTGGCAGCCAGCCGAGTGGCAACACTTGCCCAGTCCGTGATGCCACAGAGTTTGGCGATGATCTGTGGGCTGCCCTTCAACGCCCGCCATGGCGTACCCTCCTTCTGAAAAATGCCCTCGGAACGTTTGTTCTCCGGATCGAAGGGCACGAACTGTTGCCGCGCAGGAGGAGTGATCCGGCGTGCGGAGGCTTCCTGCAGAACCGCGAGGTCGATCGGATCTTGCGTGGAGCTGTCACTCGCCACGGCGGCCATGGCGAGCAGCTCGTCCGGCTCGACCCCGGACCACGGACTCAATTGGCTGAGATTCAGGCGGTTCTGGGTCAGGGGGCCGGGCTTGTCACTGCACAGATCACTCATGGCCGCGGCCTCCTCCACCGCCGCAAGTCGGGTCACCAGCACCCCGCGGCGCACCAGATGCAACGCGGAGAGGGCCGTGGCGAGCGTAAAAGTCGCCGGCAACGCCACCGGGACGGAGGCAACGAGAAGAATCAACGCGAAGGGCAGAACATCGGCGAGGGGCATGTTCACCGCGATCGCGTAGGACAGAATGGCCACCACCAGCAGCACGTCCATAGCCACCAGATAGCGGACGATACCGAGCACCAGCTCTTCCAGATGGCTTTTGGCGCCGGCACCTCGGACCAACTCGGCGGTCTTCCCGAAGTAGCTGCGGGCACCCGTCGCGGTGACTTCGCCACTGGCTTCGCCGCGCCGCACGATGGCCGCGGAGTACAGCGGGCTTCCCGCCGCGCAATCGACCGGCAGCGACTCCCCGGTCAGGGCCGATTGATCCACCAGGACGTTGCCGTCGGTGAGCTTCATGTCGGCGGGGACGATGTCCCCCACGCGGACATGGACCAGATCACCGGGCACCACGTCCGCGGCGGCGACGGTCCGCCAGGTGCCGTCACGGCGGACCCGCGCCTGGATGCGCAGGCGCTCGCGAAGCAGCGCCAGGGCGCTCTGGGCTTTGCGCTCCTGGGTGAAACCCAGGATGCCGTTGAACACCAACAGCAAGGCGATGATGATCGTCTCGGGCCACTTGCCCAGGACCGCCTCCAGCACCAGCGTGGCTTCCAGCATCCACGGAACCGGCGCCCAGAATTTCAGCAGCAAGAGCCGCCACGTTCGCGGCGCTTGCGCGACCACCGCATTCGGCCCGTATTGGGCCAGGCGGCGCTGGGCCTCCTCGCTCGTCAGGCCGGCGCCCGTGCTCGAGTGTATGTTCATCAGCTGATCTCCGGTTCACTGCGAGAGTGAAGGTCGTGGCCGCCTCCGCCTGGACAGCGCCGGACCTGCCGGCCGTCGCGGACTCATCATCGACTCAACGCGTCCACCTTGATGCGGCTGGTGTCGTAACGGGGAGGAGGCGTGCGTCTCAGTACGTTCCGTTGTGCAACGCGCTCGTCCCGGGCCGCTGCCGCAACAGAGTGCACCGCCGGTGGGTCCGGAGCTCGTTATGCACACTTTCCGCACACCGCCCGGGCGCCAATCGGCGCGGCGACCCGGACCCGGTGAAGTGAGTGCGGCACGATACATGCTCAATATGTGCGTCTGCGAAATAGCCACCCGGCGGCGAACAGGCTCACCGCGGCGATCGCGGCCATCGCGGCATATTCGGGAATGAACGCGCGGGCCGTCGCGCCTTCGAGGAAGACGCCGCGAACGACGATGAGAATGTGCCGCATCGGATTGATCCAGGTCAGCTTGCGGATGACTGCCGGCATGTTGGCGATCGGGGTTGCGAAGCCGGAGAGGATGATGGAGGGCACCATGAAGAGGAATGCCCCGAGCAGCGCCTGTTGCTGAGTCACGGCAATCGAGGAGATCATCAGGCCGATCCCGATCACCGCCGCTACGAACAGGAAGATGCCCAGATAGAGCGCAAACAGGCTGCCCCGCAAAGGCACGTGGAACCAGAGCACCGCGGCCAGGATGATGACCGAAGCCTCGACCGTGCCGATCAGCAAGCCGGGCAAGGCTTTGCCGAGCAGGATCTCGCCCGGCGTGAACGGCGTGACCAGCAGCTGATCGAAAGTTCCGGCCTCGCGCTCGCGCGCCACCGACAGTCCCACCACCATCAGCGTCACCACCTGCGTCAGCAGCGCGATGATTCCGGGCACGATGAACCACCGGGAGCTGAGCGTCGGATTGTATTGGGCGCGTATATCAAGGACTGCCGGCGGCGGCGGCTCGCCGTGCGAGCGCAGCCAGTGCAGGCTGAAGCTGGTGATGATGGAATTGGCATAGCCGAGCACGATGAGGGCCGTGTTCGAATCGCGGCCATCGACGATCAGTTGCACCGGCGCGGGCCGGTGCGTCAGCAGATCGCGGGTAAAGCGGCGGTCGATGGACAGGACCAGATCTACTTTACGCGAGTCGATCAGCGGGTTGATCTGGCGGGCGCTGTTCAGCGCGGCAACCTGCGTGAAGATTCGCGATCCCGTGAATCGGGCGATGAGGTCGCGCGAGGCCTGGCTGTGATCCTGGTTGTAGACCGCTATGGGCACGCGGTTAAGCGCAAACGTCGCCGCGTAGCCGAACACGATGAGCTGCAGCAGCGGCGGGACGATCAGCACCATCCGGCTCTTGGGATCCTTCAGGACCGCGAGCAATTCTTTGATGATGAGCGCGAATACGGCTCGCCACATAGGTTTCAGTCCAGACGCTTGCGTGCGCCCAGACGCGCGGCGCCGAGAAATATTAGAGCCATGAGCAACAGGGCGAGCGCATTCGGCACGATCACGGACCAGACGTTACCGGCCAGAAACTCGCTCTGCAGGATGGCCACGAAATAGCGGGCCGCGACGAGATAGGTGATCAGCCGCACCGCCCAGGGCATGCTGCCGATGTCGAAGACGAATCCCGACAGGATGAATGCCGGCAGGAAGGTCACGATGATGGCGATCTGACCGGCGACGAACTGGTTGCGGGCGAAGCTCGAGATGAGCAGGCCCATCCCGAGGGCGGCGAGCAGGAACAGCGCCGAGGCCGCGGTCAGCACCAGGAGCGAGCCGCGAAACGGCACTGCGAACAGCGTCACGGCGAGGGCGAGCGTTGCGAGCATGCCGCCCATTCCGAGCACGAAATAGGGCAACAGCTTGGCGAGCAGGATCTCGCGAATGCTCGCGCGCGTCACCATGAGCGCCTCGAGCGTCCCATGCTCCCACTCGCGCGCGATGACCAGGGCGGTGAGCAACGCCCCGGTGAGCGTCATGACGATGGCGATCAGACCGGGGACGAGGTAATCCCGGCTGCTCACGGCGGCATTGAACCGTACCCGCGGCTCGACGGCCACGGGTAGCCCGGCGGGCCTTCCCTGTGCTCGACTGCGGGCTGCGAGCCAAGTCGCCCAGGTCTGCTGTAGGTAGCCCTCGATGAGACGTGCGGTATTCGCATCGACGCCGTTGACGATGACGCCGATCGGAGCATCGCCTCGCGAGGTGAGCTGGCGCGCGAAGTTCGCCCGCAGCCAGATGATGCCGCTCACCTCGCGCGCGTCGAAAGCTCGATCCGCGGCCTGGATCGTATTGAACGTCTCCGTCGTGAAATAGGGTGTGCCGCCAAGCGCGGATACGAAGCTCTGGGTGATCGCGTCCGGCTGCTCCACAACCACGGCGAGCGGCACATGGTGCGGATCGAGAGTGACACCGTAGCCGAAAATCACGAGCAGAATCGCCGGTAGCAGGAACGCGATCGCCAGCGCCGAGGGGTCGCGCAGGATCTGCAGCGCCTCCTTGTGCAGCAGACCGGCGAGACGCTCGAGCGACTCTCTCATGCGGCCTGCGGCGCTGCGGCCGCCTCCAGCAGAGCGATGAAGGCATCTTCCATGGTCGGTTGCGGCTGGGCGGCAGTCCGGGCGCGCGCTTTGAGACTCTCCGGGTCGCCCGCGGCGAGCACTCTGCCTTGTGCCAGGATGGCGAGGCGGTCGCAGTACTCGGCCTCCTCCATGAAATGCGTGGTCACCAGTACCGTGACCCCTGACTCGGCGAGGGCGTTGATCCGCAGCCAGAACTCGCGGCGCGCGAGGGGATCGACGCCCGAGGTCGGCTCGTCGAGAAAGAGGATTTCGGGCGCGTGCATCAGGGCGCAGGCGAGCGCCAGGCGCTGCTTGTAGCCGAGCGGCAGATCGCGGCTGACCACATCCAAGTACGGACCGAGCACGAATTCCTCGAGCGCCCAGTCAATGCGGGCGCTGCGCTGCGCGCCGTGCAGCCGATAGGCGCTGGCGAAGAAGCGCAGGTTTTCGGCGACCGATAGGTCGGCGTACAGGGAGAATTTCTGCGCCATGTAGCCGATCCGGCCACGCGCGGAGGCGGCCGCGTGGCGCAGATCGTATCCGGCCACGCGCAACGTGCCGTCCGAGGCCGGCAGCAGACCACACAGCATCCGGAAGGTGGTCGACTTGCCCGCTCCGTTCGCGCCCAGCAGGCCGAAGATCTCCCCCCGGCGCACCTGGAACGAAATGGCATCGACGGCCACGAAATCTCCGAAGCGGCGCGTGAGCCGGTCCGCAAAAATGACCGCCTCGTCGGTCGTGGACGGCGCCCGCCCCTCACGCCGGGTCATTGCGGCGCTCGCCTCCTCCTCGGAGCGGGTGCCGCCGGTTGCGATGGCCGGCGTGTTCGGCGGCGGCGGTGCGGAAACCTGCTTGATCTGCGCGACGAAGCTGTCTTCGAAGCGGGGCGGCACCGCAACGACGCTGAGCGGCGCGGCCAGCGCGGCGAGCGAATCGGCCGGAGGCTGTGCGCCCGGCGCGGTCACGATCCGGACGAACGCACCCTGGATGGTGGCGTCGATCACCCCCGGTGTGCGGGCCAGCTGTTCCTGGAGCTGCCGCTTGCCAATGCCCGCGGCCGACACGTGGAAGCTGCGTCCGGTGCTTCTCGCGGTGAAACTGGCCGGGTCGGTCGCGGCCACGAGCCGCCCCTCGTGCAGCAGCAGCACCCTCTGGCAGCGCTCGGCCTCATCCAGGTAGGAGGTGCTCACCATCACCGTCAACTGTTCGGTGTGGACCAGATGATCGATGATCTCCCAGAGCTCGCGCCGCGAGACCGGATCGACGCCGACGGTGGGCTCATCGAGTAGCAACAGTTCCGGTACGCGCACCAGCGTGCAGGCGAGACCCAACTTCTGCTTCATGCCGCCGGACAGCCGGCCGGCGAGGCGCCCCAGGAACGGTTCCAGCCCCGTCATGTGTAACAGCTCGCCGCCGCGCCTGTGGCGTTGCGCCGCCGGAACGTTCTGTACTTTTGCGTACAGATCGAGGTTTTCGCGCACGGTGAGGTCTTCGTACAGACCGAAACGCTGCGGCATGTAACCGAGGCGCCTGCGTGCCTGATCCGGATCTCGGGCCACGTCGATGCCGAGCACCTCGATGCGCCCGCTCTGCACCTTCAACAGCCCGGCGGCAAGCCGCAGCAGCGTGGTTTTTCCCGCTCCGTCCGGACCGATCACGCCGGTGACGGTGCCCCGCGCCGCATCCGCGCTGACCTCCCGGAGGGCGGTGGCGGTTCGCCGCGCGCTGACGAACGCGTGAGACACCTTCTCGAGCCGAAGTGCCGCGGGTGATTCACCCGCCGCGGGCATGCGTCTCTCCGCATGAGGGTGTCGTGGCGGCGGTACCGCCGGCTGCCCCGAGGGGACGCGCAAGCTCGATCGTCACGGTTGCCGGCATTCCGAGGCGCAGCTCGCCGCGGGAATCGCACGCATAGACGCGAACCTGATAGACGAGCTGCGTGCGCAGTACCGGGGTTTCGACGGTTTTTGGCGTGAATTGCGCTGTGGGTGAGATATACCCGACCCAGCCGCGATAGCGACGTCCTGGGAAACTGTCCGTCGTGATCACCGCGGGCATACCCAACGCGATCTTGCCGAGGTCCGTCTCCGGCACGTAGGCACGCACCCACAGCGGCGAGGTCAGCGCGATGGTGTACACAGGGGTGCTGGGCGATGCCATGTCGCCGGGCTCGAGAATGCGGTCCTCGACCATGCCGTCGGCCGGGGCGTAGAGCTTCGTGTCGGCGAGCTCGCGAGCGGCGAGCGCCTGCGCGGCAAGGGCGGCGTGGTAGGCACTGCGCGCCGCACGAATGTCCTCGTGGCGTGGTCCGATGACGGCGAGCTTGTATGCCTGCAGCGCAGCTTGGTAGTTTCCGCGCGCGGAGCGCAGCACCGCCCGCGCATCATCCCGATCCTGTATCGAGGCGATACCTTGCGGCATGAGCCTGAGCGTGCGCGCGTAATTGATCTTCGCATTCTGATAAATCGCCCGCAGCGCCTCCATGGTCGCGCGGGCTCGCGCAGTCTCCTGCGGACGCGAGCCGTGCATCAGCCTGAGCAGTACCGCCTCGAGGTTCTGCGCCTGGTGCTTCGCCGCCTCGAGGCGGTCGGTGTAGCGCGTGGCGTCGATCCGGGCGATGAGTTCGCCCTTGCGCACTACGGAGCCCTCGGTCACGAGCATGCGGGTGACGGGACCGGAGTCGTTGAACGCCGGATAGACTTGCCAGATGTCCACGTTGCCATAGAGCGTCAGGGTATTTGCGGCGCGCGAGGCATGCAGCCACCAGTACATCAGGCCGCCCGCAAGACCCAGGAGCACGACTGCCGCGCCAATGACCAGGCGACGGTTCTTCATCGGTGTTTCTCTCTTTCAGGTTGCGGGGATTCGGTCCGCGCCGCGCACGAGTGTGGACACAGTCCCGGGCTATTCCACCAACCGCCGCCGAGCGCGACCAGCAGCTGGGCGCTGTCGGCGTAGCGTTGCGCCGTTGCGCGCGCGTAGCCGAGCCGGGCCTGCTGGTAAGCCCGCTCGGCATCGAGCAGTTGCAGCACATTGCTGCGGCCGGCCGAGTAGCTCACGCGCTGCAACTCGAGGGAGGTTCTGGCGACGCCGAGCGCCTGATGTTCGGCCGCAGCCAGCTCGGCGTCATTGCCGAGCGCGCGCAGCGTATCGGTAACCTGTCCGAATGCCGCGAGCACTGTCTGGCGATACAGCGCGACGGATGCCTTGAGCGCATCGATTGAGGCGCGCCGTTCGGCGCGCAACGTGCCGCCCTCAAAGACCGGTGCCGTCAGACCGCCGAGGGCCGCCCAGACGCCGCTGGAGGAGCCAAACAGCGCTTGTGGCTGCAATGCGGCGGTCGCAAGCGAGGCGGACAAAACGATGCTCGGATACATTCGGGCGGTCGCGATGCCGACCTGCGCGCTGCGCACGTGGACCTGCTCCTCGGCGGCCAGGATGTCCGGGCGCTGGCGTACGAGCGCGGACGGAAGACTGAGCGGCAGCGCGCCGGGCAGCTGGAAGTCCGCCATACGGAACGTGGGCGCCTGCCATTGACCTGGCGCCTTGCCGACGAGGATCGCAAGGGCATCCTCGGATACAGCCCGCTGCTGACGCAGTGCCGGCAGTAGCGCGCGGTCATTGGCCAGCTGCGTTTCTGCCGCGAGAACGTCGGTACGGGGTGCGCGGCCGACGGCGAATTTCCGCTGAACGAGGGCGAGGTTTCGGGCGTCGTCGGAGACGATCCGCGTCAGCGCATCAATCTCCAGGCGAAGCGTCGCGAGATTCAGCGCTTCGTTGACCACATGACCGGTAATGGCGAGATATGCGGCTGCCAGCTGATCTCGCTCCAGTTCCGCGCCCGCTCGCTGTGCTTCTACGCCCCGCCGGACCAGTCCGAAGACATCCGGCGAATAACTGACCGTCGGGCCGAGAGAGTACACGTTGAACGTCGGCAGGCCATGAGAGCCTGGCAGCATTCCGAGCAGTCCGAGAGCAAATGCCGGACCCCGCTGGCGCTCAACCGTCGCGCCGATGTCCAACTGCGGAAAATACGCGCCGCGCGCGGCGAGCACGGCCTGCTGCGCCTGCGCGAGGGTCGCGCGTGCGGCCGAGAGCGTTGGATTGTCGGCAAGCGCCTCACGCACGACACGGTCAAGCGTAGGCGAATGAAACAGTCCCCACCACTGCAGGGGAATGTTGCGCCCGGTGACCAGTCGTTGCGGTGGCTCGCCGTGCCCGGGGGCCAGCTTCGGGGCGGTTTGCGCGCTCGTGTATGCGGTTGCATCCGGAGGAGGCGGACGCTCGAAGCGGGGCCCGACCGCGCACCCTGAAAGGGCGAGCGCCGAGGCAAGCAGCACCGTGCGTGCGCGGCGGGCAACCCGCGGACCTCTTCCCCGGACGAGTTCTTGCCAGCGTCCCGGGTCGGTTTGCACGATATACGTCATGGTTTCTCGTCGCGAGACGCATGGCGCAATGCCGTGGCCAGCTCAGCTCGCCTGCGGTGAATGATCCGGTCGGATTCGAGGAGAGGGAATAGGTAGAAGACACGGAGGGATGCGCAAACCGCTACTCCCGAGCGCCTGGCGCCGTCGCGGGCTACGACCGTCAAGCGGTGTCTTTGTCGCCGCAACTGCGCGTTAGCACGTGTGCGGTGCTGGGGCGCAATGGCGGGCAAGCGCCGCAGGTGGCGAGCCCGTTTCGGCGGGGCGTTGCGGACCGATACCTGTCCGGTGTTGGACGGCGGGAATGAACCGGCAGGTGCCCCGGGGGCGCCCGCGGTGGCCCCGCGGGCACCGCGATCATCACGGCGCACGGGTGTTTGCGCCCGGAGGCAGAGGCCCTGCGCAAGCACGCTGCCTCGCGGAAGGTCGTCTCGCGCGCCCGCCACGGGACGAATACCTCGAACCGCAGCGTGGAGCCGGGGAGCCGGCCGCTGCAGGGCGCGGTGAACTGTAGGATCTTGCTGCTGGGCAGCGTCACCCGCGCAATCCGCACCTCGCGCACGAATGGCGTGATACCGTCGCAACGCATTGTAGACGAACCTAACAGGTGCTGCCGGCAATAGGCTGCGACGGGTCCTGTCTCCTGCGCCTTTTGTTTGGCGAGGGGGTGATTAGGCGGGTGCGCGCCCTGGCGCCAGCAGACGCAACATAAGCGTGAAGGGGTGCATGGGTGAGGGCTGAAACCCATGGTGCGCGTAAAAATCCCGCGCCCGCTCATGCAGTGCGTGCACGACCAGGGCGCGAACGCCGGCGTTCGCGGTGACCGTCTGTGCGCGAAGTACAGCGTCCCGAAGCAAGGAGACACCGAGCTTTATGCCTTGGGCCTGGCGATCGACAGTCAGGCGGGCCAACACCATGACAGGCACCGGATCCGGCATGTTCCGGCGAACCGAGCCGGTCGCTTCCTGATGCGAGACCGCGCCGGCCGCCAGGGCGTAGTAACCGAACACGCGCTGCTCATCGTCGGCAACGACAAAAGTCCGGGTGGTTCCGCTTCGCTGGTTGGTCAGTGCCCGCCGCGTGAGCCAATCGTCCAGGGAGGGTTCACCGCAGCTGAACTCCTCGAGCCGGTGCGCTTCGGCGAGAGCCTGCGGCGGCGAGAGGGTGAGGCTCACCGCCAGGGAGCCTTGACGCCCATCAAGCGCTCAAGGCCCGGGTTCTCGCTCGGCGGTGCGTCGAGCATGGCGGTGAACTCGCGGAACCTCTGGTCGTCGAGCTGAAAAAAAACCTGGTCGAGCACAACGGCCTGCGCGCGCTCGCAGGCCGCTTCGAGCATGAAGTCCGAGCGATTCTTCCCCAGCAAGCTCGCCGCATGGTCGATCAAATCGCGCTGCTCTGGCAGCGCTCGCAAATTGATGGCAGCGTCTCTCATGGATGGCCCTAATGTATAGACAACAGATATACTAGCTGAGTGTATAGCTATTGTAAACACAAAGCGTGTTTCGTGAGTCACGCGAGATGTCACCATCGTCTGAGACTGCGCGTGGGCTCGTGGGATCGCCGTGCAGCTCTGCTGGGCTGGGATGGGCGGCGATGCGCTTGGGGTCGGTCCGCGTGAGCACGATCACGCGGACCGATTCCGGCACCTCGGAGCCGCGCGGCAGGAACAAGCGCCGGTCGGAGAGCGCCTTCAGCCGCGGACACAGATCGAATCCGAGCAGCCGTGACAGGGCCAGCCAGCGCCGCATCCGTGTATCCGTGCGTATCGACCGCGAACTGGCTGGTCTTGAGCGCCTCATCGCGCACGGTCCCATTGAGGGTGCCCCGGCCGCCAGTGAATGCTCGGCGGTCATTGAAGCAACGGTGAGTCCGACGGTGATATCCGCACCGTGCGGCAGCACCTCGAGTGATCCACGGGGCGCACGCGTCGCGGCTCCGGAGACGACGCTGCCGAGCAGCCTGCCGCAGGCGTTGGCCGTCGTAAGGATGCCTTGAGTCGCCGTGCCCTGAGCCAACCGAGTTTTGGCGAGCGCGGGCAGTGCACCCCGCAGCGGTCCGCTCATCAGCACGGAGCCGGCGGCAAAGTAGGCGACCAGCGCGCTCAATCTCAGTCATCATGAAACGAGCGGCTGCCGATTCGCAGGCCGTGGGTTACGCTGCCGAGCGGGTTTGAGCGGTGGCGCAGCGCCGCATACGAATGCGAGTCGGCGATTAAAGAGGGCATCCACTGTGACGAGTCAGGTCCTTGACGGATCGTTGCATGTCAGCGTGGCCGCGCAGCCGCTCGTCTGCTGGATCGAAGGCAACGAAGCCCGCTGTGCGCGCTGGCGTTCGGAAAGCGCAGCACCGCCGCGGCGCGTGATCATCGCCGATGAACACATCAGTGCCGGTGATGCCTATGGCCTGGCGTGTCAGGGCACGGCGCTGCTGTGGCGGGGCGATTTCCAGAACGCGCGCCAGATGCTGCTCGCGTTGGCAAAACGCGTCGACGGCCGCCCGCGCAAACCGAAAATGGCAGAGGTCTCCTCGGTACGCGGATCGCCGGCTGAAGCCTTCCATCTGTATCGCCAAGCCCGCTCGCAGCGCGCCCGGACGTTGGGCGCGCTGTTGATCGCGCTTGATCCGGACTACGGCATCGCCTTGCCACGCGCTCCCGACCTGCGGCAAGCCTGCGCGGAGGCGTACGGCCCCCCCGAAAAGGGGCCCTCGGTTGCCCCACTGCGGGGCTTGCTGGGTGTCATCGGCGCGCACGAGTGGCGTACCAGAGGCATCGAAATCCCGGCGGTCGGTGGGCGAATCCACCCACACTACGGCGTATTCGCACCGATTCGTCGTGAATACGTCGATTTGGTCGCCACTGCGTCCCTGCCAGCTCTTAGGCCACCGTCCAGCGTGGCCTTTGACATCGGTACCGGGACGGGTGTGCTCGCCGCGGTGCTGGCGCGGCGCGGGTTCGGGCGTGTGGTTGCTACCGACTGGGACCCACGCGCGCTCACGTGCGCTCGCGCCAATCTCGCGAGTCTCGGATTGTCCGAGCGCGTCGACGTGATGCAGGCGAATCTGTTTCCCGAAGAGCGAGCGGCACTCATAGTCTGCAATCCGCCCTGGCTGCCCGCGCGGCCGAGCGCTCCGATCGAGAGCGCGATCTACGACCCCGAGAGTCGCATGCTGCGTGAGTTCCTGGCCGCGCTGCCCGCGCACCTGGAGCCGGGGGGTGAGGGCTGGTTGATCCTCTCGGACCTCGCGGAGCACCTGGGTCTACGAACACGATCGGCGCTCCTGTCCTGGTTCGACGCAGCAGGATTGAAGATCGTGGCTCGAAGCGATGTGCGGCCGATACATCCCCGCACGACCGATGCAGCCGATCCGCTCCACGCGGCGCGCGCGTCCGAGGTGACATCGCTCTGGCGTCTCGCCGTCCGCTGAATTCAGGCGTGTATGCTGCTTTGAGGACGAACCGACAGTCCGTATTCCTCGGCCGGAATTCAACTGCTTGGCCGACGGCGCAAGAGTATTCGTTCAGAGTCCTGCCCCGACACGTCTTCGCCCCGTTCCTGACGGTGCTCGAGGTGTCTCGGCCCTTGCGGGCCGTGCGGCCTGCGCGGGCCTTTGAGCTGGTTCGCGGTTCATCGTGGGGCGGCGCTGAAGCGGTACGACCGCTTCCGGTGGTGCCGATTCCACCGCGCAGGCCACTTCCCGTGCCCGGTCGTTACGGGTATGCGGGTGCCGGTGTGCCGTCGGACCAGGTGGGTACCAGGACCATGAATATGGTGGTGTGGCGGCCGGTGCTGGCGACGATGGGAACGCCGTGCAGGTTTGCACCCCAACTCGAAGCCCGAGCGTGTGGCAAGTAGAACATCACATGCGGGTACCATGGGCCATCGCCCAGGTTGCCGCGCCTGGACATCATGTAGCACAGCGCGCCAGGCTGAGGCTGCTGGAATCTGCCCGTGGCCCACTCGGTGTTGTCGCGCGCACTGATTTGCCGGCGGGATTCCCCGGCGATCACCCATCGCGTCCGCAGCAGGTAGTGCTGCAGCACGGACCGGGCCGCCGCGTTGAGGCAAAACGGTGCGCGAAACTTCGGATCCCAGAAACTGGCGCTGTTCGCATCGAGACTGTGATCCCAGGACCTCACGACCAGGCAGACGAAGCCGTTGGTTCCCTTTGCCGCGGTGAAGTAGCCGTGACTGCCGAGTACCATGACGGCCGCGCGGTTGGCGATCGCGGCCGGTGCTGCGCTGCGCGCGAGCCCGATTTCGCGACTTCGGCTGCCCATGAGATAGGGCCCGATGGCGTGTGCGGATGCGCCGGGCAGCGCCAGCGCCGAGCCGATTGCGAACAATGCCCAGCGCGCCGCGGTGCGCCGGATTGACGCTGACCTCAGTTCCATAGATGACGATCCTCCACGCAATACTGTCGTATGAGCTTCACTAGAGCGCCTCCCCATCCGCCCGCGTGGCTGCGCGCCGAAACTACGGTGGTCAACGCGGAGTGGATCAGCGTGAGTTCCGTTCCGGTATCGATGGCGCGCAGGCGGAATTCGACCTTGGAGACATTGTCGGCAACTACCTCGTCGGCCTCGCCGCCGCCCGTCCAACGCCAGCTCAGCACGACACGTTTTGGTCGGACAATCTCCAGGAACTCGCCGCTGCACTCATGCTCGCGGCCATCCGCGGTGTAAAAACGCACCCGAAAACTTCCATTTACCCGCGGGTCCGCCACCGCGGATATGACCGGCTGGTCATCCGGTCCCCACCACGAGGCGATACCGTCCGCCGTGACGAGCGCATCAAACACGATGGCGGGCCGGGCGGCGATGCGGCGCACGAGGACGGCCTCGGTCATCAGCCTTTGCTCTCCCGTTCCTTCGTCTCCGCATAACGCGCCAACCGGTCGAGACTCGTGGACCAGAACAGCCGGTGGCGCTCCAACCAATCCTTTGCAACTCTCATCGAGCCGGCCTCGATCTGCACCCACACCGTCCGCCCTGCCTTCGAGCGGCGAATGAGGCCGGCGTCCGCCAGGATGTCGAGGTGCTTCAAGATCGCCGGCAGCGTCATGGTGAACGGCTGCGCCAGTTCGCTGATCGAGAGCCGCCGCTCCCGCTCGAGCCGGGCGAGGATGGAGCGGCGGGTAGGATCACTGAGGATGAAAAATACGCGGTCGAGCCGCTCTTCATTATACATTACCATATAGTGAAGTATGGTGGCGCCGAAGCGGTTTGTCAAGACGGAGTCGACGCTGGCGACTGGGTTATTCGGCCGGAGGTTGGTCGATAAGAATTCCCGCGGAGCGCGGCCCTGACGCCGCGCGACCGTGCAGCGCCAGGGGCGGCGCCGATGACCTGTGGTTCAGACCGATCAGCCCTGCGTGGGGGGGCGCCGCCGCGGCCGACCCGCTCGCACCGGGCCAGCCGCAGGCTCGGAACCGAGCCCTCAGTCGCCGCATCCAATCGCGGGCCGCGGTGAGCTTGCCGAACCGCGGCCGCGGGTCATGGCGGCGGAGTTTCACATTCAGGCGCGCTTTATAACACCACCGTTTCGGTTGATTACGCAGCCATAATTGCTGCTGCGCATGAAGTACCTGCGCTGTTCTTTACACATTACTACAAGGTACAGTATAAATCATGCCGAGATCCCGGCAATCGACTCCGGCATGGTTGATCGTTTTGGCTAGGTGGCGCTTTGATAATAGTTCAACAGGCAGACTCGCGGACGGCGGGCGCCAGCCGCGCCCCGATCGGCTTGCAGAGCGTCGGGCGCGCCGTAGGAATCGACACTCGGATGCCCCGAGCAACCTGGTCGCGGCGGCGCTTCATCGCGGACAGCCTGCTGTCGGTGCTGTTGCTCCCGATGCTGTCACCGGATTTGAATTCGACCGCCAGGCCGCTACCGTCGGCTCCCCGATCCAGCCGGCCGGATCGGCGGCAAAGAGGACAGTCGCGAGCGCCGCCGCGGGAGGCGGCGACCCGGTTGACCACTCCCGTCTACATCAATGGTCACGGTCCTTACCAATTCCTGGTCGACACGGGCGCGGAGCGGTCGATTCTCGCGGCGCGGATCGCCGCGCGGCTTGCGCTGCCGCGCTGTCCGGCGGAGGTATTGCTGCAGGGAATCATCCTTGCCCAAAAGACCGCCGAGGTGAAAATCGCGCGGCTCGCGGCCGGGAGCGTCACCTGCACGGATCTGCGCGTACCGATCCTGCCGGGTGCGATGCTCGGCGCGGATGGATATCTCGGGCTCGATGTGCTCAACGGACACCGTGTGGAATTCGATTTTGAGTCCAATACGTTGAGAATCGAGCATTCACAAGGGTTCTTCTCGGCCCTGTGGACCGGTGATGACCAGATACGCATCCGGGCGAAGGGCGACTCGGGCCGATTGCGGTCGACCGACTGCTACGCCGATGATTTGCCGACGACTGCCTTCATCGACAGCGGCGCGCAGGTCTCGGTGTGCAATCCTTCGCTGTATGCGGCTTTGCGGCACGGAAAAGCGCCGCCGCTACCCATCGCTACGTTGGAAGTATCAGGGATTACCGGCGGGACCATCGTCGGCACAGTGATCGTGATTGATACCGTTCGGCTGCCGGGGCTGACTTTTACCGCAGTGCCCGTCGTGGTCGCCGATCTGCCGGTGTTCAAGTTTTGGGGGCTAAGCCGCACGCCGGCGATCCTCATCGGCATGAACTGTCTGCGCGCCTTCTCCAGCGTCACGATCGACTACGGCCGCAAGGAGCTGCTGTTTCGGGTTGCAGCGCCGCAGCAACTCCCATGGACGTGGCGTTGACGGTCTGCGGGCGCGGCTGATCTTGGCAGCCTCGGTTCATTGTATGGCTGATAGCGACGGTCGATTTGGGCCTGATTCACCCCGATACCTGCCGGCGGCTGGAGGCACTGCGAGTGCCACGGCGGTGCTGAGCTGCGACCGAACCGGCGAGATGTCGCGATCGCGGGCGGGGGAGTTCCCTCCGGCGGCACCGCTGTCGGGCTCGGCGAGCGATGCGTCGAGTCGGCGAGTCCGGCGGGATTCGCGCCGGGTTGTCCAATTACGCCCGAGCCTCCCGCTGGAGAGCG
Source organism: Gammaproteobacteria bacterium (assembly GCA_027366635.1). GTDB lineage: Bacteria > Pseudomonadota > Gammaproteobacteria > Steroidobacterales > Steroidobacteraceae > 13-2-20CM-66-19. Next base: position 26,615 of record DAHXNE010000087.1, on the reverse strand, counting down.
GTTCGAGCGCGGCGGGCCGGCGTCAGGCCGGAGCCGCTCGAGCGCGGCGTTGTTTCCGGTTGGTTGTCGAGCGTTGCTACGGGTTCGACAGCGAGCGTTGACGTCCTCCACGTCCTCGGCGTTCTCGGGCCGCCGGTGGAGTTCTCCCGTCACTGCGCCGGGGCCACAGTCGCCGCAATTTTTTGATGGCGGTAGGGACGCCCATTGCTGGGCGCTCCCCGCACAAAGTCGAGCGGGCCCGATTGAGGAACTCGGCTTGCACCTTGGGTGGGTGACGGCGAGGCGAGCCTCCGGCCAGGGAGATTAAGGATGGGCGCTGTTGGCGGGAAGTCTGCCGCAAAGCGACTGAAGCGTGCCCAGGTCATGTGGGAGCGCTGACTATGCCGCCAAAGCGCGCGCAGCCCCCCGGGCCTTTCCCATCAGAGCACTCCCACGCCGAGCTCAGTGATAGGGTCCGAGCCGTGCAGTCTGCGCCGGCGAATGCCTGATTGACGTGGGGAGGGGCGAGCCGCCTGCCGCGTCGCGCGCCCGTTTGCAGACGAGGTTCAGCTGTTTCCGGTTTCGTGACACCGGATAGACGCATCGCTCAAGGTGCTCTTGAGCGGCGACAGCCACGGCTCATGCTCCAAAGCCTGATATTTTCCGCAGTGCCTATGTCAGGAGGTCCGTGCTCAGTGCGTGGCGGTCAGGCATAGGCCGGTGCGATGACCCGCGACCGAGATCTTCACCAATACGGGTGGGATGGGCACGGGTGAGCCCGTGATGCGCTGATGCACGGTCCCATCGATGGTGACCTGGCTGCCGTCGTCGCTGGGGGCGATCATGAAGCTCTCGGCCATCCGAGTCAGCATGCCGTTCGGTTCTGTGGCGGTGCAAACCATTGTGACGTGGTAACCCTTGTGGCTGGTCCGCAGTGTCGGTGCCGTGCACTTGATGTTCGCCGGCAGCTTGGGCATCAGTGGCAACTTGGTCGGATCGGTATCCCTGATGCACTGCTGCGCGCTCTGGTCGATGGTCGGCATGGTGTGCCCGGACGTCTGCACCGTGGACCGATAATGAAACTCCCACGAGCCCGGCTGCAAACGGGTCGTGGGTGGGGTGGCCAAAGCCAGTCCGGAAAGCGAGATGAGCGTGAGCAGCGCGAGCGCGGATTTCATGTGGCGGGAGTTCATGCGGGTTCTCGTCTGTGGGCGGTGGCGGATGAGGGATGCGATAGACCAGGGCCGTGTCAGGCGGTGCCGGCCATGGCTCCGTTTGTATAGCTAAATGCCTGGCCGGCGAGATTGGCAAAGTACACTGTCGCTCTTTAAATTGGAATAGGAGCAAATCAACGCGCCGAAACTCGATGAGATTACGGTAAATCCGCCTAGCCCCTGTGCAGTTCCAGTGCCGGGCGATCACCTGCCGGACGATGAGCGGCACGAGCACGCGCGGCATGGCATGAGCATCGGCAATGAGATGTATGCGGTGCAGGTCGGGGTTCCGGGAGCGACACGGGTGCGTTGGCCGTTCGCCGGGCGGGATGACGCGCAATAGGACGGGCAATTGGCGCCAGCGCACATGGCAATGACACATGCCAGATGAACAGCCGGTGGGCAGGTGAACCACGGGACGCGAGTGGCGGCATTCGCTCTGCCCGGGGGTGGTCCAAATGTCTCGAGCAGCTTCGTCTACACCAGCATCTCGCTCTGCGCCGCCCCATCGAGCGCCTCGAACGCGCTTTCGAGCGCGTCACCAAGTGACCGACCGCATCACTCGATCGGTACGCCGGTCCATCGCGCCGCATCGAGTCGGAGGGCGGCCGCCGTCTCCGGAGCGAATCGTCGGCCTATTTATGCCCTTGTCGTTTGCCCGGGCGCCACTATCTATCGGGCGGCGGTTGCGCACCGGGTTGAAGGCCGCGCATCTGCAGCGCCGTGCACGGCTCCGTCCAAACGCACGAATTCGGCAACCGGTGCAACTTTCCGCTTGGACCTTCGTACTTGGCGTGATCGGAGAGCAGGAGCCCCGCCCAAAATCGGGTCCATTCGCTCACCTGGGGCGGATCATGTTTCTCGGCGCGGGTCTCGGGAAGAAAGGCCTGAGTCGTGCTTGCGCACCCGGCGAGGCTTGCGGCCAGCAGACCGGTCGCGAGGCAGGCGTACAGCTTGCGCATGGTGAGCATGTCGCACTGTAGCGCGACAGACAAAACAATCAAAGAGGGGCCGGAGCGCCCTTCGACGACCGGCCCCTATCGCTCCGAAGAGCCCCCCGATCTTTCCGGAAACCTCGTGGCGCAACGCTGGCGTCGCGTACCAGAGCGCAAGAGTCAGGCCATGGGCCTGCGCGACGTTGCGATCGCGATAACTCATCCAGTTGCTTACTCCGCTGACTGAAGTGGACGCCCGGCCCGCGGTGCTCTGGCATGCATTGGTTTGGCTCATCGCGTAGAGGCCTGCCTGACGCTGCTCGAGCTGGAAATCTTCCGCCATCATGTTGGTCTGTTGTGTTGGCTCTGCGCCCAATTCCGGGCAACGCGACGCGGATTCTGCGCAAGAATATCGCGCTCGTTCCGACACGCTATGCCGACGGGGCGCCCGTGGATGCCGTGCCGAGTACGTCGTGCGCCAACTCATCCAACCGCTCTCGCACCTCTTCGGCAGTGCACTGCCCGCTCGCCCGCAGCGCTTCGAGGAGGCATTGCAGATGGATGGCCAGCGCTTCAGCCAGTGCCCTCGGCGGCTGATGCGCCAGTGACAGGATCGACTCATCGAGCGCCTCGATGCAGGCCTCGATGCAGTCCGCATCGTCTGATTCAATCGTTCCCATGAGCGGCTCTCCGGTGGTGCGGCATGAGAGGTGGTGAAGAATAGCCGGCGCCGTCGGCGACGGGCTGCGGATGCGTCATTTCTGTCGAAACACGCAGGCAAACGCGCTACCGGCGCCAGGGCGAGCGCATAGACTGCCGCTCACGCCATCGGGCGCACCAACAACGCGAGGGCCACCGCATGAACAGCTTTTCACTCACCGCCGTCGGCAACCTGGCGCGCGATCCGGAGCTTACGGAGAAGGATGGACTCGCCTACGCCCGGTTCTGTCTCATCGGCAACGATTACGCCGGTCAGGACGAAGGCGGCATCGAGCGCGAGGTCGCCACGAGCATCTGGTTCGTGGCGTTCGGGGCGCTCGGCGAGGCCGTGGCGCGCACCGCCCGCAAGGGCGACCAGCTGATCGTCGAGGCGCAGGTCCGCGCCGACAACTGGGTGGACCAGAAGGGCGAGCGCCGTTACGACTATGCGCACATCGTGCGGGGATTTCGCTGCGGCGCACCCGGGAAGATCACGCGCCGGCGGCTCGAGGCCGCCGCACAGGCGAGCGAGGACACGCAGGCGGGCGAGCCGGCCGGCGCGTCCGCGGGGCAGTGAGTGACGCAGTGGGGGTGGACGCGATGAATTCCCAAATCAAGACGCAGGGACGCCGCCGCGCGGCGGTGCTGCTGTGGGCAGCGGCTGCGAGCGCAATGCCGGCGGTGGCCGCAGCGCAGTCGTCTCCATTCCTGACCGGCGCGACGGCGCTCGAGAGCAACATCCTGGCGTGGCTGACGCCGATCGCGATTATTCTGGTCATGGTGCTGGGCGCGATGGCCATGGCGAACCGCATCTCCTGGGGTTGGTGCATCGGCGCGATCCTCGGCATCGCGATCGCGTTTGGCGCGCCGCAGATCGTCACCTGGGTACGCGGAATGTTCGGCGTCTGAGCACACGCCGATGAGCGACTCGATCGTGGCTTTGACGGCCGATCCGCTGTTCGTGGGTGCGACCCGGCCGCCGATGCGCTGGGGCGTGACCTACAGTGCGTTATTGTTCAATCTGGTCTTCACGCTCGAGGCGTTCCTGCTGACCGGGAACCTGCTGACACTGCTCATCGCGGTGCCGATCCATGGTCTGTGCGCGTTGCTGTGCGCGCACGACGCGCGCTATTTCGACCTGCTGGCGATGGCGGTTCGAACCCGGCTGCCGGCCTATCTGGGCAACGCGCGGCTGTGGCGCGCGGTGAGCTATGCGCCACTGCCGCTCGACGCGCCCGACACGCGCGCGCGGCGCCGTCATTACGAGGTCTGGTGCTGGTGCGTGGGACCGAGGGAGCGGCGGGCGTGGTGAGTCGCTCCGGTGCGCTGCTTCGGCGGGAGCTCACCGCCGAGCAGAACATTCCCTACCGGGCGCACGTGGCACCGGCTGTGGTGCGCACCGCCGCGGGAGACTATCTGCAGGTGTTCCGGCTGGGCGGGCAAAGCTTCGAGTGCGCCGACGCGGACCAGATCAACGGCTGGCACGAGCGCCTCAATGTGTTGTGGCGCAACGTAGCTGAGCCCGGCGTGGCGTTGTGGACCCACGTCGTGCGCCGCCGGGAGCAGGTGGCCGTGCCGGGCGCACCGACCGCGGGCTTTGCGGCGCACGTGCGCGGCCGGTATCTCGCCCGGCTGAGCGCCGAAAGCCTGATGGTCAACGAGATTTACTTGACCACGGTGTATCGGCCGGCGAGCGGGCCCGCCCGCCGGTGGCTCTCGCGCGTCGTGGCGAGCGCCCAGAAAGAAGGCCAGCAGCGCGAGCTCGCCGACGCGCTGGAGGCGTGCGCGCGCCTGGCGCGCACGCTGAGCGCGTCGCTGGAGCGCTACGAGCCGCGGCTGCTCGGCTGTTACCGCGATCAGCACCGCTGGTATTCGGAGGTCCTGGAGTTCATCACAGTGTTGATCAATGGCGAGCCGCGCGCGGTGCCGCTGCCGAATGGGCCGCTGCCGGCGGTGCTGGCCACGACGCGGCTGTTCTTCGGCAACGAGGTGATCGAGTACCGGCAGCCGAGCGCGACGCTGGCCGGCGCCATGCTCGGCATCAAGGAGTATCCGACCCCGACGGTGACGGGGATGCTGAACGCGCTGCTGGCGGCGCCATTCTCTTTCGTGCTGACGCAATCCTTCGCGTTCATCTCCAAGGCGAGCGCGCAGCAGCTGTTGACGCGCCAGATCAATCGCATGGCCAATGCGGGCGATTTCGCAGTCTCACAGGCCGAGGAGCTCAGGGAAGCGCTCGATGCTCTGACCAGCAATGAATTCGTGATGGGCGATCACCACTTTTCGCTGCAGGTGCTGGCGCCGGTGCGCGCCGGCGGCGGGGCGGCCGGCGCCGGCCGGCTCGAGGCTCTCGACCAACACCTGGCGCGGGCGCGGGCTGTGCTCGCCGATACGGGTATGACGGTGGCGCGCGAGGATCTGGGTCTGGAGGCGGCGTACTGGGCGCAGCTGCCGGGCAACTTCGCGTTCAGGACCCGCAAGGCGCCGATCACCTCGCGCAACTTCTCGGCCCTGGCGCCGTTCCACAACTTCCCGGCCGGGCGCGCCCACGGTAACCACTGGGGCGAGTCTGTGGCGCTGCTGCAAACGCGCGCGCAGTCGGCGTTTCATTTTTCGCTGCACGCGGCCGAGACTACCGAAGGCGGACGTCGCGACACGGGGCACACCTTCATATGCGGACCCACCGGTTCGGGCAAGACCGCGCTGATCGGGTTTCTGGTCGCGATGCTCGAGCGCTGCGGGGCCACGCAAGTCATTCTCGACAAGGACCGCGGTCTGGAAATTCTGGTGCGCGCGCTCGGGGGAGCTTACTTGACGCTGCGCAACGGGCGGCCGACCGGATTCAACCCGCTGCAGCTGCCGCCGGGACCGGAGCAGCTGGAGTTTCTGCGTGCCTGGCTGCAGCTGCTCGCCCGGCCCGCCGGCCGCGCCGTCACGATGCGCGAGGCAAATGATTTGGAGCAGGCATTGCAGGGAACGCTCGCCCTGGCGGTGCCGCAACGGCGGCTGTCGCGGCTGCTGGAGTTCCTCGACCCGACCGATCCGGAGGGCCTGCATGCCGGCCTCGCCGGCTGGTGCGAATGTGCCGGCGGTGAGTATGCCTGGGTGTTCGACAACGCCCGGGACGCTGTGGCCGAGCGCATTCACGGCGTCGGTGTGCTCGGCTTCGACGTCACGGAATTCCTCGACAACGAGCGGTGCCGGGCGCCCGTCACCCTCTACCTGTTCCATCTCGTCCGGCAGCTGCTCGACGGCCGAAGGCTGGTGTGCTGGATGGACGAGTTCTGGCGCTTGGTCGCCGATCCGGCTTTCGAGCAGTTCGCCAAGGATGGTCCGAAGACGTGGCGAAAGCTCAACGGGGTCATGGTCCTGGCGACCCAGAGCGCGGGCGACGTGTTGGAGAGTCGTATCAGCCGCACCATCGTCGAACAGACCCCGACCAAGATCTTCTTCCCCAACCCGGCGGCCGTGGCCGAGGACTATGTGCACGGCCTGGGGCTGACGCAGCGGGAATTCGCGCTCATCAAGGAGCAGCTCGACGCCGGCGCGCGCGCGTTCCTGGTCAAGCAGGGGCAGCAGAGCGTGGTGTGCCGGCTCGATCTGTCCGGCCTCGAGGCCGAGATGCAGGTCATTTCGGCGCGCTCGAGTGGCTTGCGTCGCATGAGCGCGCTGCTGCGCGCGCGTGGATCCGATCCGAACAACTGGCTGAATGAGTTTCTGGCGGTTCCGGCCGCGGAATGATGCGCAGGAGGTGAGCCATGCAGACTATGAAGCGATTGCGGGCGGGCGCGGTGTTGTTGGCGTTGTGCCTGGCCCCGGTGGCCCACGCGCAATGGGCCGTGATCGACGTTGCCGCGGTCGCCCGGCTCAGCACCGAGATCCAGACACTGCAGCAATCACTGGTGACGGAGCAGGAACAGTATCTCGAGGCGCAGCAGATGCTGAGCAGCATGAGCGGTCCGCGCGGCATGCACGAGCTGCTGCAGGGGGTACGCCGCAACTACCTCCCGGAGAACTGGACGCAGTTGAGCGCGGCCCTCGCCGGAGAGCCGGGCGCCTATCCGGCGCTGGCCGCAGCCGTGCGCGCCGCGGAGCGCGCCGATACGAGCCTGACGCCCGAGCAGTTCGCGCGGCTGTCGGCGGCGGCGCAGGCGCAGTTGCTGGCGGATCGGCGCTCCGCGGCGCTGCTCCAGGCGCTCTCGAGCGCGGCGCTGGCCAATGCCAGCGGCCGATTCGCGCAGCTTAATCAACTGGTCACGGCCATCGGATCGGCGCGAGATCAGAAGGCCGTTCTCGATCTGACCGCGCGCATCGACGCGGAGCAGACCATGGTGCAGAACGAGCAGACCAAGTTGGCGGTGCTGTTCGCCGCGGCTCGGGCCGAGCGCTGGGCGGATCACGAGCGCGCGCGCGAGGAGGCGATTGCCGCGCAAGGGAACTTCGCGACCCGCTTTCAGCCGACTCCGTAGCGGCGCCAGCGCGGAGCAGATCATGGGATTCTTTCAGACGTTCTGGGTGTGGCTGAACGGCGCGCTCGGCAGTTACATCGGCGCCACGGTCGCGCGCGTCGCGACCGTGCTCGAGCCGGCGCTGATCGTGCTGGCCTCGGTCTACGTCATGGGCTGGGGCGTGCTCATGCTCACCGGCCGGGTCGAGGAGCCGGTGAGCCTGGGATTGAAGCGCATCGCCAAACTGGCGCTGGTGTTCGGTGTCGGCATTCACCTCTGGCTGTACAACACGCTGATCGTCAATACATTTTACCAGGCACCGGCGCAATTCGCCGCCGCGGTGGTCGGCGGTTCCGCTCCGGTGGAGACGCTGGATGCGATCTGGAACCAGGGCGGGGAGGTGGCCGGACGCCTGTTCGACAAGGGCAGCGTGTGGGGTGGCGATGTCGGATTCTACATCGCTGGTGCGGTGGTCTGGCTGCTCGTCGGCCTGTTGTGCGTCTATACGATGTTCCTGCTCGCGCTCTCCAGCGTCGCGCTGTCCGTGCTGCTCGCGCTGGGCCCTCTGTTCATCGCGCTGCTGCTGTTCGATGCCACGCGCAGCTTCTTCACGGCCTGGATCGCGCAACTGGCCAACTATGCGCTGATCACCATCCTCACGGTCATGGTGGCGGCGCTGCTGCTGCATCTCGTCGCGGTGTATGCGCAGCAGACCGCCGCGCTCGGCAGCGCCGTCGATACCGTCGATGCGCTCGATATGTTGCTGGTGACGACGCTGGTGTTCCTGTTCATGCAGCAGGTCATGCCGGTGGCCGCCGGGCTGGCCGGCGGAATCGCGCTCAGCACGCAGGGGATGATGAGCCGGGCCGTGCGCGCCGGGGGCAGTCCGGTCGGGACGGCGGCGCGGTGGGCGGTGCCGGCGGCCGCCGGCGTCGCCGTTGCGGCGGGCGGATATGCCGAGCGGCGGCTGCAGAGTATGCGGGCGCGGGTCCGCGAGCGGCTGCGGACATGAGTGAGCCGCGGCGCGGGCCGTCCTTGCCGGCACAGATCCGGACTGTGGAGAAAGTCGTCATGAAAGCATTGCTCGTGCTGTTCGTCGTCTGCTGCATGTCGGGGTGCGCCTCGCGCCGCCTGTGCGCCGGTCCCATGCGGCCGATCAATCGGCCGGTTGCCGCGCCCGCCCGGCGCCCCGATGACGCCGTGGCGCACGGGTTGGCGCGCCGGCCCGGCCGCACGCGGCGCACGAGCCAGTCATGAGCGCGCCGCGGCCGCTGGCCGAATACTTCGAGCAGGCGGCCTCCTGGGATGCCGACCGCTGCGCACAGGCGGACCGATCCGAGCGCATCGCCTGGCGCGTCGCGCTCGCCGGGTGTCTGTGCGTGGTCGTCCTCTGCGGTGCGCTGTGGGCGCTGGTTCCGCTGAAACGGGTGGAGCCGTACGTGATTCGTGTCGACAGTCGCACGGGCGTGGTCGCCGTGGTGCCGGCGTACCAGGGCCGCGAGGATTTCAATCAGGCCATCGCGCGGTATTTCCTCATGCGCTACATCAGCGTATGCGAGCGCTTCGATTACCCGATGGCGAGCGCGGATTACCGGCAGTGCGGCGCGTTCAACTCCGCGCCGCTCAATCAGGCGTTGTACACACGCTGGAATCCCACCAATCCGCGCTCGCCCCTGAACGTTCACCGCGACGGCGGCACGGTGTCGGTGCGGATCGAATCGGTTAGCTTCCTGGGCGCGGCGCTCGGCGGGGGACATCTGGCGCAGGTGCGCTTCGAGCGGATCGTGCGCCAGCCGGGCGGGGCGCGGGAGCGTCTCGAGCACTGGATTGCCACGATCCGATATGTGTTCGGCACGGCGGCGCGCTCGCCGCAGACGCGGCGCTGGAATCCGCTCGCCTTCGAAGTCACCGCGCTGGAACTCGAGCCGGAAGTGCTCGGCTCGACCGGCCGCTCGGGCGGCTGATCGGAGGAGGTCATGATGTCAAAGAGGCGATGGGTGCGGTGCGCTGTGTCGTTGGCGCTCGGTGTGGCCACGCTGGTGTTTTCGGGCACTCGGCCCGCGCTGGCGCTGTCCCGAGTGGCACCCGGGGGCGCGTCCGACCGGCGGACCACCAGCGTGGATCCCCGGGTGCGCTTTCTGCGCTATGGCGTCAACCGGGTGTATGCGCTGCGCGGTCGGATCGGTTATGAGATCGACCTGCAGTTTGCGCCCGGTGAGCACTTCGTCGGTCTCGGCGTCGGCGATGCCAAAGGCATCATCGTTGCGGCCGCGGGCAACAATCTGTTCATCAAGCCCAGAGCGACGCGCGTCGCAACCGACTTGACGGTGCTGACGAACCGCCGGACCTACCTGTTCGACTACCGGGTCAGTCCGCCCTCCGGCGGCGATCGGGCGCGCCCGGCGATCTATGCCGTGCGCTTCGAGTATCCGCGGGCCCGGCGCAGACGCGGCGCCGCGGTGCGCAACCGCCAGCGGATTGCCCGCGCGCTGACGGCGGCCGAGCGTCCGGCGCACCGGAACGAGAACTACTGGTACTGCGGCGCCCGCTCCATCGAGCCGTCGGCCGCCTGGGACGACGGCGTCCAGACCCACCTGGTCTTCCCGCCCGCGGCACAGCTGCCGGCGGTATTCGTGCTGCACGCCGACGGCAGCGAGTCCCTGGTGGATTTCACCATGCGGGGCGATCAGATGGTCATCGATCAGGTGGCACGCCGCTTCGTGCTCAAGCGGGGCAGACTGCGCGGACGGGTCGTCAATCGGGGATTCACCGACTCACAGCGGCGATTGGCGTCGGAGACGATATCGCCGCGTGTCTGGCGCATTACCCGCCGGCCGGGCGCGCGCGTTGTGATACCCCATGCCTCGGGAGAGCAACCGTGATCGGCCGGCTCCGGCGCCGCGGTCCGCCGGCGCGGCCGAGCGCCGCGGCCCCGGCTGACGGATCGCTCCCGGACGGCGCCAAGCCGGCCGATGTCGATGAAGTGCTCGGCGAGCGGGGCGTCACGCTCGCCCGTCGGATCCGTTCGGTGCACGAGCGCCTCAATGGTTGGCTCGCGGCGCTGCTGGTCATTGGTGTGGCGGTGACACTGTTGGGCTGGTATTACACCCATGCGCTGCGCGGCACACAACCGCCGCGGCCGGCGGCCGGCATGGGATCCCAGGGCTTCGGGGCCGGGCCTCGACCGCTCGGGCCGCTGCCGCCACTGGAGCGATCAACTGCGCCGAAGCGGCGATCGCGGTCCGCGCGAGCCGCAGCGGCGCGCCCCTCGGCTCTGAGTCGGGCCGCTCGCGAGGCGACCCTTCCCGCACAGAGTCCGACGCGGGTCCCGAGCCAGCCGGCGCGCGGTTCCGCGCCGGCCGCGGCGCTTCGCCGGTCAAAAGCGTTGCGGCAGGTGCTGTCAGGTCCGGTGTTCACGGCACCGCAGACCCTTGGCGCGGACGCTTCGCAAGCGGGCGGAGTGGCGGCGTCCCCGCCCTATCCATCCGGTCCGCCGGGTCGGTCCCGCGCGCCACGCTCGCGCCTGCGGGCGCTCCTGAGACCGACCGTACTGCATGCTACGCGCGCGCAACTGCTGCCGCAGCGGCGTCTGCTGCTCGCCAAGGGCACGTTCATCGACTGTACGCTCGAGACCGCGATCAATTCGACCCTTCCGGGCATGACAACCTGCATCACGGCGCGCAACACCTTCAGTGCCGACGGCACCGTCGTACTGCTCGAGCGTGGCACCGAACTGATAGGCGAGACGCGCGGTCAGGTCCGCCAGGGGCAGGCCCGCGTGTTCGTAATCTGGACCGAGGCCCGCACGCCCACCGGCGTCGTAGTGCGGCTCGATTCCCCGTCCACCGATGCACTGGGACGTTCCGGTCTGACCGGAACCGTCGATACGCATTTCTGGCAGCGCTTCGGCGCGGCGCTGTTGATCTCAACCGTCACCGGCGTCGTCCAGGCGCAGGCGGAGAGCGCCGGTGGAACGCTGATTATCGACCCGACCGAGTCGGCGGGCGTCGTGACGGGGGTGCTGCGCGGCACGGAGGACATCCCGCCGACCATCAACGTGCCGAGCGGGCAGCGGATCGAGGTTCTGGTCGCTCGTGATGTGGACTTCAGGCCTGTGTATGAACTCGTCGAACACTGAGTATGGATCGGCGCCGGCGGTGCACGAGCCAGCGCCGCAACGATCCGCCCTGGAGCTGACGGTGCAGACGATTCGTCCGCTGCTCGCCCGCGCGGACCTGACCGAATTATGCGTCAACCGACCCGGGGAGGTGTTCCTCGAGACCGGTGGCGGCTGGCGGCGTGAGCCGCTTGCGGAGCTGGACTTCGACTGGTGTCGGCGGTTCGCCAAGCTGGTCGCGAACTACACCCGGCAGAGGATCGACGAAGTGCATCCGCTGCTCGCCGGCAGCCTGCCGAGCGGTGAGCGGGTGCAGATCGCGATGCCGCCGGCGACGCCGGCCCGCTGTGTGGCGATCAACATCCGCCGTCCCGCGCAGTCGCGCTGGACGGTCGAGGAGTTGTCCGCACAGGGCACGCTGCGCGAGACGCGCGCCACCGCGGGCGTCTCGGATCCGGTGGACCGGGAGCTGCGCGCGCTGCTGGCGGCGCGCCGATTCGAGGCGTTTCTGACCCTGGCGGTGCGCAGCCGGCGCAACATCGTGGTGTCGGGACCGACCGGATCCGGAAAGACCACGTGGACGAAGGCTCTGATCGCGGAGATTCCCGCCGAGGAGCGCCTCATCACGATCGAGGACGCGCCGGAGCTGGCGCTCGATGGGCATCCCAATCATGTCCGGCTCTTTTACAGCAAGGACGATCAGGGGCTCTCGCGCGTCACTCCCAAGCAGCTTCTGGAGGCCTGCCTGCGCATGAAGCCAGATCGCATCCTGCTGGCGGAGCTGCGCGCCGAGGAGGCGTTCGATTACCTGCGCAACGTGAACTCCGGTCACCCGGGCTCGATCACCAGCGTGCATGCCTCGAGCGCGGCACTGGCCTTCGAGCAATTGGCCTTGCTGGTGAAACAGAGCGCGGCCGGGCGACAGCTGGCGCGGCGCGATATTCAAAGCCTTCTGCACGTGTTGATCGACGTCGTCATTCAATGCGGCCTGGAGCGCCACCGGCGCATCGTCCGGGAAATCTGGTTCCGTCCTCCGCCACGGCGCGCAGGCATGCCTGGTCCCGTGACCGGCGAGCGGGCGGCGCGCCGCGTGGCCGGCGGCGGCGAGCCGCCGGTGGAGTAGCCTGCATGTCCGCAACGCTGCTCTACGAGTTGACCCACGGTGGATCCGGTCTTGCCGTGACTTATACCAGCGTGCAGGCGCCGATGTGGGTCGCCCTGGCACGGGGCCGCGCGGCGGCTCGGCGTTGGTTGGCCTCGCCCGCCTGGGCCGTGGCCGTCATGAGCGCGCTCGGCGCCGGCATGGCCGCGTGCGGTCCGCTCTTGCACGCGCTCGGCGTGGCCGATACGGTGCTACCGGTCGCCGGTGCCGCGAGTCTCGGTGTCCTGGGCGGGTATACGGCCGGCCGCATTCTGGCGTCGCTCCCCAGCGTCAGTCCCGAGGTGCAGGTACGTGGCGCGGTCGTGCTCGATGCGCAGCAGGCGCCAAGCTCGCAACAGGTCGCGCGGCGCGCGCTCGACGCACACCGCTCGCATACCCGTATCCCGCCACTGACACTGGCCGGAGTTGAGGTTCCGTATGCGGATGAGACCAAGCACTTCAAGCTGATCGGTACCACCGGGGCCGGTAAGAGCACGGCCATCGCCGAGCTGCTCGCCGGAGCCCTCGCGCGCGGTGACCGCGCGGTGATCGCCGATCCCGAGGGCGGATTCGCCCGGCGGTTTTTCGATGAGCGCCGCGGCGATGTGGTGCTCAGTCCGTTCGAGCGAGGAGCGCGGCGCTGGGATCTGTTCGGCGAGATTGATGCGGCGTATGACATCGAGCAGCTGGCCCTGGCGCTCATTCCCGATCACCCGGGGGCGGATCGCAGCTGGCGGGGCTATGCCCGCACGCTGTTCAGCGCGGTGGCCGGCCAGGCGCGCGATGCGGGCGTGACCGATGTGGGACAGCTCTACGATCTTCTGGTCGTGTCGGACCGGGAGGAGCTCAAGCTGTTGGTGGGCGGCACGCCGGCCCAGCCGTTCTTTGACGAGCACAACGCGCGCATGCTCGACTCGATCCGCTCGGTGACCAGCTCGGCGGTCGCGGCGCTGCAGCACGTGGCCCGCCAGAGCGCCGAGCCGCTGTCGGTCCGGCATTGGATTCGCGACGGCCGCGGCGTGTTGTTCATTCCCTATCGCGCCGGACAGATTGCCGCCCTGCGCGCCAGTATCTCGGCGTGGATGCGGCTGGCCATCTTCGAGACCATGAGCGCCTCGTCAGGCGCCCGGCCGCTGTGGTTCGTCGCCGATGAGCTCGATGCGCTCGGTCCGATCGATGGACTGAAGGATGCGCTGGCCCGGCTGCGCAAGTTCGGCGGACGCTGTGTTCTGGGCCTGCAGTCCATCGCGCAGGTGTCCACCACCTACGGCGTCGGCGAAGCGCAGACCATCGTCGAGAACTGCGCCAACACTCTGATCCTGCGCTGTTCGGCGAGTGAGCACGGCGGGACCTCGCGGTTCGCGTCCCGCCTGATCGGCGAGCGGGAGATCATCCGGCTGAGCCGTGCGCGCTCGCGCCGACCCGGCGAGCTGTTTTACTCGATCAGCGAGTCGGAGCACCGCCAGGTGGAACCGGCGGTCATGGACTCGCAGATCGAGCGGCTGGCCGATCTGGCGGGATTCCTGAAGCTCGCCTCGATTCCCGACTGGCGGCGTGTGCGGTTGCAGCCGATGGCGTATCCGGCAGCTGCGCCGGTGTCGGGCGAGCGGGACCCGCCGTCGCCGGCCGCACGGCAGAGCGCCGCGCTGTCGATCGAGGAGGGGTTGACCCATGGATGAGCCCGGGCCGATGGGTGATGCGCTCAAGGCGGGGCTATTGATGGAGGCCGCCCAGGCGCAGCAGCGTCTCGGCGAGCAAGCGCTGGGGCGGCTGGATGAGCACCTGCGCGGCCTCGATACTCTGGTGCGCGAGGAGGTCGCGCGGGCTGTCACCGAGTGCCTCGGCGCGCTGCAGGCCGAGATGGATCAGGCGGCCGGCGCGTTGCGGCGGTTGCGACGCTCGGCGGATCTGCGCCTGACGCTGTATTCGCTCGCCGTGACGACCGTGAGCCTGGCGATGGGACTGGCGGCCGTACGGGTCTTCGTGCCCTCGCGACAGCAGATCGAGATTCTGCGCGCCCGACGCGCGGCGTTCGAAGCTGACATCCGACACCTGCGCGAGTTTGGTGGCTCGGTCGATCTGCGGCGGTGCGGCACGCGCGGCCGGCTGTGCGTCCGAGTGCGGCGCGGCGGGCCGGCGTATGGCCCCGGCGGCCAGTTTCTACCGGTCGAGCCGCCGTGAATACGCCGATGATTCTCCTCTCAGGCGATGTGTCCACTGCCGTGCCACTCGTCGCGGCGGTCGTGCTCGGCATCGTCGTCGTGACAGCGGTGCTTGCGGGAAGGCGCGGCGGGCGCGACACCTACCGTCGCGGCGCCCGCATCGAGGATGGGCGCCGTGCGCAGCGCCGCGCGCGGCGGCAGACGCGTCTCGCCGTCGTCACCCTCGCGGGCGTCGCCCTCGCGCCGCTGGATGAGACCAAACACTTCAAGCTGATCGGGACGACCGGTACCGGGAAGTCGACGGCCATACGGGAGATGCTCGCCGGTCTGCTCGCGCGCGGCGACCGGGCGGTGGTGGCCGATCCTGATGGCGGCTATCTGCAGGGCTTCCATCGCGCCGCCCGGGGCGACGTCATCCTCAATCCCTTCGAGTCCCGTGCGCTGAAGTGGGATCCGTTCGCCGAGCTGACCGGACCCGGTGATCCGGAACAGCTTGCGGCCAGTCTGATCGCCCCGGGCGAGGACGGCACGAGCCGGGAATGGCGCGGGTACGCACGGACGTTTCTCGCCAGCCTGTTGCGCGGCTCGCTCGCGCGCGGTGGCGACGTGGACCAGTTGTGGCGGCTGATCGCGGTGGCCCCGAGCGCGGAGGTGCGGCCGCTGGTGTGGGACACTCCGGCGCAGCCGTTCCTCGAGCCGGAGAATGCGCGCATGTTCGGCTCGATACGTTCGGTGGCCGCCACCTGCACCGCGGCGCTCGAGCACGTTCGCGCGCAGCGGGCGCGCGGCTTCTCGGTGCGCGAGTGGGTGCGACAGGGGCGCGGGGTCCTGTTTCTGCCGTATCGGGCCGGACAGATCGCCGCGCTGCGCACCCTCATCGCCAGCTGGCTGCGTCTGGCGATCTTCGAGGCCTTGGAGGGTCCGGCGCAGGACCGCAGGCTGTGGTTCATCGTGGATGAGCTCGATGCCCTGGGCGCGATCGATGGACTGCGCGACGCGTTGGCGCGGCTGCGCAAGTTCGGCGGCCGGTGCGTGCTTGGCCTGCAGTCGATCGCGCAGGTCTCCGCGCTGTACGGCGCCGGCGACGCGCAGACGATCGTTGAAAATTGCGGAAATACCCTGATTCTGCGTTGCTCGGCCAGCGAGCGGGGTGGCACCGCGCAATTCTGCGCACGGTTGATCGGCGAGCGGGAAGTGATCCGCCGTTCGCTCGCGCGCAGTCGGGACGGTCGCGGCGGCTTCGGCGGCGCTGCGCGCCGCTCGCTGCAGATCAGCGAGCAGCGCGTCACCGAGTCCGCCGTCCTGCCCGCCGAGATCGAACAGCTTCCCGACCTGCAAGGTTACCTCAAGACCGCCTCCTCGAGCCGCTGGCTGCGCGTGCGGTTGCCGCGGACGTAGGCGGCGGATCATCCGGTACGGCGCACCATGGCCATCTTTCACATGCAGATCAACACGGTGTCACGCTCGAGCGGGCGTAATGCGCCGGCCTCGGCGGCCTATCGCGCCGGCGAGCGGATCCGCAACGAGCGCACCGGTGCCGTCTACGATCACCGCAACCGCCAGGATGTTCTGCACAAGGAGATCGTGTTGCCGGCGCGACTGGAGGCCGCGGCCGCAGCGCTCAGCTGGGCGCGCGAGCGCTCGAGTCTGTGGAACGCCGCGGAGCGCATCGAGCCGCGGGCGGACTCGCGTGTGGCGCGCGAGTACATGGTGGCGTTGCCGGCGGAGCTGCCAGCGCCCCAGCGTGTGCAGTTGGCGCAGGCGTTTTCGCGCGAGATCGCCGATCGCTACAACGTGGCGGTGGACCTGGCCGTGCATGCGCCGCGACCGTTCGGGGACCCGCGCAATTTTCACGCGCATCTGCTGGCGACCACGCGCGAGGTGCGCCCGGAGGGTCTAGGTCCGAAGACCGGACTGGACATGAAGGGAACCACGAGGGCGGAACTCGGATTGCCGACCGCGCGCAAGGAGTTCTCGGTCCTGCGCGCGCGGTGGGCGGAGCTGGTCAATGAGCAGCTGCGCGCCGCCCACCTCGAGGCGCGCGTGGATGCGCGCAGCCTCGCGGCCCAGGGCAGCGAGCGCGAGCCCCAGCCGCGTCTGCCGTGGGGCGCATTCCGGGCCGAGCGGCGCGGCGAGTTCAGCGAGATCGCGGAGCGTGTCCGCGCGCGCTACCGCTCCCGAGTTGCCGCGCGGGCTGCGAGTGTCGAGCGAGGTGGCGGCACCGGTCCCCAGGGCCAAGCGGATACCATGCCGGAGCGTGCGGCGGCGTCCGCTTCCGAGCAGCGTCGCCGTCAGGCCGTGCGGGACTGGTTGGCATTCCGTGAGGCACAGGCGCACCGTGTCGCGGACCCGCCGCAACAGAGTGTCCCGGTCGATGCCGAGCGTGCGCGTCAGCAGGCGGTCGAGGCGTGGCGGAACCGCCGGGCCAAGGAGGGGGAAAGACGGGAGCGTGGTGGAGGGTTGGAGGGTGCGCGGGAGGCCGGGCCGTTGGAGGGCGGCCCGGCAGCTCGCCGCGGACGGTCGCGCGACTTTTCGCTCTGATGGCGCGGGCACGATTCCGGCCTCCTGGGTTGTGCCCCTCGCGTTCGCCGCCTGTTATGCGTATGCGCCCGCGGGAGACACGCCGGGATGCCGGGGCAGCCGCGCGCTCTGTCAGCGGCTGAAACGCGCCGATCCTGGTGTGCTGGTCGAGCTGTCGGTGGAGGTGTGGCGCCAAGTGAGAGGCGGCGGTCGGTTCGCCGGGTTTTTCTGCCCCGACACGGTGCTCGTGCCGGTTCCCGGCAGCGCCGGGGCGCCCGGCGTGCGCTGGGTAGGCCAGCAGCTGGCCGCGTGCCTGAGAGAGTTGGGGCTCGGCCAGTCCGTCCAGGGCCTGCTGCGACGGCGGCATCCGGTGAGAAAGTCCGCGACGTCACCGGCGGGCCTGCGGCCCACGGTGATGGATCATTACGACTCGTTCGTGGTCGGGCATGCGCGCTCCGGGTGCGACCCGCCGTCGCGCCTGGTGTTGGTCGATGATGTCATCACGCGCGGCCGCACGCTGCTGGCGGGCGCCGCACGGCTGCGCGAGGCACTTCCCCAGGCCGAGATCGTCGGCTTTGCCCTGCTGCGCACACTCGCCCCGGGCGAGGCTGTGGGCGCGATCCCCGATCCCCGCGAGGGCGTCGTGTGGTGGGAGCGCGGGGATGCCCGCCGCAGCCCCTGAGCGGAGGGGCGACTCAGTTGAACTGCACCGCGGCGGCCAGCATGACCCCGCCGCGCACCGGTACCACCGAGACCGTCGAGTTGCGCATCTCGCCTTTGGCCCGCCGATCCATCACGAAGTGCGCCGTGGCCATGCCGAGCGCGGCGCCGGCGACGGTGTCCGAAAGCCAGTGAGCGTTGGCCTTGACGCGCAGATAGGCGGTGTATGCGGCTATGCCATAGCCGATCGTCCGTCGGATCCACAAGTAACGGGGGTTGCCGGATTCGGCGAACACCGTGCCGATGGCGAACGCCGCGGTGGCATGCTCGGACGGGAAGGAGTCGCCGCCGCTGAACCAGGCGTTGGGGTTGCGGGTCTGGTAGGGCCGCTGCCGGCGGACCACGTACTTGATCGCGTAAGCGCTCACGAAGGACAGGCCGGCCGCCTCCAGCATGTTCCACGCCTCGCTGTCGCCGGTGTGGCTTCCGGCCAAGTGAGCATAGCCCCAGGTACCGAGGAACTCGGCCGCTGCCGGCAGCGCGTCGGTTATATCGGTCGAGCTGCCCGGGTGAGGTCCGTCGGGAAGGCGCGAGCCTTGGTCGAAGTGGTTGCGCACCTGCGTGTCGTAATGGTGCGCCACCGCGATCGCGGCCACCGCGCCGCCGAAGTACTCCCAGTCCCGCTTGTTCCAATGCAATGGTGCGGTGTAGTAGGCCTTGGCGTCGCCGAGCGTGCGGTAAAAGAGTGCTTTGAGCTTCGAGCGCTTGGTGCGGTAGCGGATCGCCGACGGTGCCGGCAGCGGCGCGGGCAACGCCAGGCTCGGCGGAATCTTCGCCGCCGGTTGTCCC
Organism: Gammaproteobacteria bacterium; assembly: GCA_027366635.1. Taxonomy (GTDB): domain Bacteria; phylum Pseudomonadota; class Gammaproteobacteria; order Steroidobacterales; family Steroidobacteraceae; genus 13-2-20CM-66-19. The sequence continues at coordinate 7,891 of DAHXNE010000087.1, read as the reverse complement.
GCCTGGGCGGGAGGGAACGCACAGACCGCGCAGCAGGCGGCGTAGAGTGGCCAGGCGAGGCGGAAGCGGCGTGTGATTTTCATCGCGAGATTGTAGATGAATGCGCATCACGTGGGATGGGCAAATGCGGCGGCCGAGAGCGCCGCGAGCAGCGCCGGCGGCATTGCCGGCGCACCTGTTTTCAGGAACGCGAGCGAGTCCATGGACAGGTTGGCGCCAGCACGGACGCGCGCGACTTCGTCGGCATTCAGCCATCGTGCAGCGTCGGCGCGCGCCAGTGATCCCGACGGTGCGGGCGTCGCCGTGGCGCCTTGCGTGACGGGAACGGCGGACCTAGACTCGGTCCGTGACACGCTACCGCCTGCCGGCCGATGATCTCGAATATGCGGTGCTCGCCGAGTTGTGGCGGCTCGGGACCGCTTCGGTTCGTGAGTTGCACGAGCGGATCGGCGCGCCGCAGGATCTGGTGTACACGACCACCGCCAAGGTGATCGACCGCCTGCGTGTGAAGGGTCTGATTCAACGTCAGCGCAAGGGTGCCGCGTTTCTGTATCGGCCGCGGGTGGCGCGTGCGGAGGTCGAGCGCGCCAGAGCGCGCAACGCGCTCACCCGTCTTCTCGGTCCCGCGCCGCGCTCGGCGGTGGCGGCGCTGGTGGAGGCCGTCAACGACCTCGATCCGGCGCTGCTGACCGAGCTGGAGCAGGCGGTGGCCGCGCGCAAGAGGACAAAAGATGGAACGTGAGACCCTGGTTACGCTGCTGATCATGACCTCCGGCGGGCTGATCCTGCAGTTGCTGGCGGGCTGGCCGTGGCGCCAGCCCTCCGGCGCCGATCCCGCGGCGCGTGAGCGGCAGGCGTGGCGGTCATTGTGCCGGCCGGTCGCGCCGATCCTGGTGTGTGCGGCTTGGTTTATCGGCTGGGCGCTGCTTGAGCCCGATCCAGTGCGCGACCCTCTCGATCCGTACGTCATCGTCGCACTGTGGTTGCCGTTCGGAGTGTTGTTCGGACGGGCCGCCGTGCGGGCGCTGTGGTCGCTGATGCGCGAGCCGCCCGAGTGCGGCGTGTCGACCTTCGGGCTCCTGCAGCCGCAGGTGGCATTCTCCCCGTTTCTCGCCCGGCAGCTCGATGAGCCGGTGATTCACGCCGCGCTGGCGCATGAGCGCGCGCATGCGCGCCATCGCGATCCGCTGCGTATCTGGCTGGCACAGTTGATCACGGATCTGCAATGGCCCTGGCCGCAGGCGCAGCGGCGCCTGAGCACGTGGCTCGAGGCGCTGGAGCTGGCGCGTGACGAGGAGGCGCGCCGCGAAGGCGTCGATGGAACGGACCTCGCGGCCGCAATGCTGGCCTCTGTCCGTTACGTCAGTGATTTTACCCCGCGCCAGCGCACGAGTCTCGGCGGAACGCAGTTCGCGCACGCCAGATTGGTCGGTGACCCGGAAAGCCTGCGCAGCCGCGTGTCGCAACTGCTCGCGCCGCTGGCGCGAGGGCCCGAAGCCGCGCCGGCGGCGGTCCTGCGCCGGCCGCTCGTGCTGACTCTGGTGGTGCTGCTGGTCGTGGTGGCCTTGGGGGCGGTGTTTGGCCAGCTGATCATCCGGCCGTTGCTTGCGCTGACGACCTGACCTATCGCCCCTCACCCCGGCGGCGAATGGGCGCGCCCCGAGTCTCGCCCGGGTGGGTTGCGGCGACGATGCGCTCAAAGCGCCGCTTCGGCGGGATGCTCGCGGCCGGGAGTGACCCCACCGAAGAAGCGCTGATAGAGAACCAAATACAGCGCCTGCAGTGCGGCGGTGATCATGAACGGCATGATGAAATCACCGCGCTGAATCAGCCAGCCGCCGACGATCGGTCCGACCGCGCGCGGGATCTGTACCGACAGGTTCTGCACGCTGGCCGCGACACCGCGCCGCTCGGCCCGGGTCAATCCGGCGGCGACGGCCTGGCGCACCCCGGCCGTGCCGCGGTTGAAGGCGCCGCGGACCGCGTACAGGCCGGCCGCCAGATCGAAATCAGGTGAGAAAGGAACGGCGATCAACAGCGCGAGACCCACGAGGCGCATCGCGATCACCGACCGGACGCTGCCGAAACGCCGACTGAGCCCGTTGGCGAGCATTGCCCCCACGGCCCCGAGTATGAAGCTCACCGCCAGGGCCGGCCCGATGCCGGCCGGACCCGCCGCGTAGCGGCGCAGGAACCAATACGCGATCAGCGGCCCGACGATGCCGATCGCCAGTCCGTTGATGGCGTTGGTCAACGCGAGCTTGGAGATCCTGCGGTTCTCTTCGCGCTTGATGTTCGCCTCGACGCGGGCGTCGCGAGCCGGCGTGATTCCCACCGGCGCCGCTTCGCGCGTCCAGGCCAGGAGCGCGAGACTGGCGAGCGAGCCGGCCAGCGGCAGCGTGAATAGCATGCGGAAGGTCGAGACCTCGGCGTATCCGTGGCCGAAAAGGGGAGGTAGGACGACGAGGATCGCTCCGGCGCCCATGCCCAGAAAGCCCAGTGTCGCGTTATGCGCCAGCGCGCGGCGGCGATCCTCGCCATCGACTTCCCGCGCGATCCAGGCCTGCTCGACGGGCGCGAACGGCCCCGCCGCGCCGTTGGCGCCGCGGCCGAAACCCGCGAGCGTCGCTGCAGCGATGAGCACCGCCTCGTTGGGCGACAGGATGGCTGCGAGGGCCGCAGCCATCGCCGACACCTCATAGACGATGAGCAGGCGGCGCCGGCTGACCCGATCGCTCATGGGTCCGATGATCAGGGTCAGCAAGGATCCGAAAGCCAGGCCGGCCATCAGTACGACGCCGATGGCGGGTCCCCCGAAGCCCAGTGCATGCAGATAGAGGCTGAACGTCGCTACGGTGGCACCCTGACCGACGCTGCGGGATGCGCGGGCTGCAAGCAGGCAGCGGACGTTATGCGGCAGGCGTAATGCCACGAGAGATCACCGGAGGGGAGAGGAGACGGATCCGGCAGTATCGGGGCAGCACCACCGCTGGCGCAACCCGCGCCGCGCGCCGATCAGCCGAGCAGTTCGGCGCGGCCGGTCCGCAACTGCTGCAGCCAGGGCTCGAAGCTGGCCGCTGGCATGGCTTTGGCCAACAGCCATCCCTGCGCCAGAGTGCAGCCGTACGTGCGTACGAGCTGCCAGTCCCGGAGCGATTCGACGCCTTCAGCGACGGTTTCCAGGCCGAGTTCGTTCGCCATTTCGAGTGCCGAGCGCAGGATCACCTGCAGGCTCTGTCGCTCGGAGGCGCCATGCACGAAGCTGCGGTCCACCTTCAGCTCGGTGAACGGAATGTGGGCCAATTGCTGCATGGAAGAGAAGCCGGTGCCGTAATCATCGAGCGAGAGCCGGAAGCCGCGCAGGCGAAGGCGCGTGAGCACGCTGAGCGCGACGGCGAGCTCGCGCAGCAGCGAGCTTTCGGTGACTTCGAGGACGATCTGCTCGGCGCGCAGCTGATACTTGTTCTGCAGCCCGGTGATCTCCTGAACCAGCTCGGGGCGATCGAGCAGCAGGGGCGAGACGTTGATGGCGATGGACAGAGCGAGTCCCCGACGCGACCACTGCGCGGCCTGCGCCATGGCCTGTTCCATGACCCGCAGTGTCAGCGCATGAATCAGGTCATGGTGCTCGGCAACGGGAATGAAGGCATCCGGCGGGATCCACCCGTGCACGGGATGGTGCCAACGGGCCAACGCCTCGAGACCGCGCACCCGGCAGGAGCCGAGCTCCACCTGCGGATGATAAAAGACCTGGATCTCATCGCGCTCGATGGCCTCGCGCAGCGCGAGCGGGTCGACCGGCGCGGCCTTGAGGGGCTCTTTGGCGGCGGCACTGCCCGGCTGGCGTTGTAGCAGCGCGCCGAGACCGGCTTCGGTCAACGGCTTCTGCAGGCTGCCGAGAACGCGCAGCCCGAGTGCCGTGCCCATGTCCTCGACGGAATGACGCAGCGAGCTTTCCCGCGAGGTGGCGACGATGACCGGCGAGCGCAGGTGGCGGGTCGAGAGCGCGGAGAGTAGTTCCGACCCGTCCATCTTCGGCATCTCGAGATCCACGATCAGCAGGTCGGGCGGGGCAGGAAGAGAATCGAGCAGCGCCAGGGCGGCGGCCCCGTCCTCGGCCTCGTGGACCTGGTTGATCCGCAGGGCCCGGCACAGCGCCGCGCCGATGCCGCGCTGGATGCCGCTGTCATCCACGATCAGCACTGAATCGATTGCTTGCAGCGCAGCGCTTGTAGTCATGGTCGCGATCAACCCCTGAGCCGCCCAGCCGACAGGGGGCGACGTTCGACTCTTCAGGCTGTATCGACCTGGGCACAGTGAGACTTGAGTCGCGCCATGCCGTCCAAGCGTGACCGGCGTCACACACGGTGGTCGAGGAGCGCGCGTGGGCGGCGCCCGTGCCCATGATTGCGTCCGGTACCCTGCGCGGATAGACTTGCCGTCCCCAAAAGGATGGGCGGTTAGCTCAGCGGTAGAGCACTGCTTTCACACGGCAGGGGCCACTGGTTCGATCCCAGTACCGCCCACCATTAAAAATCAATACGTTACGAGCTTAAGTCCAACACGCCAAGGCGCCGTATGGCAGCGGGTATGGCAGATGCTTTCGGTTTCCCAGGGGTGGATGCGGATCGACGGGGCCGGATGACCCGACCTCGAGCGCGCGGCTAAGCGCCAAAGGATTCGCCTTGATTTCTATCCGGGGGTAATGCCGATAGGGGGGACGCCCGGCAGCAGGGCTCCGAGTCCCCTTGGGCGTCAAAAGAAACCCAGAATTTCCAAATTCTCGCGGTCGCCGTTCCGAAACGTTGATGAGCTTCCACAGTGCACTCAGCTGGCGAGCTGCGGCTCACCGTCGTGCCCGGCACCGTGGCCGCCTTGGCCCAGGGTGGGGGTACGGGTATTCATGTGATCGCCGAGTCAGTTTCCGTGCAAATCGGCCGGTTGAGAAACCGTGATGACTCATCCGTCTTGTTCCGGCAAATTCAGTCTATCGTCTTCTTCCCCCGACCCGCTCGCGGGTACTAACCGATTGAATCTGAACGCCCGTAGGCTATCCCGGTACAACCAGCCTGCCACGACTGGAAGCGGCGCCGTCTGTCCGGCCGAGCCGCCAGGCAAATTTTTCGCCAACGGCCAACGGTTTTCAAACCGGCCGTTTCCAACGAAAAGTACGCCGCCGCTAACAATTCATGAAGCGGAATGGCGTGCGACCTGTTCCCCGATGCGCTGGATCTTGTCGGCCAACGCCTCCGTACCGCGGGCCGCCTCGCGGAAGATCTCCTGCGTTGACCCGTACTGCGGGTCAATGCCCCGCTCTGATGACCGTCGAGCCTCTGCGCGCAGCGCCGTCGCGGCATAGATCAACTCCTGGGCGGTGAGCTCGAGGCGTGGATCACGCATGTCGCAGAATCTACCTCGACCGCCGATCGCACCAGCAAGCCTGGGCCTCAGGGCCTGGATGTGGCGACCCGGGAGCGCTGCAGGCCGGCGGTGCGGCGCGAGTCGACGAGCGCTGTAACAATCCCGATGGGGTAAAACTGGGGATGGCGGCAGGGCGGCGAAGAACAAAGATGTCGCTCGAGCCGCAAGAGGCGAGGGCGAACCCTCCGTGAGGAGAAGGAGCAATGGCGGTACCCGGATTTCAGTCCTTTCTACGGCCCGTCCTGGATCAGTACGCCGATGGCGCCGAAGGGCGTGCTCGGGATCTCAGTGACGTGGTGGCCGCGCGCCTGCAGCTCTCGGCGTGCGATCTCGAGGAGACGATCCCGAGCGGTGAGCCACGGTTCCTGAACCGCATGTACTGGGCACACTCCTATCTCAAGCAGGCGGGGCTATTGGAATCCCCCCGGCGCGGGATGTATCGCATGAGCCCGCTTGGCCACCAGGTGAACAACCCATTGCACGAGCAGATCAACATCCAGTGGCTCGAGCAGTTTCCCACCTTCCAGGACTTTCGCGCCCGCAGCCATAGTGCCAGCCCGGAAGAAAGCGCAACGGATACGCCGCCGCAGATCTCCTCCGAAGAACTCACGCCTGATGAGCGCAGAGTGGAGTCGGAAAATCGTGTTCGTCAGCTCCACCCTGCTGATATGAAACGACCTGTCAAGTACCTGACCCCATTGTCGCGAACGACAATCCATTTTTTGCGCAGGTATGGAGGGAAGAGCGCGGCCAATAGCGGCGGAATCGCAAAGGCACGAAGGAAGAGCGGCCCATCGAGCTCAGCCACACGCGAATAGCCCTCGCCAGCCGGGGCGGAAATCACCCGGAATTCGTCCCAGCGATTTGCGGAAAGAAAGTCCTCAGTTCAGGAACTGTGGAATTGCGGCTGCAGACGCCAGTCATGCTCTATGAGCAGCTCCGGCGCCATAGTTATGGAGCGTTGATACATCCTCCAATACCGCATCGATTCCAGTATGCAAGATGTTCATCACTTCATGTGCATGAAAGGCCCGACGCCGTCGCTTCGTTCCCTGTGCTCTGAGTATGTCCATGTCCACCAGCACGGCGACGGCGGCATTGGCGGCCGGGAACGAAACATTCAGCCGTTCAACCAGCGCATTGACAGTGACAACAGGCTGGCCGAGCAGGAGCTCGGCAAGGCGCCACACCGCGGCATCCTTGCGGATGCGGCGTTCCTGGAGGCGTTCGCGCCACTGGTCGGCTGTGATTCGCAGCTCGCGCAAGAGATGCACCGTGTGGCGACAAGAGGCTATCGTACATTCAAGAAACAGCCGTACCCAGTCGGACCAGCGCAATTTCATCTGCGCCGCGAGCAGGGCGTCGTAATATTCCCGCTGTCGGAGCTTGAGGAAGGTTGCCAGATGGATGGGCGGGTCCCCGTCTGCGAGGAACATCAGGGGAAGCAGGAGCCGGCCCATTCGGCCGTTGCCGTCGACGAACGGGTGGATGGCCTCAAAGTGAGCGTGAACGATCGGAGCGCGGGCGAGTACACCGATACTGAGATGACTCTCAGGATCAGATTCATTGCGGATGAGTCGATCGAGTCCAGCCATCAGTCGAGGTACTTCCGAGGGCGGCGCCGGGATGAAGCGGGCATTCTCCATCTTCAGCCCGCCGATGTAATTCTGGACCTCGCGAAGCCTCCCAGGGAGCGCGCGCGAGTCTCCGGTCATGAGCCGCCTGTGCAGCTCGCACATAAGGCGGGTGTTCAGCGCATCAATTCCCTTTGTTCTCATCTCAGCGATGCCCAGCATGTACGCATGAAGATAGTTCAGGGTCTGGTCGGCGTCTGCATCTGACACCGCGTCGGCTGTTCCGGCCTCTATCTCATGCAACAGCAGCTCGTCGAACTGGGTGTGTGTCCCTTCGATCTGGCTGCTATCCACGGCCTCCCGCCGGTTGAGCATGTGTATGAGCGGCTCCGCGTAATGCGGGGCCGCAGTGATGGCATCGGCGAGCACCTGAATCTCGCGGTGTGCCAGCGGCAGGAGCGGTGAGTCGATAGGAAAGAACACCGGGTCGGGCGGAACCACGGCATGGCACCCGGAGTGCCCCGGGACAGGTACGGCCGAGGCTCTAAGAGACGGGTGCAAATCAGACTTCTTCATCTCGGAGAAGCCTTTAGTAGCGGTACGATAATTTAAGGATACGACAATCATCCTTTAATAATCAAGCCGTCATTGAGACTTCTGCGTCGCAGGTTCCCGTGATGGATCGCGGCCATGACCGGCCTTCTACCGCTCAACTCGTGGTCTTATCGCGCACTAGAGCGCCATTCGCTGAGAGAGTGGCCGGCGACAATTAGAACTTTCGGGTGCTAGCCTCCGACGGCTGTCGTAATTGACGTCGGGTAATTGACGTCGGCGGAGCCGGCTGCGGGGGCGGCGACAACTATATTTTTCGGGTCCGAGCCCCTCACGGCGGTCTC
>DAHXNE010000042.1 GCA_027366635.1 Gammaproteobacteria bacterium | reverse complement strand
GTTGGCCACGTGTGCGACGGCGAGTCCGGCGTTCGCGGCAATGAACCTGGCCGGCGGGTTTGCCAACAGTGATCCGTACGTGGGCGCGAGCATCGGCTTGCTGCGCTACGATCAGAGCGTCGTGCCGACCCTGTCCCCGAGCGCCATCGTGTTTCGCGCCGGTCTGCCGCTGAACTCGTTCCTCGCCATAGAGGGCCGGGTGGGGACGGGTCTGTCGAGCGACCAGGATCACGGCCGATCGGTGAGCCTCGGCACCTATTGGGGCGCCTACGCCAAGGGGGCGCTGGGCCTCACGCCGCGGTTTTCCGTCTACGGCGTCGCCGGCCTCGCCTCGGTCTCGCTCAACAGGAACTTCGCGGGCGACACGACCAATACCGGCCTCTCCGTCGGTGTCGGCGGCGATTATCAGCTGTCGCAAAAATTGGCGCTCAACTTCGAATGGACCTATTTGCCGAGTCCGAGCCAGGCCGATTCGAATCTTTTCTCATTTGGCGTCAACTACGCGCTGTGACAGGCCTGCCGCGGCGCGGCCACTCCGTGGCGGCGCGGGGGCCGGCGCATTCCCGGGCGAATTGCGCCCGGGAATGGGCGGCGGCTGCAACCTGTGCAACCCGGCGCGCCCGTGGACGCGCGTCGTCGAGGCGCTGGCCTGAGCGACGGCGCGTGGATCGCCTACCGCACGGCGCGTGGCGGCACTGCGGCGGCCACCACTCAGGGCGTCTTGATGCGCTGCATGACCAGCTCGGCGATCGCGCGCGCCTCGTCCGTGCCCCGGTCTTGCAGCCCGGCGACGACGCCCAACTGGTCGGATCGGTTCCGGTTCTGGCTGACCTTCCACTTTCCCTCGAGCCTGGCGATCGGAATCTCCACGCCGACGATGCCGCCGATCATCTGCTGGAGATAATCCTTGGGCGCATCGGCGACCCGCCATGGTCGGTCCCGTCCCGCTTCCTGCGTCCCGGCAAGCTGCGTGACGTGCTCCAACAGCCAGGCGGGATCCTCAATCGCGCGCGGCGTTCCGAACGCATGGACGACCGCGTAATTCCAAGTCGGAACGACTCTGCCGTCCGCCGCTGCGCTCGGATACCACGCCGGACTGATGTAGGCCTGCGGGCCGTGGAATATAACCAACGCCTCGATTGCGCCGCCGAGGCGTTTCCACACCGGATTCGCTCGGGCCACGTGACCGTGCAACCGCCCGCCGCCACCACCCTCGGTGCGCAGCAGGAAGGGAATGTGGTTTGCGCAAAGCTCGGCGCCGGCAAGCACGACCAGCGCGCCGAGCGGATGCGTCCGGATCAGATCATGGAGTACGTCCGGCCTGGTTTCGACGAACTGCTGGGGCAGATACATGGCCAATTCCCGTTCGGTTGCCCGCAAACACACATACTCGTCCCATACGCAGCCTCTGCGGTAGCTGCGAACGCGGCCGCCGAGACGGTCAGCTGCGGCAGACGCCCGTCGGCCGATCCTCGGGGTCGGTCAAGCCGTGCGCATGCAGCCACAGCCGTGCCTCTTCGGCATCCCGCTCGAACCAGTCGCGGGCGCCGCCCAAGCGGAAGCTGTACCCCCAGCTGTCCATGTCGGCGAACAGCCGATCCCGGCCGAGCGCCGGCAGGGCATCGGCCAGCAGCACCTGCAGGTAGCATACCGCGCAC
>DAHXNE010000118.1 GCA_027366635.1 Gammaproteobacteria bacterium | reverse complement strand
CGGCCGAGCCATGGGAAAATGTCTCGTTCGAGGCGCTCGATGATCTTGCTCGAGTGGTTTGGCGCCGACTTCGGCTCGTTGAGCTTGAACCACTCGCGTCCGACGGCTTGGAAGGTGTCGTCCGAGCTTGTCGCCAGAGCGATCTTGGCGGCCTTGCGTTGTTCGGAAGGGTCAATCCCCGAGGCGACGAGCTTGCGAGCTTGCTCGAGGCGCTCACGCGCCTCCTTCAGCCCGACGTCAGGATAAACGCCGAGCGAGACGCGCCGCTCCTTACCGGCGAAGCGATACTTGAGACGCCACCAGCGACCGCCGGAGGGGGCGACTTCCAAGGTACAGGCCGCGGCCACCAAAGAGCTTCGCGGCTCTATCCCGCGGTTGCGCCGCTTCGATTCGTGTGCGCGTGAGCATGGGGGCAACTTGCTCCTTACTTGACCGCCAAGGCGACGAGTTGCCCCAAAGGTTGCCCCCCACATGCGAGAGATTAGTCAAGCCTCGCGGGGACGCGGACTTGGCGTGGTTTCTTGTATCTTTTTATTTATTTATCAGTTGGTTATGCGCACTCTAGCGAAGCGCAGCCAAGCCGGACGAAATGCAGGGCAGGGATTGATGGTGGAGCGGCGGGGGATCGAACCCCGGACCTTCGCATTGCGAACGCGACGCTCTCCCAGCTGAGCTACCGCCCCACGCAAGGGGCGCGAGTTTAGCTATGATGCCCAAGGAAGCCAAGACCATTCTCCGGAGCCTGCCCATGCTCACCATCGGCACGCGCGCCCCCGACTTTACCCTCCCCGATCAGGAAGGCCGGGCCGTCACGCTGCTGGACCTGCTCGCGCCCGGTCCGCTGGTCCTCTACTTCTATCCGGCAGACTTCACGGCCGGCTGCACCCGCGAAGCCTGCCAGATCCGCGATCTGTACCCGCAGATAGAGACCGCCGGACTGCGGGTCGCGGGGGTGAGTCCGCAGAGTCCCGAGAGCCATCGCGCGTTCCGCGAGAAATATCATCTGCCCTTCACCCTGCTCGCGGATGAGGAGCGCGGCGTGGCGGACTTGTACGGGGTCCGCGGGCCGTTCGGGCTGGGCATGCGCAGGGCCACGTTTCTGATCGATTCCGCCGCGATCGTCCGGGATGCGGTGCGCGCCGATCTGCGCATCGGTGCGCATGCCCGCTTCGTACGCAAGGCGTTCGCGGGCGGACGCTTGGTCCGGTGAGCCCGGCTGGGTCAGTTGCGCATCCGCAGGATCTTCGCCGAGCCGTAACGCGGGATACTCACGACGTACATGTCGCGCTCGGCCACTGCCTCGATGCGCTTGCCGCTGAGCGCACGAATCAGAGCGGCCAGGAACTGCCGGTTGCACACGACGAGCAGCGTATCGCCGGCGTGCTGACCGAGAATCTCCCCGGCCATTTGCCCCGCATGAGTGCTCGCCAGGACGACCGGCTTCAGCCCCAGCAGCTGCGCCAGGGGCGCCGCCGTCTGCTTCGCGCGGCGCGTATCGCCGACGTAGATCGCATCCAACCCCTCCGGACCCGTGGCGGTCGCGAAACGCTGGGCAATCCGTCGCGCCTGCTGGCCGCCCGAGGCCGACAACGGCGCATTGGCTATCGAGCCGACCTGTCCGAGCGCCGCCGGCACGACGATCACCAGGGTATTGCTCGCCGAAGCCCAGAGCGCCAGTCCCACGGCGGTCAGCGCGACAACCGCCAACAGGCCGAGCCACACCGGCACCAGAAACGGTCGGCGGCGGCGGGTAATGGCGGGGGGATCGACGGCAGGCACCGTGGTATGTGACGGCATCGTCTCTATCTTGGCTTGCACAGGAGCACGATCGACGGACCGTGAAGTTCATCACACTGAGGCCGCATTGTCACCTTATAGATTCGCTGGCGCCAGACTGCATCGCGATGCCATGGTCAGTTTTACAACGTTGAGTGTCGAGCGCCGGCGCAGCGGCGACCGACGAATCGGCGGGGATTTCGATGACTTCCGGTGGCCACACAACTGTCATCAAGCGAGTGCTCGAGCGGCGGGTCCACGAGCCGTCCACGCGCGAGGACACGACGGCGACCGTCGCGGTGATGCTGCGCGTGCTGCCGCCGCCGCACGCCCTGCTCGTCATCCACGTCGAGGCCACCCGCGAACAGCTGGAGCTGCGCATTCACAAGGAAATGCTCGATGTGGCGCTGTGCGCCGAGCACGAAGCGATCGAGTGCCTGCAAACGCAATTCCGCCCGCTGGTCATCAGCGACAGCTTGGCGCTGATACGGCACATCCGCGCCCGGCGTCTGCCGCGCGAGCCGTTCATCCTGTACATCACTCCGAGCGACGATCCCGAGGAAATCGAGACCGGATTGCACACCGGCGCCGATGATTGTGTATCGCGCCACGCGAGCGAATCGCAACTGACAGCGCGCCTCGGCACCGCGCGGCGCATTGCCGAGCTCGAGGAGGTGCTGCGCATCGCGCTGATCGAGAATCGCGAGCTCTCGACCATCGACGAGTTGACTCAGATGGCGAGCCGGCGGTTCTTCAGCAAGCACTTCCCGCGTGAAATCGAGCGCGCAGGGCGTTACCGGCGGCCGCTGTCGCTCATTCTTTGCGACATCGATTTCTTCAAGCACATCAACGATACGCTGGGCCACGCTGGCGGCGATGCGATTCTCAGGCAGTTCGGCGTCCGTATGCAAGAGTGCCTGCGCCGCGGGGTCGACTGGGTGGCGCGCCTCGGCGGGGAAGAATTCGCCGTCATCCTACCGGAGACCAGCTATGACCACGCTCTGGATGCGGCGCGTCGCCTGCGCGCCGCCATTGCCGACCGCCCATTCCAAGTCCAGGGCAACATGGTGGAGGTCACCGCCAGTTTCGGCATGTGCAACCTCGAGCAAGTGCCGATTGGGGAACGCAAGACGGCCGATCACATGCTGCGCGTGGCCGATGCGGCGCTCTATCGCAGCAAGCATGGCGGGCGCAATCGCGTCACCGCAACGCTGATGCCCATGCATCCGGTCCGCCGCACGTCGGACAGCCTGGACAGCGTCCTCACGTTCTGAGCGTGAATCCGCCCCCCCTATTCGAGACGGACCGCCACGGCAGCTCTGGTACTCTATCTATGCTTCGCTGTGTCGTGGCCGGCTCACCGGGGGGAGTCGCCATGAGAATCTTGTCCTACCCGCTGCCTTGGTAGTTCTCGCCCTTGGCCTATTTCGTGTTCACGCTAACGCTCGCACTGGACCTGCGCAGACCGGCGGTGCTGCGGCGCTACGTGAGCGACTTCGGACCGCAGTTCGCCGGATTGCGCGGTGGTACGGCGCCGCGGACCCACATCATCAAGCGCTATCGGGTCACGTACACCCACCAGAAGCCCTACCCGTGCGATGACCATCAGGTCGGTCACGGCAGCGCGCTATTCATCTTCGGTCCCAACGCTCGCGCGCGGCTGCCGGCGAAAGATGGCGCGCCGGCCGAAATCATCGCGGCTGACCTGCGCCACCTGCTGCCGACGCGCCACACCACCGCAGCTCTAGAGCACGGCGGTTCTCAAACGGGGACCTGATTGGAGAGCCTGGACCTCGGCGCGGCAAGTGCCCGGATGTATCTTACCCACGCGTCCGGGAGTCGCCTTACAGCACTCGGGACTCTATCGGTCGGCCGCGAGAGCGCGCCGAGCGTTCTGCCTGCCACCGTCACGACAGCGGTTCAGCCGTGGGAATGACTGCCGATAGCCCGGAAGCCGTTTCCGATTCCGCCTCGGGTCTTGCCGCCACCTGGCAGCTGCTGCTCGGCGTCGGCATCCTGATGCTCGGCTCGGGACTGCAGAGCACGGAGATCAGCCTGCGCGCCGTGCTCGCGGGCTTCAGCATCCCGGTCATCGGCGTGGTGATGTCCTGCTACTACGTCGGTTACCTGTTCGGCACCGCGGCCGCGCCGCGCCTGGTGCGCCGGGTCGGACACATTCGGGTGTTCGCCGCCATGGCCGCCACGGCGGCCGCGGCGATTCTGGTCCAGGGCCTGTTCGTGCAGCCGTTCACGTGGGCGCTGTTGCGCGGTGTGTCGGGATTGTGCTTCGCCGGCCTGTTCGTCGTCACCGAGAGTTGGCTGAACGAGCGGGCGAGCCGGGCCACACGCGGCACGCTGCTCGCGATCTACATGGTCGTGCTGTATATCGGACTGGGAAGCGCGCAATTCCTGCTCATCCCGGCCAATCCCAACACCACCCGGCCGTTCATGCTCGCGGCGGTGATGATTTCCCTCGCGCTGGTGCCGATCGCGCTGGCGGCGCACCGCGCTCCCGAGATCGCCTTGCCGCGCAAGGTCGGCTACCGCGAGCTCTACCGGACCTCCCCGCTCGGGGTTGTGGCGGTGACGATCGCCGGCATGATCACCGCATGCGTCTACACCATGGGTCCGGTCTACGCGCAGCACATCGGACTCGGCACCCCGGGGGTTGCCACTTTCATGAGCGTCAGCATTCTGGCCGCCGTGGCCGGTCAGTATCCGATCGGCCGTCTCTCCGACCGCATCGATCGACGGACCGTGATGGCCGCCGCGTGTGTGGTCGCGGTGCTCAGCGCGGCCACGCTCGCGATCGTTCACGACTTGCCCCGGGCGCTCTTCTATGCCACGACCGCGCTGTTCAGCTCCATGGCCTTCACGCTGTACTCTCTCGGCGTATCGCACGTGAATGACCAACTCGAGCCGGCGCAAATGGTGGCGGCGAGCAGCGCGCTGTTGAGCCTCAATGGGCTCGGAGCGGCGGTAAGCCCCATCCTGCTCGGAGCCCTCATCGCCCGCTTCGGCCCGCCGGCTTATTTCGCGATGCTCGCCGGCCTGGCCGCCGTGCTCACCGTGTTCAGCCTGTGGCGTAAGCGGCGGAGCGAGCCGGTCTCCGCCGAGATGAAAGGCACATACATCGCGGCCGGGCCCCAGGGGCTGGTCACCCGGATCGCCACAAGCTCGCTCGCCTCACCCTCACCGGACACCGCGCCGGACATCTCATCGGCGGAAACACCGCACGGTTGACAGCCGAACGCCCGCGCCAGAGAGTGCGCCACATGGACCGACTTATGTCCGTCACATTCACCGTCTCGGGCTGCACCCTCGAGTGTCGCCCGGATCAGACACTTCTGGAAGTCGCGGAAGCCGCCGGGATACCGATGCCCGCTTCCTGCCGCGATGGGGAGTGCGGCAAGTGCCGGGCACGGCTGCTGCGCGGGAAGGTCGACATGCGTCACCGGGGCGGAATCGCCGCACGGCAGATTGAGCTCGGCTACGTACTGACCTGCTGCAGCCGTCCGCAGACCGATGTCACGCTCGAGCGCTAAAGGAACGGCGAAGGAGCGACGGACGAATCCGCCCCTCTACCAAAAGCGCGAGACAGTTCGCATCAAATGGCGCGCCCCGCAGCGCCGTAATTCGCTAACATTCGCGCATGCGTTTCCTCAAATCCCTGGGCGTGCCCGCGGCGCTGCTGTGTGCCGCGCTCGCGCTTTTATCCCTGCCGGGCGCCGCGCGCGCCGCCACTCGAAGCTGGCACACGCCGGTCGGCCTGTGGGCGCCGATCGACAAAGCCACCGGCAAGCCGCTCGGACTGATCGCGATTTTTGAGAATCATGGCCTCTACTACGGGCGCATCGAGCCGACCTCGGCCCACGACCACAGCTCCGCGCGGTGCACCCAGTGCACGGGCAGCCGTCACGATCAGCCGATCATCGGCCTCATTCTGATGCGTCATCTGCGCTACAAGGACGGGCGTTACGTCGGCGGCAACATTGTCGATCCGAATAGCGGTCGCGTGTATGACTGCGAGCTGCGCCTCATCGACAGCGGCCGCAAGCTCGTGATGCGCGGCTATATTGGAATCCCGCTGTTCGGACTCTCGCAGGTCTGGCATCGCGTCGAGGGTACTCCCGGCGGGTCCCTGCGGCTCGCGGGCGGTCGTTAGTAGTTGCCCATCAACTGCCCGACCCCGAGTCACGAAGCGGCCCGGCAACGTCACAGGCACAGGGACGTGCCCCGCCGCCGCAGGTGGCGGACGTTGAGCCAAAAACCACGCTTTTTGGCTCAACGGCGCTGGGCGGGGCAGGAGCCCCGATCCAGCGCTTCGTAGCAGGCCCGCGGAGCGCTTTCAGCGCTTGAGCGTAGCGCTGCGCGCCTGTACTGTTCGGCGCAGCACGCCGGCGCCGGGTTCATCGGCGCGGGCGCACCTCACCGGCAAACGGCGCAGAGCATGACCACAATCTACTCGTGGAACGTCAACGGCATCCGCGCCGTTGCCCGCAAAGGCACACTGCAGAGCTTCATCAGTGCGCATCGGCCCGACATCCTGTGCCTGCAGGAGACCAAGGCCGAGCGTGGCCAGGCCGATATCGACCTCAACGGACACGGGTACCACGAGTTCTGGAACTCGGCGCAGAAGAAGGGTTACTCGGGCACGGCGATCTTCAGCCGTGGCGAGCCGCTGTCGGTCTTCAACGACTTCCCGGCGACGATTGCGCGCAAGTATGCCTTCACCGATCACGCCGGCCGCGACAGCCTGACCGAGGGCCGGGTGATCACCGCGGAGTACGCGAAGTTCTACGTGGTTACCGTATACACCCCGAACGCCAAGGACGACCTCAGCCGTCTCGAGCTGCGCCACCGGCACTGGGATCCGGCCTTCCTCGCGCACTGTCGCCAGCTCGAGAAAAAAAAGCCGGTCGTGTTCTGCGGCGACCTGAACGTGGCACATACCGAGCTGGATCTGGCCAATCCCGGCCCCAACCGCGGCAAGAAGGGTTTCACGGACGAGGAGCGCACCGGCTTTCAGAACTTCATAGACGCCGGGTTCATCGACACCTTCCGCCTGTTCAGGCAGGGCAACGGCTACTACACGTGGTGGAGCCACTTCGCCAACTCGCGCGCGCGCAACGTGGGATGGAGAATCGACTACGTGCTGGTCTCGGCGAGCCTGCGCAAAGCGGTCAAAGCGGCCGCGATTCACCCGGACGTCCTGGGGAGCGATCACTGCCCGGTCAGCGTCACACTCACGGCCTGAGCGGCCGGCCGCGAGTGCCGGCTCACTGAACGGACAGCTCTGCCGCCTTCTGTTCGGCCGCGATCGCGGCCTGGCGTTGTCCCTCGGCGCGCAACGTCGCAGCGATCACTCCCCAGGCCGAGGCCCGAACCGCCCGATTGCCGGCGGCCAGATACAGCGCCTTTCGCGCCATACCGTTGGCCTGTGCGGTCTGGCCGGCCGCCAGGCTCTCCTGGGCAAACTCGAGCCATACGCGTGGATTGCGCGGCTCAATCGAGAGTGCGCGCTCGAGCGTCTCGGCGGCCAGCCCGTAATCGCGCCTACGTTCCTGCCGGTGCGCGTCGGCGACCAGCGCCTGCGCTGCCGGGCCCAGGGCGTACTGCGGCGTCAATTGGGCGCCCCCGAAGGAATCCGTCGCGCCCGGTTGCGCCAAGGAGGATCGGCCGGAATTCGCCCACGGGTGGATCTCGGGTGCGCCGCTCGGGCGCGGCAGCAAACCGCTCCGTCCGCCCGAATCGATGCTCGGATGTGTGCTCGCATAGGGCGGCCCGACGAGTGCACAGCTCGAGAGCAGCGCCGCCCCGAGCAGTGCCACGAGCACAGCGCGCACAACCCCCGCAGCATCGCGGCTCATTACATCCCCCCGCTCAGCCCGCAGCCCGCCATCGGTGCAAGCTGCGCGCTCACCGGCATCGCAACCTCGACCGCGTTCGCCCCGTCGCATGCGGGCGTGGTCTGAAGACCGGTTGCGAAATCGATCCACACGTCGTTGAGACCCCGCGGCGGCGGCATATCGAGCGGCACGGCGCCGATCTGCGCCATGATGCGCGCCCAAACTGGCAGCGCGCCGCGCGCGCCCACCAGCCCAGTCGGTTGATCGTGATCATACCCGACCCAGACCACCGTGAGCAGATTGCTCGAGAAGCCCGCGAACCAACTGTCGGCGTCATGTTGCGACGTCCCGGTCTTGCCGGCCACCACCAGCCCCGGCGGTAGCCGCGCCAGAGCCGGTTGGCCGGTGCCATGCGTGAACACCTGCTCCATCATGGTGGTCAGCTCATAGACATCCACCGGCGGCGCCACCGGCGTAACCCGCACCGGGAACGCCTTGAGCGGCTCGCCATCGGCGCTCACCACCGCGCGAACGGCGCGCAACGGCTCGCGAAAACCGCCGTCGGCGATCCCGTTGTACAGCTGAGCAACCTCGAACGGCGTCAGATCGCTCGCGCCGAGCAACATGGCCGGCACTTCCTGCGGCGGATGCTTCAGGCCGAACCGCCGCAGCGTATGCATGACCGGGTTCAGCCCGATCGACATCCCCAGTCGCACCGTAGCCGCGTTCAACGACTGCGCGAGCGCGCGCACCAGCGGTACCGGACCGTGGAAGATGCGCGAGAAATTGCGTGGCCGCCAATACCGGCCGCCGCCTAGGCTGACGGCGATCGGCTCGTCCTCGATGATGGTCGCAGGCGTGTATCGCCCGGTCTCGAGCGCCGTGAGGTAGATGAACGGCTTGACGATCGATCCGATCGAGCGATGGGCATCCAGCGCACGGTTGAAGCCGTCGTAATCCCCATCGCGGCCGCCGACGATCGCCAACACGTCCCCAGTCTGCGGCGAGGTGACCACCACCGCCCCCTGCAACAGCTCCTTGCCGTCATGGTGCGTCCGGTCGAGCCGATGCAGCACCGTGTCCAGGGCCTGCTGCGCGACGGACTGCACATGCGGCTCGAGGCTGGTATAGACCCTGAGGCCCGCCTCGGTCAGCTCCTTGTGCGGATAGTCGCGCGCGAGCGTACGCCGGACCAGATCCAGGTAAGCCGGGTAATAGGCGCCGGTAGGCTCGGGCGTGACACCAAGCGGCGTACGCATCGCCGCGGCGGCGCGGGCGCTGCTGACGACACCCTGCCGAGCCAGGATCCCGAGCACCCGATTGCGCCGCTGCAACACCCGGCGCGGGTACAAGCGCGGATTGTAGTAGGTCGGACCGCGCACGATGGCCACCAACATCGCGATCTGCGGCAAATCGAGTTCGGCGAGCGGCTCGCCGAAGTAGAACTCGCTGGCGAGCCCGAAGCCGTGCACCGAGAGATTGCCGTCCTGGCCGAGGAAGATCTCATTGATGTAGGCGTTCATGATTTCAGCCTTGCTGAAATGCGCCGTCAGCGACACGGCCATGATGGCCTCGCGGAGCTTGCGCCACAACGTCCTGTGGTCATTGAGGAAATAACTTCGGACCAACTCCTGAGTGAGCGTGCTGCCGCCCTCGGCATAGCGGTGCTCGCGCAGATCGACCCAGGCGGCGCGCAGGATGCCCTTCGGATCGATGCCCCAGTTGGTCTGGAAGGTCCGATCCTCGACGGCGATCAGGGCCTTGGGCAGCAAGGACGGGACCTGCTTCGGGCCGACCACAATGCGATCAACCCCGTCGCGCGGATAGATGCTCCCGATGAGCAATGGATCGAGCCGGATGACCGGCACCTCGTGCCCCGCCCCGTTGCGCAGCGCCACGATTCCCGCCGGCCCGAACATCACGGTCAGCCGCAACGCCGGGCGCGCGCGGTCGGCGAACTGGGCCGGCCGCAGCATCACTTCGAGGCGACCGAGCGTCGCGGTGTACGTGCCCGGCCCGCGCAACTGCTCCACCGGCCGATAGGCCAATCGGCGCAAATCGTGCTCGAGATCGGCCTCGCTCATGTCGAGTCCCGCATACAGCTGCATCGGCGCGGCATAGACGCGCGCCGGCAGCGTCCAACGCAGAGCGCTGAACTGGTCGGTCACAAGCCGATCGAGATACAGCGCGTAGCCGGCAAAGAGCAGCAGGCCCAGCAGAGCCGCCCCGCCCACCATCCAGCCGAGCAGCCGCCCGACTCGGGGGTGGCGGCGGCCCGAGGTGCTGCGGCCGCGGCGGGCGGCCGGCGCGTTACGCTTTTTCGGGCGAGTCAGAGAATCAGCTCCTCGGCCGGCTCGCGCAGGTTGTACCGCGAGCTCATGCAATGGCCGTAGGCGCCCGTGTTGGCGATGAGCAGCACATCGCCTGCGCGGGTTGGCGGCAACAGCCGGTCATGTCCGAGCACATCGGCGCTTTCGCAGATTGGCCCGACGACATTGACCTGCTCGCAGGCCGGCTCCGCGAGCCGCGTGAGATTGACGATTTCGTGATATGCCCCATAGAGCGCCGGCCGCAGCAGGGAATTCATCCCGGTGGCGATACCCACGTAGCGAACACTGCCCTTGCTCTTGAGCTGCGTGACCCGGGCAACCAGCGCGCCGGCCGCAGCGGTGAGGTAGCGCCCCGGCTCCATCCAGATCTCGAGGCGTGGATGCTCGGCGCGCACGGCGGCGAGCAGCGTGTCGAGCTCCTCGAGGTCCGGGCCATGCTGGTCGGCGCGCTCCGGTATCCCCAGCCCTCCGCCGATGTCGATGGCGCGGACCGTCTCGAATCGCTGTCCCAGCTCGGCCAGCCGGCGGGCGGTGTGCTCCCAGGTCCTGACGTTGAAAATGCCGCTGCCAACATGGGAATGCAGCCCGACGATGCGCGCGCCGTGCCGCCGCGCCAGGCGCGCCATGTCCTCCCAATCCGCAATAGGCACGCCGAACTTGGCGTGCGCGCCGGCGGTGCGCACGTGGTGGTGATGACCCGCGCCCGCACCGGTGTCAATGCGCACGAAGATCTCCCGTTCCCGCCAAAGATCCCCCCATTCCTCCAGTGCGTACAAGTTGTCGACGGTCACCTGCACGCCGCGCTCGAGTGCCCAGCCGTACTCCTCGCGCGAGGCAAAGTTCGGCGTAAACAGCACCCGGCGAGGATCGAGGCGCGGAAACAGCGCGAGCACGTGCTCGAGCTCCCCGCGTGAGACGCACTCGAAGTCCATGTTTTCCGCAGCGACCGCCTCCAGGATCTGTGGGTGGGGGTTGGCCTTGACCGCGTAGTGCACCCGGTCGAGGTTGCGCATTGCACGCAGCGAACGGGCCGCGGCGCGCACGGTCTGGAGGTGATAGATGTACGCCGAATCGCGCGCGCCCAGTGCCTCGAGTACGCGCGACTGCTCGCTACGCCACCACGGCTCCGGAGGCGCCACCGAGGCCGGCGACTGGGCGAACAGCTGCGCCCAGGTCGGCCCCAGCACGCGATCGCCCGCCACGGGGCGGATCAGCAGCTCGTGCAGCTGATCGACCAGGCGATCCCCCTGGGTCTCGTCGACCACAAAGGTGAAGTTCAGGTCGTTGGCCGCCTGCGAGACCAGATAGATCTTCTGCTCCGCGAAGATCTCGAACGCGCCGCCGAGCTGGTGAAGGATGGCCCGGATGTTGCGACCGACGAGACTCACCGACGCGCACGGCCCGATCACCTGCACGCGGCACAGGCGCGACAGATCGCTCACCAACGCCGCCAGTAGCGCGCTGTCGAGCGTGTTGGCCGCCGGATCGAGCGAGACGGTGACATTGGTCTCGGAGGTCGAGACCAGGTCGACCGACATGCCGTGGGCCTTGAACACCTGGAACACATCGGCGAGGAATCCCACCTGATGCCACATGCCCGGGCTCTCGAGCGACACCAGCGTGATGCCTTTCTTGGTGCACACCGCCTTGACCTGCGCTCTACCGTCGCCTTCGGCGCACAGCACCGTGCCGGGCATCTGCGGGGCCTGGGTGGCATACACGTGCAGCGGAATGCCGTACTGGCGCACCGGCAGGATACAGCGCGGATGCAGCACCTTGGCGCCGCTCGTGGCGATCTCCTGCGCCTCGTCGTAATGCAGGGCGCGCAACAGCCGCGCGGTCGGGATCGAGCGCGGATTGGCGCTGAACATCCCCGGCACGTCCGTCCAGATCTCCAGCCGCTGCGCCTGCAGTTTGGCGGCGAAATAAGCGCCCGAGGTATCGGAGCCGCCGCGACCGAGCAAGACGGTATTGCCCTGGGCATCGCTCGCGATGAATCCCTGTGTCACGACCACGGCAGCCAAGGCTTCCAGGCGTTCCCGCAGCGCCGGATCGGGCTCGAAACGGCACACGGCCGAGAGCACACTGGCTTTGGCCGAGGCGCCGGCCCGATCATCGGCCACCAACAGGGTGCGCGCGTCGGCCCATTGAGCCCCGAGACCCTGCGCCGCCAGATACCGGGTCCCAAGATCGGTGGCCATCAGCTCCCCGGCCGACATCACGCGCGCGCGCGTCTGATCGCTCACCTCGCCAATCAGGGCCACGCCGGCTGCGATCTGACGCAGCTCGGCGAGGCGCGCCTCGCAGGCCTCTCCAAGCGCAATGCCCAGATCAACCGCGAGCCTCCGGTGGCGGTCCTCGATCTCCCGCAGCTCCTCCTCATACGCCTGCGTGCGCGCCGCATCGAGCAGCCGCTCGAGCCGATCGGTCACACCGCTCAGGGCCGAATGCACGATCAGCACGCGGGCGCCGGTGGCGAGTCGGTCGGCGACGACTTGGGCAATGTTCTGCCAATTCGAGCGCGAGGAGACGCTGGTCCCCCCGAACTTCAGGACGATCCACTGGGAGGCGCTGCGGGTCAAGGCTGCTCCTGAGCACACGGCGGGACGGACCGCATCAAACCTTCACCCCGAGCAAGCCCCGGGGCGTCGCAGCATGCCAGCCGCCCTGCTCGGGTCGATCGAATACGCTTCACGGACGCGCAGCCGCTAGATCTCCTCGTCGAAGTCGCGAAGATCCTTCTCGAGCCTCTTGTCCGCCAGGACTTCCTCGAGCCGGCTCCACGCGGCCTTGCTGCGCTTGCCGACCGTGGCGGGCCGGCGCTTGTCCACCCGATCGAGCATCCGATCGTAATCCGAGCTCTCCTCGGCGTTTCCGCTCAGGATTTCCTCGTCGAGATCGAAGCTCTCGTTGTCTCGTTCCGACATCTGGCGGCAAAAATTCCAGTTAAATCAATTGAGTAGTGCAACTTCGCGGGAAGCAAGACAGCGAACTATAATGAAAACTTGGCGCGGAGCAAGAGCTCCCGCGCTATTCGCTGCGGTCACGGACCGTGACGGGCGCGCCTCGTCCCAGACCGAGGCCTTCCGCTGCGCTTTGCTCGGCGCGGGCGATTTCAAGCACCCCGAAAGAATTGATCAGCGCCAGGTACTCTCCCGGCTGCCGATCTGCGTAAGTACGCAACAAGGGGAACGCATGGTGCCCGCTGCGCACCAGCGGCAGCCGGAATCGCTCGAGCAGCGTGCCGTCGATGTTGGTGATCAGATTGCCAAAGTGATCGATGGTGATCACTACTCCGCTGACGCTCGCGGCGTCGGCCGTGGGCTCATCCACCCATGCCGGCATCAGGGAATCGGCGGCAGCCCTCTCGCCCAGCTCAGCGGGGCGGGAGCGACCCGCGGCCAAGTCCGCGGCCACGGGAGCAAAGATATCGCGGCCGTGGAACGTCGCGCTGGCGCGCGAAATCCCGAGCCGCGCCAGCCCCTCGGGCCGCAGCCGCACCACCTCGGCGTCCCGATGCCGGACCACCAGCGGCGCCAGCAGACCATTGTCCGGCGCAACAAACAGGTGTCCGGCAGCGCAGACCATGACGATGTCGCGCGCAGTACCGACCCCGGGGTCGACCACCGCGACGTGAACCGTGCCGGGCGGAAAGTACGCAAACGCGCGCATCAGCCAGAAGCCGGCCTCGGCGGGCCAATGCACCAGGATCTCGTGCGTCAAGTCGATGACGCGCGCCCCCGGGAAGCGCCCCAAAATGCGCCCCTTCATGACGCCTACGAACGGGCCCTGGTGGCCGAAGTCGGTGGTCAGCGTGATGATTCCGCTCGGTTCCGGGCCGGCCATTTGGCTCATCAGGCTCGCCTCGGTCCGCGCCGCTCGCCATCGGCGCACTTGCGGCAGCGGTCGGTATAGGGAACCGCCGCGAGCCGCCCCTCCTCGATCGGCTCGCCGCACACGACACAGGTCGCGTAACAGCCCGCATCGAGCCGGCGCAGGACCGCCTGGATCTGGCGCAGCTCCTCGCGGGCCGATTCGTTGATCGCCCCGAGCACCTCATCGGTCTCCCGCTGGGTGACTTGCTCGGCGAAATCCGCGCTCAACGGATCGGATTCGTGGCGCAGGTCCGCACTCGCGCTGCTCGCGCGGCTCTGCAGCTCTTCGCGCCGCCTCAGCAGGCGCGCTCGTACGGCTTGTGTGTCCACAGGAGTCTCCCACCGGTGCACACGACCTGCGCTCCTCGCGCACCCCGATGATGCGCCCCGCGCGGCCGCATGCGGAAAATACCTAGCGCATCGGGCGGCTTGGCGGCAACATACTTACGCACCTGAGCAATCATGTCCATTCCCGCCACTGTACCGACAAACGCCGATAACCGCTCCAGCCGCCGGTGACAACCCGATGGAATCAGCCCGCGAATTGAAGCCCACGGTTTTCGTGGTCGATGATGACGAGGCGGTGCGCGCCTCGCTGCGACTGCTGCTGAAGTCGGTCGGCCTGCCGGCCACGGTGTATTGCAGCGCCCAGGAATTTCTCGCCCAGTACGACGTCCACCAGCCGGGCTGCGTGGTGCTGGACGTGCGCATGCCGGGCATGAGCGGGCTGGAGCTGCAGCAGTTGCTCAATCTACGTGGCGCGACCGTGCCGGTGATCTTCATCACCGGCCACGGTGACATCCCGATGGCGGTCGAGGCGATGCAGCACGGCGCGTTCGACTTCCTGCAGAAACCCTTCCGTGATCAGGATCTGCTCGATCGCGTGCAGCGGGCGCTGGAGAAGGACCAGCGCACGCGCCAGGAGCTGAAGGAACAGGATCGCATCCGCGAGCGCCTCGAGTCGCTCACCCCGCGCGAGCGCGAAGTCCTCAATCTCATCGCCCGCGGCAAGCCGAACAAAGTGGTGGCGGCAGACCTCGGCGTCAGCCAGCGCACGGTGGAAATCCATCGCGCGCGGGTCATGGAAAAAATGGCGGCCTCGTCCTTCGCACAGCTCGTCCGCATGATCCTCGATACCGAGGCTTGAACGAAGCGGCCATGGGTCCGGACCCTGCAGGCGGGCCGAACGCCGGCCAGACCGGTGACGTGAGCGCCACCGGCCGGAGTGACGCTGAGAGCGAGTCCGGATCCTGCCGCCTGGACAGAGTGTTCTATCGCCAGAGCACGCTGGCGGTCGCGCGGGCGCTGATCGGCCTGCACCTTGTGCGTCACACCGGCGGCGAAAGGCGCATCGGGCGAATCGTCGAGACGGAAGCCTACCTCGGACCGGCCGACCGGGCAGCCCACTCCGCCCGCGGGCGCACGGCCCGCACCCAGGTGATGTTCGGTCCCCCGGGGCACGCCTATGTGTACTTCATCTACGGCATGTGGCACTGCCTGAACGTCGTCACCGGCGATGAGGGGGTACCGCATGCCGTGCTGCTCCGTGCCCTCGAGCCACTGGCCGGTATCCAGGGACGCCCCTCGGGTCCAGGACGGCTCTGCCGCGCATTGGACATCGACCGGCGGCACAACGGACTTGATCTGTGCGGAGACGTTTTGTGGATGGAGCGCCCGGCGAGCCCGCGCCCCGTGCGCGTCGGCCGCAGTGCACGCATCGGCGTCGATTATGCCGGCGAGTGGGCTGCGCGTCCCTGGCGCTTCTTCGACCGCGACTCGCCGTTCGTGTCCGGGCGGCCGGCGCGCGCGCTCATGCGCTAGCAGCGACCACGCGGGCTGGCGCGAAAAAAATCGATCCGCAGCATCGAGCTCGCCCGCCCCGCCACGCGCTTCGAATCGCCGCGGCAGCCACGGGGCTGGCGGTTTGCGCTTCGGACCGAAATGAGACGAGCCGCTGCGAGCCCAATTTCGAGGCACTTGCGCATCGAATATACTGAGGGCGGGAGGATCCCCATGCCCACCGCCCCCGACATCAACACCGTGACCGCCCCCCGCGAGACCCGTCTGGCCGATTACCGACCCCCGGCCTTCCTCGTGGACGTGGTGGCACTCGATTTCGCCCTGGATCCGCACGCCACCGTGGTCCGTTCCCGCCTGACGCTGCGCCGCAACCCGGCCGCCGCTTCCGGACTGCCGCTGCGACTCGATGGCGCCGGCCAGCCGGTGCGCTCGATCACCTTGGACGGCTCCGCCCTGGACACCCATCGCTGGCGTGCGGACGGTACGTCGCTCGTCATTGAGGACGTACCGGACGCCTGCACGCTCGAGATCGAAACGATCATCGACCCCTCGGCCAATACCGAACTCTCGGGCCTCTACGTCTCCAACGACGCCTTCTTTACGCAGTGCGAGGCTGAAGGCTTCCGCCGTATCACCTATTTCCCCGACCGACCGGACGTAATGGCGCGCTACACGGTCACCCTTACCGCCGATCGGGACGCCTATCCGGTGATGCTGTCCAACGGTAATCCCGGTCCGCTGGAGACGCTTACGGACGGCCGCCACCGCCTGACCTGGACCGACCCTCACCCCAAGCCCTGTTACCTGTTCGCACTGGTCGCGGGCCGGCTGGTCGCGGTACGCGACCAGTTCACCACCCGATCGGGCCGCGAGGTGGCGTTGGCGATCTGGGTCCGTCCCGGCGACGAAGAGCGCTGCGCGCACGCAATGCGCTCGCTGAAGACGGCGATGGCGTGGGATGAGGAGCGCTTCGGGCTGGAATATGACCTCAACGTGTTCAACGTCGCCGCCGTGGCAGATTTCAACATGGGCGCGATGGAGAACAAAGGCCTCAACATCTTCAACACCCGATGCGTGCTGGCGGACCCCGAGTCCGCGACCGACACGGACTACCAGCAAATCGAATCGGTCGTCGGTCATGAATATTTCCACAACTGGACCGGCAATCGCGTCACCTGCCGCGACTGGTTTCAGCTGTCGCTGAAGGAGGGGCTCACCGTCTATCGCGAACAGGAATTCACCATGGACCAGGGCTCGGCCGCGGTGAAACGCATCGCCGACGTGCGGCTGCTGCGCGCGCTGCAGTTCCGCGAGGATGCCGGTCCGCTCGCCCACCCCGTGCAGCCCGACCGCTACCAGGCGATCGACAATTTTTACACCGCGACGGTCTACAACAAAGGCGCCGAGGTCATCCGCATGATGGCCACCATCATCGGGCGCGCGGCGTTCCGCCGCGGCATGGATCTTTATTTCGCCCGCCACGACAACCAAGCCGTCACGATCGACGATTTCGTCGCCGCCATGGCCGATGCCTCCGGTGTCGATCTGACCGCCTTCAAGCTGTGGTACCACCAGGCGGGCACTGCGCAGCTGACCGTTGCCGATGAATACGACCCCGCCACCCGCCGCTATGTTCTCACCGTGGCGCAGCACACGCCGCCGACCCCGGGCCAGCCGCAGAAGCAGCCGCTGGTGGTGCCTTTGGCCATGGGTCTGTTGGACGCTGATGGCGCTGAATTACCCGTGCGGCTCGCCGGCGAGCCGGCGGCCCGGCCCGGCACGCGCGTGCTGCTGGCCCAGGCGGCGCAGTCGCGCTTCGTGTTCGAGGACGTGCCCAGCCGGCCGGTCCCGTCGCTGCTGCGCGGCTTTTCCGCACCGGTACGGCTCGGCGGGCTGAGCGGGGAGCAGCTGAGCTTCCTGGCCACCCACGACGGCGACCCGTTCGTGCGCTGGGACTCGGGCCAGCGCTACGCGACCAACGCCTTGCTGGCGATGGCGCAGGCCTGGCACGCGGGTGAGACGTCGGCGCTCGATCGTGGCGTCATCGCCGCCGCCGTCGCGACGCTCGCTGGCGCCGATGCCGATCCGGCGTTCGCGGCCGCGGCGCTGACACTACCAAGCGAAGCCTATCTCGCTGACCAGCAGGAAATCGTCGATCCCGATGCGATCCACGCTGCACGCGAGGCGGCGTGCAGCGCCCTCGGCCGGGCGCTGCACGCCGAGCTGCGCGCTGCCTATGACGCGCTCGCCGACACGGGGCCATATCGTGCCACCGGGGCGGCGATCGGACGGCGCGCGCTGCGCAACACTTGCCTCGCCTATCTGGTTGCCTCCGGCCAGCCCGACAGCCTGCGGCTCGCGAAGGCGCAATTCGACCGCGGCGCCAACATGACTGACGTCCTGGCCGCTCTGGCGGCGCTGTCCAATGTCGACTGTCCGGAGCGGGCCGAGGCATTGGCGGCATTTCACGCCCGGTGGCGCGCCGACGCGCTGGTGCTGGACAAGTGGTTCGCGATCCAGGCGACCTCCTCGCTGCCGGATACACCGCAAGCGGTTCGGGATCTGGCCGCTCATCCGGACTTCGATCTGCGCAACCCCAACCGCGTGCGCGCGCTGGCCGGCAGCTTCTCCTTCGGCAACCCGGTTCGCTTCCACACCCCCTCCGGCCGAGGATACGATTTCCTGGCGGACACGATCCTCGCGCTCGATCCGCGCAACGCGCAGGTGGCGGCGCGGCTGGTTGCCCCGCTCGGCCAGTGGCGGCGGCTGGACCCGGCACGGCAGGCGAAGATGCGAGCGGCTTTGCAGCGCATCGTCGCCGCGCCAGGGCTCAGCCGCAACACCGCCGAGATGGTGCAACTCAGTCTGGCCGGCTGAGCGCCCGGGCCGGCCGCCGACCTAATCGGCATCGGCGGCGGGCGAGAGTGACAGCAGCTCGCTGCCCTCGGGCACCCGGTCCCCGCGCGCGAAGTGAATGCCGGTCACCCGGCCATCAAACGGAGCGCTGATGCCATGCTCCATCTTCATCGCTTCGATGACCATCAGTATCTCGCCCGCGCGCACCTGCTGGCCGACCTCGACGTTCACCGCGGCCACCACTCCGGGAAGCGGTGTCGTCAGTCCGCCGGTGCCGCTCGACGCGTCGAACTCGCGTGTGCGCGGATCCTCGAGCTCGAACTCGTGATGCGCCGCCTCGAGCCACAGATGCAACCGCGAGCCCTCACGCAGGCAGCGCGCGCAATGGCGGGCCGTCTCGATGCGTGCCGAGATCCATTGCGCCGATCCGCTCGCCTCGGCGACCCCCACGCGCCTGGGTGAATCGTCCGCGGCCGCATTCCCGCCGCTGATCTGCACGCCGTGCGGCTCGCCGCCCGCGCAGCACACCGTCAGCCGATAGCTCAGGCCCGCCACCGAGAGTACCAGCTCGAACCGCGCCGCCAGATTGGGCGCAAAGCCGTCGCGCGCCGTCCAGGGATTCGCGCCGCCTCCGTCCAGATACACGAGCAGTGCCGCCAGCGCGAGCGCCGCATCGGGAACCGCCTCGGGCAGGGAAAATTCGGCGCCGCGTTCGGCCAACAGTGCGACACTGTGGCGCGCTTTCAGGAACACGTCCGAGCGCAGCACGCGGCTCAGCCAGCGCTCGTTGGTTCGCAGGCCGGCAAGATGCGTGCGCTCGAGCGCTGCGGCCAGCAATTGGGCGGCCTGAGCCCGATCGCTCGCGAAGGCGATCACTTTGGCAAGCAGCGAGTCGTAGACGGCCGGTACGCTGTCGCCGGTATCGAATCCCGCATCGACCCTGACTCCGGCCTCGCTCGGCCACTCGGCCAGACACAGCGTGCCGGCGCTGGGCAGGAACTCGCGCCAGGGATCCTCCGCGCAGACCCTCGCCTCGATGGCGTGACCGCGGAGGTGAACCTGCTCCTGGGTGAGCGCCAGCGGCTCGCCCGCCGCGATGCGCAACTGCCACTCGACTAGATCCAGCCCGCTGACCGCTTCAGTGACGGTGTGTTCAACCTGCAGCCGCGTGTTCATCTCCATGAAGTAGAACGCGCTTCCGTCGAACAGAAACTCCACCGTCCCGGCACTGCAGTAGCCGATGTCGCGCGCCACCTGCACGGCCGCCGCGCGCAGACTCGCGCGCAGCGGCGCCGGCAGGCCCGGCGCCGGCGCCTCCTCGATGAGTTTCTGATGGCGCCGCTGAATCGAGCAGTCGCGATCCCCGAGCTGTATGCAGTGACCGTAGCGATCCGCGAGCACCTGCACCTCGATGTGGCGCGGGGCGGGCAGATAGCGCTCGATCAACAGCCCACCGTCGCCAAAGGTGCTCTCGGCCAGCCGGCGAGCCGCCGCGAGCGCCGCGCTCAGCTGCGAGGCGTCGTGCACCGCGTGCATGCCCTTGCCGCCGCCGCCCGCGGCCGGCTTGATCATGAGCGGAAAACCCGTTTTGAGCGCTTCGGCCTCCAGGTACTCCAGATCCTGGCGCTCGCCCTCGTAGCCCGGCAGCACCGGCACGCCCGCGGCGCGCACCCGCGCCTTGGCGAGGCTCTTGATGCCCATGGCCTCAATGGCCTGTGGGCCCGGCCCGACGAAGATCAGGCCGGCCGCCTCGCAGGCGCGCGCGAAGCGCGGATTCTCGGCAAGAAAGCCGTAGCCTGGATGGATGGCCTCGGCCCCGCTGATTCGCGCCGCGGCGATGATCGCCTCACCGTCGAGGTAACTTGCAGCCGCCGCAGGCGGGCCGATACGCACCGCCACGTCGGCGGCACGCACATGACGCGCCCCGGCATCGGCGTCGGAGTAGACCGCCACGGTCGCAACGCCCAGGCGGCGCGCGGTGCGCAGAATGCGGCAGGCGATCTCACCGCGATTGGCCACCAATAGACGGCGGAACATCGGCGCGCTCACATTCTGAACAGCCCGAAGCGGGTCTGATCCACCGGCGCGTTGCGAACGGCGGCCAGACACAGTGTGAGAATCCGGCGTGTTTCGAGCGGATCGATCACGCCGTCGTCCCACAGGCGGGCCGAGGCATAGTACGGATGGCCCTGCCGCTCATACTGCTCGCGAATCGGCTGCTTGAAGGACTCCTCTTCGTCCTGCGACCAGCGGCCGTCGGCTTCGATCTGCGCGCGCTTGACCGTGGCGAGCACGCTCGCGGCCTGCTCACCGCCCATCACCGCGATGCGCGCGTTCGGCCACTGGAACAGAAAGCGCGGCCCATATGCCCGGCCGCACATGGCGTAATTGCCCGCCCCGTAGCTGCCCCCGATGATGACAGTGAGCTTCGGCACGCTCGCGCAGGCGACCGCCGTGACCAGCTTCGCGCCGTCGCGGGCGATGCCGCCGGCCTCCGCCTTGCGGCCCACCATGAAACCGGTGATGTTCTGCAGAAACAGCAGTGGAATCTGCTCGCGCGCGCACAGCTCGATGAAGTGCGTGCCCTTGAGGGCGCTTGCCGAGAACAGAATTCCATTGTTGGCGAGGATACCGACCGGATAGCCGCCGATATGCGCGAAGCCGCACACCAGCGTCGTGCCGTACAGCTGCTTGAATTCCTCCAGTTCCGAGCCGTCGACCACCCGGGCAATGACCTCACGCACGTCATAAGGCCGGCGCAGGCTCTCGGGCACAGCGCCGTAGAGCTCCTCCGGCGGGTAGTAGGGATCGCACGGCGCAACCGGCGGGTCGGTACACGGTCCGCGACGCAGACGAGCCACGATCCGGCGCGCGATCGACAGCGCGTGCGTGTCGTTCTCGGCATAGTGGTCGCAGACTCCCGATTCCCGGCAATGCACGTCGGCGCCACCGAGCGATTCGGCGTCGATGTCCTCTCCCGTGGCTGCCTTCACCAGCGGCGGCCCACCGAGAAACACCCGGCCCTGATTGCGCACGATGACGTTCTCATCCGCCATCGCCGGCACATACGCCCCGCCGGCCGTGCACGAGCCGTGCACCACTGCGATCTGCGCCACCCCGAGTGCCGAGAGCGTCGCCTGGTTGTAGAAAATTCGCCCGAAATGCTCCTTGTCAGGGAATACCTCGTCCTGAGCCGGCAGGAACGCGCCGCCACTCTCGACCAGGTAGACACAGGGAAGGCGATTCTCGCGCGCGATCTCCTGCGCCCGCAGGTGCTTCTTGACGGTGACCGGATAGTACGTGCCGCCCTTGACGGTCGGATCGTTCGCCACCACCACGCACTCGCGGCCGCTCACCCGCCCGACGCCGGTGACGATGCCGGCACAGGCGATTCCACCGCCGTAGAGCCCGTGAGCGGCCAGCTGGGAGAGTTCGAGAAACGGTGCGCCTGGATCGAGCAGCAGCCGGATGCGCTCCCGGGCGGTGAGCTTGCCGGCGGCACGATGGCGCTGCAGGGCCGCGCGCGAGCCCCCCAGGGCGGCGCGCTCGACCTCGGCCTTGAGCGCTTCGGTGCAGGCGCGCAGCGCACGCGCGTTGTCCTGGAACTGCGGCGCGCGGGTGTCGAGTTGCGAGGCGATGCGGGACATGGGCTTGTCAGGTCACAATAATTGTCCGACAATCATACAATCGCTCTCCGCTGGAAGACAAGCTCATGTCCGACATCGACACCGACGGTGGCCTCGACGAGGCCACCGAGGAGATCCGGGCACAGGTGCGTCGATTCGCCACCGAACGCATCGCACCCCGCGCCGCCGACATCGACCGTAGCAACGAGTTTCCCCGTGACCTGTGGCCCGAGCTGGGGGCCCTAGGCCTGCTCGGCATCACCGTGCCGGAACGCTGGGGCGGCGCCGGCCTGGGTTACCTGGCGCATGTGGTCGCAATGGAGGAAATCTCGCGCGCCTCCGGATCCGTCGGCCTCTCGTACGGCGCGCATTCCAACTTGTGCGTCAACCAGCTGCGCCTCAACGGCACCGACGCGCAGCGCGACCGCTACCTGCCGAAGCTCGTCAGCGGCGAGCACGTGGGTGCGCTCGCCATGTCCGAGCCACAGGCCGGATCCGACGTGACCTCGATGCAGCTGCTCGCCGCAAAGCGTGGCGGGAACTATTTCCTCACCGGGCGCAAGATGTGGATCACCAACGGCCCGGACGCCGACGTGCTGGTCGTTTACGCCAGGACGGACCGCAATGCCGGCAGCCGCGGCATCACGGCGTTCATCGTGGAACGCGGTTTCGCCGGCTTCAGCACCGCGCAGAAGCTGGACAAATTCGGGATGCGCGGCTCGAGCACCTGCGAGCTGGTGTTCGAGGAGTGCCCCGTACCGCAGGAGAACCGCCTGGGCGAGGAGAACGCCGGCGTGACTGTGCTGATGAGCGGCCTCGACTACGAGCGCGTGGTGCTCGCTGGCGGACCGCTCGGCCTGATGGCCGCCGCGCTCGATCTGGTCCTGCCCTACGTGCGCGAGCGCAAGCAGTTCGGCCGACCTATCGGCACCTTCGAGTTGATGCAGGCGAAAGTTGCCGACATGTACGCCGCTCTCGGCGCCTGCCGCGCATACGTGTACAGCGTCGCGCGCGCGTGCGACGCGGGCCGGGTCAAGCGTCAGGACGCGGCCGCCTGCATTCTGTTCGCGGCCGAGAAAGCCACCGCCGTGGCGCTCGAGTCGATTCAGGCTCTGGGCGGCAACGGCTATATCAACGACTACCCGGCCGGCAGACTCCTGCGTGACGCCAAGCTCTACGAAATCGGCGCCGGCACTCAGGAGATCCGCCGCATGTTGATCGGCCGGGAGCTGTTCGAGAATGTTGCCTGAGCCGCAATGAGTATCGAATTCGAGCAACTGCCCCTGGCGCCAGCCTATCGCAAAGTGGCGGCGGCGATCACCGAGCGCATCGTCAGCCGCGCGCTGCGCGACGGCGAACGCTTGCCTCCGGAGACCGAGCTTGCCCGTCAGCTGGGCGTCAATCGCTCGACGATTCGCGAGGCCCTGCGCGAACTCGAGTGCAGCGGCCTGCTCGAGCGTCGCCCGGGCTCCAAGCGCATGACCGTCA
>DAHXNE010000025.1 GCA_027366635.1 Gammaproteobacteria bacterium | reverse complement strand
TCGCCCCTGGTAGCCCGGGGCGCAGCCTAAAACGAGACCGCCGTGAGGGGCTCGGACCCGAAAAATATAGTTGTCGCCGCCCCCGCAGCCGGCTCCGCCGACGTCAATTACCCGACGTCAATTACGACAGCCGTCGGAGGCCAGCACCCGAAAGTTCTAATTGTCGCCGGCCAGTCAACGGCGTGCGCGTGCCGTATCCGCCCTCTGCCACGAGCCGCTCCAGCGTCTGTCTCACCTCGATACGCGGCAAGGTCTTCACCGCCGTAGCAATGAGGCTCGCGGCGGTTTCTAGGTGCATCTGGACGGACCAGCTGTCGTCACCGCATTGTTCCATCACATCGCCGTCGCGCTCTATGAGCAGGACGAGAAGTTCGAACGCCCGTGCCGGACTCAGCGGCAATACCAAAGTCTCAATCGAGCGCAGAACGTAACCGAGCCTTTCTCCGACCTCTTCCTGCGCTCGATGTCGATGATTCGACCGGCGCGAGCCTCGCAGTGCATCGATGCGTTCCTTCACGGATGCGGTGGTCTCAGAGAGATCATCGCCGACGATAAATGTCCGGACCTGCTCTCCGATCGGTCCGCCATCAAATGCGAGTGAAGCAATGAAGGTCGCTAGCGCTTCCGGCGACCGCGACGCGAGCCGAGCAATCGCGGTTTCAAGATCCTCGTTAGTTTCGATTCTCACACTCATCTTCCGCCCACAAACAGGGGCACCGTGCCCAAGGGCTCCCCCCTCTCTCGATCGAATATATTGATTTCCCGAAACCCGCCGCCAAGCCCCGGCGCGGGGATTCGGGCGCAAAAATTCCGCCAAGCGAGCCTGGCAGGCAAATGCCGGGCTCGAAAAGCCGGGTCACAACTCTTTGATTTAATTGGTGGAAAGGGAGGGACTCGAACCCTCGACCCCGGCATTATGAGTGCCGTGCTCTAACCGGCTGAGCTACCTTTCCACGTTCTCTTCGAACCGGGCTCCGCGGAGGGACGGGGCGCCGTACGCCTCAAGGGGGGCGCATTGTCGGCGTGGTGCCGACGGGGTGTCAACCGCTACACATTGAAGCGGAAGTGCACCACGTCCCCTTCCTGCATCACGTATTCCTTGCCCTCCAGGCGCAGCTTGCCCACCTCACGGGCGCCCGCCTCGCCCCGGCAGGCGACGTAATCGGCATAGCCGATCACTTCCGCACGGATGAATCCGTGCTCGAAATCCGTGTGAATCACGCCGGCGGCCTGCGGCGCCGTGGCGCCGATCGGCACGGTCCAGGCCCGGACCTCCTTCTCCCCGGCGGTGAAGAAGGTCTGCAGGCCCAGCAGCCGGTACCCGGCCCGGATCACGCGGTCGAGCCCCGGCTCCTGCAGCCCGAGCTCGGCGAGAAACGCGGCCCGCTCAGTCGCCTCAAGTTGTGCGATTTCGGCTTCGATGGACGCGCAGACCGCCACCGTCACCGCTCCTTCGCCGACGGCGCGCCTGTCGACCGCCGCGAGCAGCGGATTGTCCTTGAAGCCGGCTTCGATCACGTTCGCCACGTACATTACCGGCTTCGCCGTGAGCAGCTGCAAGTCGCGCAGATCGCGTCGATCCTCGCTCGACAGCGGCATCGCTCGGACCGGCTTCACCTGGTCGAGGTGCGCCTTCACCCGCTCGAGCAGGAACTTCTTGCGCAGCGCCTCCTTGTCGCCCCCCTTGGATGCCTTCGCGGCACGCTCCAGACCCTTATCCACCGTCGCCAAGTCCGCCAGCGCGAGCTCGGTGTCAATCACCTCCATGTCACTCGCCGGGTCGATTCGGCCCGCCACATGAACGATGTCCGGGCTTTCGAAACAGCGCACCACATGCGCGATGGCGTCGACTTCGCGAATATGCGAAAGAAATTGATTGCCCAGACCCTCGCCTTTGGAGGCGCCCGCCACCAGACCGGCGATGTCGACGAATTCCACCGTCGCCGGCACGATCCGCTGGGGATTCACGATCGCCGCCAGCGTCTCGAGCCGGCTATCAGGTACCGGCACCATGCCGACGTTCGGCTCAATGGTGCAGAACGGATAATTGGCCGCCGCCGCGTTCTGCGCCTGAGTGAGTGCGTTGAACAGCGTCGATTTGCCGACGTTCGGCAATCCGACGATGCCGCAACGGATAGACATGACTGAACCTCCGAGCCGACCGGCCGCTGGCCGGGACGGCGGGTTATTCGGGCGCGGCGCGTGATGAATGCAGCCGATTCATTGCCTTCTGCGCGCCCTCGTCGAGCAATTCCGGCAGCGCGTCGGCCGCCGCGCGGACCGCCTCGCCGATCAAGCCGGCCTCCGGCGCGCTCGGCCGCCCGAGCACATAATTCATCACAATGGCGCGCTCGAGCGGGTGCCCGATACCGATCCGCAACCGCCAGAAAGACTCGCCGAGACGCGCGATGATATCGCGCAAACCGTTGTGCCCGCCGGCGCCTCCGCCCTCCTTGAGACGTACGACACCTGGCGGGAAATCGAGCTCATCGTGTGCGACCAGCATGGCGCTCGGCGAGATCCTGTAGAAGCTCGCCACACTCTGAACGGACGTTCCACTCAGGTTCATGTACGTCAGCGGCTTCAGCAGCCACAGCTCGTGCCCCGCGATGACCACCCGGCCGAGTTCACCGTGATGACGCGACTCGCGCTTCAGCACC
Organism: Gammaproteobacteria bacterium; assembly: GCA_027366635.1. Classification (GTDB taxonomy): domain Bacteria; phylum Pseudomonadota; class Gammaproteobacteria; order Steroidobacterales; family Steroidobacteraceae; genus 13-2-20CM-66-19. The sequence continues at coordinate 102,413 of DAHXNE010000025.1, read as the reverse complement.
GCCCCTGCGCGCCGGGCGAGCTCGTCGACGAACGCAAAGCCCGCGTTGTGCCGAGTTTGGGCGTAAGTGGGGCCCGGATTGCCGAGCCCCACCACAAGCTTCAGCGGCGTTCCCGCCATGCGCCGCGGTTACTTCTTGCCTTCCTTCTTCTGCCCGGCCTTGCCCGAGTCCGCGGGAGCCGCTTCCGCCGTAGCTGCCGCAGGCGCTCCCGCCGCTCCAGCCGTACCTTCAGCGGGCGCGGCCGCCGCTTCGGCAGTCGGCTCCACTTCGGCAACACGCGGGCTGTGGATCGAGACCACCGGGGCGTTGCGATACGCCAGGTGAGGAATGCTCACGCCCGAAGGCAACGGAATATCCGACAGAAACTTCGTCTCGTTGATATTCATCTGCGACACGTCCAGCTCCAGGTACTCGGGCAGGTCCTTCGGCAGGCAAACGATCTCGACGTCGGCAAGCATGTGCGACACGACCCCTCCCTGAGTCTTGACACCCGGGCTGCCTGCCTCACCGGCAAAGTGAATCGGCAGATGCAGACGGATCGGCTCGTTCTCGGTTACCCGCTGCAGATCGAGATGCACTACCTGGTTCTTCGCCGGATGCATCTGCACGTCCTTGACGATGGCCTCCTGCGTCCGATTACCGATCTTGAGCTGCACGATCGATGAGTAAAAGCGCTCGTCGGCCACGACCGTGAGCAGCTTGTGATGCTCGAGCGCGAGGGATTCCGCCTCCGCGTGCCCCCCGTACAGAATCGCCGGAACCTTGTTCGTGTGACGCAGGCGGCGGCTCGCACCTTTGCCATGCGCCTCGCGCGGCTCGGCGCTGAAGCTGAATGCAATACGCATGATGTTCTCCAATTTACGCTGACAACGCGCCGCGACCCGCGACCAGGTCGCAACGCACCAAAAATCTCAGTAAACCCCGTCAATCGACATACAGCGAGGACACGGACTCCTCATCGCGGATGCGGCGGATGGTCTCCGCCAGCAACGCCGCCACCGACAACTGGCGGATGCGCGTGCACGCGCGCGCCGCCTGCGACAGCGCAATGGTATCGGTCACCACCAGTTCGTCGAGCACCGAGTCGGAAATGCGGCTCACCGCGTCGCCGGAGAGCACCGGGTGAGTGATGTAGGCCAACACTTTCTGCGCACCCTCGTCCTTCAGCGCCTGGGCCGCGTGACACAGTGTCCCGGCAGTGTCGATCATGTCATCGACGAGCAGGCACACCTTGCCATCGATGTCACCGATGATGTTCATCACCTTCGACTCATTCGGCCGCGGCCGGCGCTTGTCGATGATCGCCAGGTCCGCGTCGTCCAACCGCTTGGCGAATGCGCGCGCACGCACCACGCCACCCACGTCGGGCGAAACGATCACCACGTCGTGGTACGCCTGCTTCCACGCGTCGCCGAGCAGTACCGGGGAGGCATACACGTTGTCCACCGGGATGTCGAAGAAGCCCTGAATCTGATCGGCGTGCAGATCGACCGTCAGCATCCGGTTGACCCCCGCGATCGACAGCATGTTCGCCACCAGCCGCGCGGTGATCGCCGAACGCGTGGCGCGCGGCCGCCGATCCTGGCGCGAATAGCCGAAATACGGCACTACCGCGGTGATGCGGGCCGCCGAGGCGCGCCGGCAGGCATCCACCATGACCAGCAACTCCATCAGCGTATCGTTGCCCGGCGGACAGGTCGGCTGCACGATGAACACGTCGCGACCGCGCACGTTCTCCATCAGCTCGACGTTGATCTCCCCATCGCTGAAGCGGCCGACGTAGGCCCGCCCGAGCCGCGTCTGCAGATGACGCGCGATGTGCGCCGCGAGATCCGGATTGGCATTGCCGGTGAACAATGCCGGCAAGTCGTTCGTGCTCATGACTGCGCTCGATCAACCGTTATTGGCGGCGAGCACAACGCCACCGCCCAGATCGATTTGGCTGGGGTGGGAGGATTCGAACCTCCGAATGGCGGGATCAAAACCCGCTGCCTTACCTCTTGGCTACACCCCAACGTTGTCACTCCGATCCCATCGTACCGTCCGCGCCACCGCGCCGCCCTGGTGGCGTCGGCGGCAAAATTCCAGCCCACCGCCGCCTCGAGCTCATATCGCGGCCGCCGCCGCAGCAAGTCCATCGTGATGGATCCGCCACTGCTATGTTGGAAGAAGCGCGCGCAACGGAGAAACATTCAATCCCCGGGCAACGTAGCTCCGCCACCGGTCCGGCACCCGGGCCGCGATACGCTCTGCCTCGCTGGAGGTTGCCGCAGGCGCGAAAACGCACGACCCGGTTCCAGTCAGGCGCGCCGGCGTTTGCTGCGCCAGCCAATCGAGCGCCTCGGCCACTTCCGGCCATCGTGCGCGCACCACCGGCTCGCAATCGTTGCGTCCGCCGGCATCGAGAAAGGCGCGTATTGTGATGAGGGGGGTATTTCGTGTCAATTCAGCGCTCTGGAACACCTCCCGGGTCGACACGCTCACGCCGGGCCGGATGATCACGTACCACCTTTCGGGTAATGAAACGGCTTCGAGCCGTTCCCCAACGCCTTCCGCCCAGGCCGAAAAACCTTTAATGAATACAGGCACATCCGCCCCGAGCGGCAGCCCGATCCGGGCCAGGTCTTCCACGTCGAATCCGCACTCCCACAGGTGATTCAACGCCAGCAGCACCGTGGCGGCATCGGTACTGCCGCCACCGAGTCCGCCGCCGATCGGTATCCGCTTTTGCACCCGTATCGAGGCCCCTCGCCGCGAGCCGGTGGCCATCTGCAAGGCTCGGGCCGCTCGCACTGTCAAATCCGTATCCGGACCTATTTCCGCCGGACCCGCGGTCCGCTCGATCCGGCCGTCCTCGCGCACCACTATTCCCACGGTGTCGCACAAATCGATGAGCTGAAACAGGGTTTGCAGCTCGTGATACCCGTCGGGCCGCCGGCCGGTCACGTGCAAAAACAGATTGAGCTTGGCCGGCGCCGGCCACAGGCTCTCCTCAGGCCTCATTGCAGGCGCCATGTGTCCGCCACCATCCGCAGCCGCACGTCGGCACGCCGCACCGTCAAAAGCCGCGGCAACCAGTCGGCACCGACCGGCTGGTAAGCGTGATACACAATCGACCAACCCGCCTGACTGAGGCTCACGAGCCGCTGCGCCTTGTCGATCGATACGTGGGCCGGCAGTGTCGGATCGGGTACTCCGAGGATCCAATAGCGCAGGCTCGCCAGCGGCGGGTCGAATCCGAGCTGACGCTCAAGGAGCGCGTGGGCCGCGGCGTTGCCCAGATGTCGCCCGCGCGAAGTGATGACGGCCAGATGGCCATCGTCGTCGCTCACCTGAGCTGCGTCGGCGCCCAGCGGTCCACTGAGCGTCATGCGTGTACGCGTGCCGTTCTGGATCCAGAGAATATCGGCATTGAAGCCCCGATGGCCCACCGCCACGGCCACGCGCCCCGTCAGGCGGAACCGGTCGAGAGACTGAAGAAGCGGTCGCCGGACGTGCCACGCGGTGATTGGCGCCGGCGGCACGCGCACGGTTTGGCAGGCGCTCAGCGCCAAGGCGGCAAGCACAGCGAAGGCGGGCCACAGGCGCCGCCGGATCACAGCAAGGGATGGCATATGCTGGAACACTATATCGCACGCGGATGGGAACGCCTGCCGCCTTGTGGGGCTGGCGGCGATCCCGGAGAATGCCGCGCCCCGTTCAGGCTCGCATCATGAAGGACTCCATCCGACAGCGCCTCGAGAAGCTCGCCGACCGCTACGAGGAGGTCGGTCGACAGCTCGCCTCACCCGATATCGACGGCGGCTCGGCCGAATTCCGCGATTTGTCGGTCGAGTACGCGCGACTGCAGCCTTTGGCCGAGCGACTGCGCGCCTTTCGGACTCTCGAGCGTGACCTTGCGGCCGCGCGGGACATGCTCGAAGACGAAGACTCGTCCATGCGCGCGCTCGGCGCCGAGGAGCAAGACCGTCTCCGGGCCGCGATGAACGCCGCCGAGGACGGGCTCCACGCGCTCCTGCTGCCCCAGGACCCCAATGACGAACGCAATATCTTTCTGGAGATCCGCGCCGGCACCGGCGGCGACGAGGCGGCGCTGTTCGCGGGGGATCTGTTCCGCATGTACGCCCGCCATGCCGAATCGAAGGGCTTCGGCGTCGAAATCCTGAGCGAAAGTCCAGGCGAGCATGGCGGCTACAAGGAAATCATCAGCCGCATCGTCGGCCGAGGCGCATTCTCGCGCCTGAAATTCGAATCCGGAGTTCACCGGGTCCAGCGCGTGCCGACCACCGAGGCGCAGGGTCGCATCCACACCTCGACGTGCACCGTGGCCATCCTGCCCGAGTTCGACCAGATCTGCGACGTGGCGATCAACCCGGCGGACCTGCGCGTCGACACCTACCGATCCTCCGGGGCCGGCGGCCAACACGTGAACAAGACCGACTCGGCGGTGCGTATCACCCACTTGCCCACCGGCATCGTCGTGGAATGCCAGGACGAGCGGTCGCAGCACAAGAACCGTGCGCGAGCCATGTCGCTGCTGCAGGCGCGCCTGCTGGCCGCCGAGCAGAAAAAACAGCAAAGCGCTCAGGCACGGTCGCGGCGCCTGCAGGTCGGCACCGGCGATCGTTCCGAGCGCATTCGTACGTACAACTATCCGCAGGGACGAGTCACCGATCATCGCATCAACCTGACGCTGTACAAGCTGCCACAGATCATGAGCGGCGAACTCGACGAGCTGCTCGATGCGCTCGCCCACGAGCATCAGGCGCAGTTGCTGGCCGAAATCGAGGCCTGAGTTGCCCCATTCAGCGCGCGGCGGCGCCTGGTCGGGCGCGTCAGCCACTTGCGCCGGCGGCCCTTCAGGGCGAGGGGAATCTCAACAAGCCACGTCGAGACGCCGCGCGGACACGATCACCACGTCCTCCAGCGGCGCGTCCTGGTAGCCCTCGCGCCGGCCAGTCTTGATAGCCGCGATCTTGTCGACGACTTCCATGCCGTCAGTCACTCGACCGAACACCGCGTAACCGAAATCCCGCGCGCTGTGATCGAGAAAGGCGTTATCGGCGAGATTCACGAAGAACTGCGAGGTCGCGCTGTCGACCACACTGGTGCGCGCCATCGAGAGCGTGCCACGCAGGTTCTTCAGCCCGTTTTTCGCCTCGTTGCGGATCGCGGCACGCGTTTCCTTGCTGTGGAATTTCCGGTCGAGTCCCCCGCCCTGGATCACGAAACCCGGCACGATGCGATGAAAAATCGTGCCGTCGAAAAATTCCGCATCGACATAGGCGAGAAAGTTCTCCACCGTCACCGGCGCTTCGTCCGGGTACAGTTCGACCGTGAATGCACCGTGGGTCGTCTCGAATCGAATCAGCGAATTGCCGGCCATTGGCCCTCCGTCACACGCTCATGCCCCGCCAGATCGCGGTGGGTGCGCACTGTAGCAAAGCCCCGGGCCCTCAGCGCGCCGGCGACCTCGGGCCCCTGCCCGGCGCCATGCTCCAGCAGCAGCCATCCGCCCCGCTCCAGGAACCGGGGCGCATCCTCGATGATCTCGCGCAGGCAGGCAAGAGCATCCGGTCCTGGGGTGAGCGCTCGTCGCGGCTCGTGCGCCAGCGCCGCGAGCGCCGCATCGCCCGCGGCCACATACGGTGGATTGCTCACGATCAGATCGAACCGCCGCACCGGCAGTGCGGCGAACCAGCTGCCCTGTGCAAATGTCACGCGCTCGAGGCCAAGTGCAACGGCGTTGCGGCGCGCCACCGACAGTGCCTCGCTCGAGATGTCCGTCGCGCTGACCTGCCAGCCCGGGCGTTCATGCGCGAGCGCCAGGGCAATGGCCCCCGAGCCGGTACCCAGATCGACGGCGCTGGCGCATGCCTCGGGCCGTAGGGCCAGCGCCCGCTCCACGAGCAGCTCGGTCTCGGGTCGGGGCACGAGCACGGCGGAGCCGACTGTGAGCTCGAATGTCCAGAAGGCTTTACGCTCGAGCAGATACGCCACGGGCTCCCCGGCCGCCCGGCGTGCAACCAGCGCTCTGAAACGCCGTGCGGCCGACGCCTGCGCCCGTCGCTCGGGGTGCGAATGCACGCAAGTCCGCGAGATCCGCAAGGCGTGCGCGAGAAGCAACTGCGCATCGAGTTCCGGCATCGCATCCGAATCGGACGCGAACGCCTCTTGCAGGCGCCGCACTCCCTCGGCGAGCAACGTCCCAACGGTATCTCCCGCAGACTGGATGGCGGTTCGCGTCATGAGACAGTTATCATTTGCTGATGTCCATCACGCTTTACCCCCCGACGCGTCCGCGTACCTTCGCGGAGCTGCTCGATGCCAGCCTGAAGATCTTCAGGGTGTCGCTGCCGAAGTGCATGCCGTATGCCACGATCGCCATCCTGTTCGGAGAACTCTCCACGCTGTACGACCTCGCGCGCGGCCAGCTGCTCACGCCGCGCAGCGCGATGAATGATCCGGTGTGGATCACCCTCTATTGCGGCGGCTACGTGCTGTTTTTCGTCATCTGGATGGCCCTGCTGCTGCGTCAATCCGCCTTGGCCGCCGGCCGGCCGCCCGGCTCGCGGGATCTGCTCGATGCGTTCAGGCAAGCCCCGGCCATCGTGGCGATCTCCCTGATCGCCAGCATCGCGGTCGCGGCGCTCATCGTCCCGCCGCTCACCCTCGCCGAGCCCTACCGCTCGATCGCCTTCGGCGCGATGCTCGTGCCGGCGCTCTATCTGTCCGTCGCACTGTCCCTCGCCCTGCCGGCCCGCATGTTCACCGGCAAAGGGGTGCTGCAGAGCCTGCTCTACAGTCTGCGCCTGATCCACGGCAACTGGTGGCGAGCTGCCGTGATGTACATCGCCGCCGCCGCCATCATCGCGGCGGTCTCCCTGTTCGTCGCGGTCATGGCTGCGATGGTCCTGCCCAATCCGGGCCATGCCGATGCCAGTGCCCGCGCGGTGCTGGTCGCGGTGGCGCTGGCCGTTGCCGCGATCGGACTCAACTTCTACACAGCCATCCTGCTGAGCGTATTCGGCGACCTGGAACTGCGGCGGACCGGGCATACCGGCTGAGCCCGCGGCAAGACGCGGCGGCTCAGGCCGTATAGCCGAGGTTGGGCGAGAGCCACTTCTCGGCCTCGGCGACACTCATGCCCTTGCGGCGCGCATAATCTTCCACCTGGTCGCGATCGATCTTGCCCACAGCGAAATAATGCGCCTCGGGATGGGCCAGGTACCAGCCGCTGACCGCGGCGGTCGGATACATCGCGAAGCTCTCGGTGATACGAATGGCGGCCCGGCGTTCCACATCGAGCAGCTGCCAGAGCTTGGCTTTCTCGGTGTGATCGGGACACGCGGGATAGCCCGGCGCCGGGCGGATACCGCGGTAGCTCGCGTCGATCAGTTCCTCGTTCGTCATCTGCTCGTCGGCCGCGTACCCCCACAGCTCGCGCCGCACCCGCTCATGGAAGTGCTCGGCGGCCGCCTCGGCCAAGCGATCGGCAAGTGCCTTGAGGATGATCGCGGAGTAATCGTCGTGCGCGCGCTCGAAGCGCTCGACATGCGCCTCAATGCCCACACCGGCCGTGACGGCGAAGGCGCCGATGTAATCACGCACACCGGTTGATTTCGGCGCGATGTAATCGGCGAGCGAATCGTGCGGTTGCCCCTGCGGCTTGTCTTTCTGCTGGCGCAGGAACGAGAGCGTCACGATCGGCTGGCCGCGTCGCTCATCGGCATACACCTCCACGTCATCACCGACCGAGTTCGCGGGGAACAATCCAATGACCGCCCGCGCGCTCAGCCATCGCTCGCTCACGATCCGCTCGAGCATCGTGCGGGCATCTGCGTAAAGGTTGCTCGCCGCCTCGCCGACCACGGGATTGGTCAGGATATCGGGAAATTTTCCGCTGAACTCCCAGGCATTGAAAAACGGCATCCAGTCGATATAACTGAGCAGCTCGGTGAGCGGATAATCCTTGAAGTCCTGCACGCCGGGCGAGCGCGGCACGGGTGCCGCATAGCTCGCCCAGTCTATTCGACGGCGGTTGGCGCGCGCTGCGGAGAGTTTCAACGCCGGCGCCTTCACCTTCCGCCCGGCATGCTGCTCGCGCCGGCGCTCGTGCTCGGCATTGACCTTGGCGATGAACTCCGAGCGCGCCTCGGGGCTGGTGAGGGTCTGGCATACACCGACCGAGCGGGAAGCGTCCTTGACGTACACGACCGCCGCGCCGTATTGGGGCGCAATCTTGACCGAGGTGTGCGCCGGCGAGGTGGTCGCCCCGCCGATCAGCAGCGGCACCTTGAATTCCTGCCGCTGCATCTCGCGCGCCACGTGCACCATCTCATCGAGCGACGGAGTGATCAAGCCGGACAGGCCAATGAAATCAGCATTCTCGCGGCGCGCGGTCTCGAGGATCCGCTCGCACGGCACCATCACCCCGAGATCGATCACCTCGAAATTATTGCATTGCAGCACCACGCCGACGATGTTCTTGCCGATATCGTGCACGTCGCCCTTGACCGTCGCCATCACGACCCGGCCGTTCGAGCGCCTTGCCCCGGCCCCCTTGCTCTGCTCGATGAACGGCACCAGGTGCGCCACCGCGCGCTTCATCACGCGCGCGCTCTTGACCACCTGCGGCAGGAACATCTTGCCGGCCCCGAACAAATCACCCACAGTGTTCATGCCGTCCATGAGCGGACCTTCGATCACGTGCAGCGGGTGCGCAAAGGCGAGACGCGCCTCCTCGGTATCCTCGATGATGAAATCGTCGATACCCTTGATCAGCGCATGCTCGAGACGCTTGGCGACCGGGAGCTTGCGCCACTCGAGGTCGTCCTTGCGCTTCACGCCGCCGTCCGATTTGAAGCGCTCGGCAATGGCAACCAGCCGCTCGGTCGCGTCGGCACGCCGGTTGAGGATCACGTCCTCGACGACCTCACGCAACTGCGGATCGATCTGCTCGTAGATCGCGAGTTGGCCGGCATTGACGATGCCCATGTCCATTCCGACCTTGATGGCATGATAGAGAAACACCGAGTGCATCGCTTCGCGCACCGCATCGTTGCCGCGGAACGAAAAGCTGACGTTGCTCACGCCTCCGCTCACCAACGCGTGCGGTAGCCGTTCCTTGATCAGGCGGGTCGCCTCGATGAACGCCAGCGCGTAACCGTTGTGCTCCTCGATGCCGGTGGCCACCGCGAAGACATTGGGATCGAAAATGATGTCCTCGGGCGGGAAGCCGACGCGCTCGATGAGCAACCGGTAGGCGCGCCCGCAGATCGCCACTCGGCGCTCGACCGTGTCGGCCTGACCCTGCTCATCGAACGCCATGACCACGACCGCCGCGCCGTAGCGGCGCACCTCGCGGGCATGGTCGAGAAACACCTCCTCGCCCTCCTTGAGACTGATGGAGTTCACGACACCCTTGCCCTGCAGGCATTTCAATCCGGCTTCGATCACCGTCCACTTCGATGAATCGAGCATGACCGGTACCCGCGCGACGTCCGGCTCGGCCGCAACCAGATTGAGGAAGCGCACCATGGCCGCCTCGGAATCGAGCATGCCCTCGTCCATGTTGATGTCGATGATCTGCGCGCCGCTGGCCACCTGCTGGCGCGCCACCTCCAACGCCGCGCCATAGTCGCCAGCCTCTATGAGCTTGCGAAATCTGGCCGAGCCGGTGACGTTGGTGCGCTCGCCGACATTGACGAACAGCGTCTGCGCGTCGATGTTAAGCGGCTCGAGGCCCGCCAAGCGGCACTTGTGCGGGACTGAACCCACAGCGCGCGGACGGTGCGCACTCACGGCCTCGCGAATCAGCCGGATATGCTCCGGCGTGGTGCCGCAGCAACCTCCGACGATGTTCACCAGTCCAGCCGCGGCGTACTCCCCGATTATCTCGGCGGTCTCTTCTGGCTGCTCGTCGTACTCGCCGAAGGCATTCGGCAACCCCGCGTTGGGGTAAGCGCAGACGCGCGTGTCGCTGAAGCGACCCAGCTCCTCGATGTAGGGACGCAGCTGCCGACCGCCGAGCGCGCAATTGAATCCGACGGCGAGCGGACGGGCGTGACTGATCGAGTTCCAGAACGCCTCGGCGGTCTGGCCCGAGAGGATCCTGCCCGAAGCGTCGGTGATGGTACCGGAGATGATGATCGGCACTTCGATCCCGCTGCGCTCGAACAGCCGCAGCAGGGCGTAGATGGCCGCCTTGGCGTTGAGCGTATCGATCACCGTTTCGATCAGCAGCAAATCGGCGCCGCCGGCAAGCAACGCCCGCGCCGATTCCGTGTAAGTTGCGGTCAGGTCATCGAACGTCACGCTGCGGAAGCCCGGGTCATTGACGTCCGGGGACAACGAAGTCATGCGGCTCGTCGGTCCGAGCGAGCCGGCCACGAACGCCAGCCGGCCGGCCTGTACGGCGAACGAGTCGGCAACCTGGCGCGCCAGGCGCGCCGCGCGGTAGTTCAGCTCAGGCACCAGAGCCTGAGCGCCGTAATCGGCCTGGGAGATTGCGTTGGAGTTGAACGTGTTCGTTTCGATGATGTCCGCGCCAGCGTCGAGATAGGCACGATGAATATCGGCGACGATCTCGGGCTGGGTGAGCGTGAGAATGTCGTTGTTGCCCTTGAGATCGCGGCCGTGAGCGGCGAAGCGCTCGCCGCGGAACGCCGCCTCGTCAAGCCGATGGCGCTGCACCATGGTGCCCATGGCTCCATCGAGCAGCACCACACGCGCATCGAGCAGCTGCCGCAGACGGCGAATGCGTTCGCTGCGTGCAGCCTCATCGGCAGGTTCGATCGCGAACGGCGTGGCCGCGATCGGCTCGGGCGCCTCGCGCGGCGTCTCGGCGGGAGCATGCTGGTGCAGTCCCGCGGGACATTGGTCGTGCTCGATTCCGGTCATGTCGCTTCTCCAGCGGCTGGCGCTAGCCCGGTGGTCGGGCCCCGCGCATCGGGGCGCAGCCCCAGCGTGTGACAGATGGCATAGGTGAGCTCGGCCCGGTTCAACGTGTAGAAATGAAATTCGCACACGCCGTGGCGCTCGAGGGTTTTGACCTGCTCGATCGCCACGCTGGCGGCGATCAGGCGGCGCGTTTCCGGATCGTCCTCCAGGCCGGCGAATCGCTCCGCGAGCCACCCCGGGATATTCGTGCGGCAGCGTTCGGCCATGCGGCGGACCCGTTCGAAGCGGGTGATCGGCAGTATCCCGGGCACGATGGGCGCGCGGATGCCGGCGGCCGCGCACTGATCGCGGAAGCGCAGGAACGCATCGGTGTCGAAGAAGAACTGCGTGATCGCGCGCGAGGCGCCCGCGTCCAGTTTGCGTTTGAGATTGTCCAGATCAAACCGGGGTGATGGCGCCTCCGGGTGGGTCTCGGGATAGGCCGCAACTGAAATCTCGAAGTCTGCCACCCCGCGCAATCCAGCCACCAGATCGGCCGCATATGCGAACCCGTCCGGATGCGGCTCGTAGCGCGCCGCGCCCTGCGGCGGATCGCCCCGAAGCGCGACGATATGGCGGATTCCCTGCCGCCAATACTTGCGGGCGATATCGAGCACTTCTTCGCGGCTGGCCCCGACGCACGTCAGGTGCGGCGCCCCGGTCAGTGAAGTCTCGGTCTGGATGCGGCTTACGACTTCGTGCGTGCGCGCGCGCGTCGAGCCATCCGCGCCGTACGTGACGGAGACGAACGTCGGCGCCAGCGGCCGCAGGCGCTCTACCGAGCGCCACAGCGTCGCCTCCATGGCGGCATCACCCGGCGGAAAGAACTCGAAAGAGACGTTGATCATGCCTTTTCCCTCATTGAGAATCGCCGCGCTGGCTCGCCTCGGGCGCGCGGCATCAACTTGCACGACCCACCGCCAAGCTCTGCGGCATCGGCTCGGCGGTTGTGGCCAGCACATGCTGGCCGTCGGCCTCGATCGGACGGATACGCCGGCACTCCAGTCCCGCCGCGGCGAGCCGCCGGCGCAACCGGGCAATCGGATGCTCGATGACTCGAGCGGACCCGGCGAGCGCCGCCGAGTCGTAGCGCTCGAACAGCCACAGCCGCCCGCCGACCGACAGGATGGCGCGCACCGCACTCAGCAGCGCCTCGGACGCACCGCTTGCGCGTGCAATCTGATCGACCACCACCGCATCGAACGGCTGTCCCATATGCTCCAGGTCGCGCGGCGTCACCGTTTCGCCGCCGGCGGCCTGAGCGATTCGGCACATCCGCTGCTCACGCTCGGCGGCGGCCCGGACCGCCTGCGCCGCGCGCCGTGAATACACCAGCACCGCGCATCGGTCGCTCTGGCGGGCCGCCTCGAGAAGCTGCGGGTGCTCGAGGCCGACGAACAACATGCTCGCCGGTCGAGGACTCATTTCAGCCTCGAGGACCGCGCGCAACTCGCGACCGAGACGGGAGGCGGCTGCGGCACCCGCGCCGGCTGCGCCCTGTGATCGGGCACGCTGCCGATCTCTTACGAGCGATGGATCGGATCGGTCGAGCTGACCGAGCAGCCCCTGGGCAAAGCCGGCGGCCGGCGTGCCGCGCGCCACACGGTAATGCACCCACTGACCCTGGCGAGCCCGCTCGACGAGCCCGGCTTCGGTCAGGATGCGCAGATGTCTGGACACTCGCGGTTCGCTCTGAGCGAGTGCCTCCGCCAAGTCGGAGACGCTGAGGTCCTGTTCGACGCACAATGCCAACAGGCGCAGACGCGTGGGCTCCGCGACCGCACGCAGCCAATTCAAGAGTTCGCGAGACTCGGCCAACTGTAATTCAATAATTGCAGATATCTTTAATCACACTATAGCGCAACAACTCTCTGATGTAAATACAATTAAATCAATCTCTTATAATTAATGAGCCCCGTGGCGGCAGAGGGCACCGGAACGACTCAATGGATCAGCGCGGAAGCCTCGTCCGTGCCTGGATGAATGAACAGCGCATCGACGGCCTCCGCATCGAACCGGTAAGGGCGGCCGCAGAACTCGCACGTGACGGTCACAGCGCCTTCCTCCGCGAGGATGCTGCGGACTTCCTGCGCCCCGAGAGCACGCAGGAGCGAGGTCACCCGACCCTCACCGCAACGACACTCGAAGGCGACCGGACTCGCGCTGAACAGACGCACGTCATAGGACGGCAACAGGCCGCGGAGCAAGGGCTCAACCGGCTGATCGAGCAAGGCCGCCGGTCCGAGGCGCACCACGGCACGCTGCGCCGCAGGCCACGCGGTGGAGGCCTGGACCTGATCGGCGCCGGGCAACTTCTGGACCAGCAGCCCGGCGCAGCGTCCCGCATCACCCGCGAGACGGACGCGCGTCGGCAGCTGCTCGGAAGCGTTGAAATAGTCCTCCAGCGACTCGGCGAGCGACGTTCCCGAAAGCGGCACGATGCCCTGATATCGCAGGTTGCGCTCGTCCGCCTCGACGGTGACCGTGAAGCGCCCACCGCCGCCGGTCAGCGCCCGGAATGCCTGGCCGCCGCGGGCAAGATCGCCCGAGATCGTCGCCGCGAGCGCTTGGTCGTAGTGCGCGATGGCGCGCACACCAAACTGATGCGTGCACTGGGCTACCAGCAGGCGGACCGCGCCCTCACCGTTGAGCTGCAGGGTCAGCCGACCCTGGAACTTCAGCGTCGCCGCCAGCAGGACCGATGCGGCCACCGCCTCGCCAAGCAACGCCCGCACCGCAGGCGGGTATTCACTGTTGGCGCACAGCTGACGCCAAGCCTCGCCCAGGCGCACCCATTGACCGCGCACGGGCTGGTTCTCGACCATGAAACGGCGGACGGTATCGTAACCGGAATCAGCACCCATGGTCCCAGGATGGGGCATCCGCCCCGGCGACTCAACCCGGAAGTTTCTTTTTCAGCAGCGCGTTGAGCTGAGCCGGATTCGCCTTGCCCCGCGTCGCCTTCATCGCCTGGCCGACGAAAAAGCCGAACAGCTTGTCTTTCCCCGCACGGAATTCGGCGAGCTGGGCCGGATACTGGGCCATCACTTCTTCGATCGCGCCCTCGATCGCCCCAGTGTCGGTGATCTGCTGCAGCCCCTTCGAAGCAATGACGGCATCGGCGTTTTCCCCGCTCGCCCACATCGCCTCGAACACTTCCTTGGCGATCTTGCCGGAAATCGTCTCATCCGCGATCCGCGTCAACAGCCCGGCCAGGCGCTCGGCAGTGAGCTTGCCGGCATTGATCTCGAGTCCCTCCTTGTGCAGCGCCGCGGCGAACTCGCCCATGACCCAGTTCGCCGCCAGCTTCGGCTGCCCCGGTACCCCGCGAGTCACCGCCTCGTAGTAATCGGCCAACTCGCGGCTGGCAGTCAGCACGCCCGCATCGTAGTCCGACAGGCCATATTGCGCGCTGAAGCGCGCAGCCTTCGCGTCCGGCAGCTCAGGTAGCTCGGCGCGCACGGACTCGACATACGCGGCATCGAGTTCGAGGGGCAGCAGGTCCGGATCGGGGAAGTAACGGTAATCGTTAGCCTCCTCCTTCGAGCGCATCGAGCGCGTCTCGCCCCTGTCCGGATCGTACAGGCGCGTTTCCTGGATCACCCTGCCTCCGGAGTCGATCACCTCGATCTGACGGGCCACCTCGTACTGGATCGCCTTCTCCACGTAGCGGAACGAATTGACGTTCTTGATCTCGGTACGCGTACCGAGCTTATCCGAGCCCGCCGGCCGCACCGAGACGTTGGCGTCGCAGCGGAACGAGCCCTCTTGCATGTTGCCGTCGCAAATTTCCAGGTAGCGCACCAGCGTGTGCACCTTTTTCATGTAGGCGACCGCCTCCTTGGCCGAGCGCATTTCCGGCTCGGACACGATCTCCAGCAGCGGCGTCCCGGCACGATTCAAATCGATGCCGGTCAAGCCCGCGAGGCCCTCATGCAGCGACTTGCCCGCATCTTCCTCCAGGTGCGCCCGCGTCACTCCGATACGCTTGCGCGACCCGTCCTCCAGCACGATGTCGAGGGTTCCCCCGGCCACGATCGGCAGCTCGTACTGGCTGATCTGGTAGCCCTTCGGCAGATCCGGGTAGAAGTAGTTCTTGCGCGCAAATACCGACTGACGCGCGATTCGCGCGCCGATGGCGAGCCCGAAGCGCACCGCCATGCGCACCGCCTCGGCGTTGAGCACGGGCAGCACGCCGGGATAGCCGAGATCGACCAGGCACGCCTGCGTGTTGGGCGCCGCCCCATAAGCGGTCGGCGCGCCGGAGAAGATCTTTGATCGCGTGGCCAGCTGGGCGTGGATCTCCAGCCCGATCACGGTTTCCCAGGCGTGGCCCTGCTCGGTCGCCGCGCCCTGTGCGCCCCGCGTTGCCGAATGGGTATTGCGGGCATTCATCTACAAGCCCCCTCGGGCCCGCTGCCGGCGTCCACCCCACTCTCCTCAGACCAGCGCATCATGCGCAGCGCTCCGGAACGTGAGCATGCCAGTCCGTCTCAAGCTGGAAGCAGTGGGCCGCGTGCAACAGCCGCTGCTCGGCAAAATGCGGCCCGATGATCTGCAGACCCGCCGGCAGCCCGTCGACGAAGCCGCACGGCACCGACATCGCCGGCAGGCCGGCCAGATTCGCGCTGATGGTGTAGATGTCGTTCAGATACATGGTGATCGGATCGGCGCTCTTCGCTCCGAGGGCAAATGCCGCGGTGGGCGTGGTTGGTCCCATCAGCAGGTCGACCTCGGCGAAGGCGCGCTCGAAGTCCCCGGCGACCAGCCGGCGCACGCGCTGCGCTTTGAGATAGTAGTCGTCATAGTAGCCGGCCGAGAGCACGTACGTGCCCGTCATGATCCGCCGCTTGACCTCGACCCCGAAGCCCTCCGAGCGGGAGCGCTTGTACAGGTCGATCAGGTCGCGTGGATTGCGGCAGCGATGACCAAAGCGCACACCGTCGAAGCGGGCGAGATTGGACGAGCATTCCGCTGGCGCCACCACGTAGTAGGCCGGCACCGAGCGCGGGATGTTCGGCAGGCTGAGCTCGCACAGCCGGGCGCCGAGACGCTCGAAGACGGCCAGCGCCTCCCGCACCCGACGCTCATAACCCGCATCGAGCCCGGTGTCGAAGAACTCCTTCAGCAGGCCAATTCTCACGCCCGCGAGCGGCGCGTCGAGCCCTGCCAGGTAATCCGGCACGGGAATATCGACACTGGTGGAGTCGCGCGGATCGAAGCCGGCCATTGACCGCAGCAGACGCGCGCAATCCTCGGCAGTTTGCGCGATTACGCCGCCCTGATCCAGACTGGAAGCAAAAGCGATCATGCCGTACCGGGAAACCCTGCCGTAGGTCGGCTTGATGCCCGTTACGCCGCAGAACGCGGCCGGCTGGCGGATCGACCCGCCGGTATCCGTGGCGGTCGCGGCCGGCAGCAGACGGGCGGCCACCGCCGCGGCCGAGCCACCGGAAGACCCGCCCGGCACCAGGTCGGTCTTCCAGGGATTGCGTACCGGCCCGAAGTAACTGGTCTCGTTGGAGGAACCCATGGCGAACTCGTCCATATTGAGCTTGCCGAGCATCACCGCCCCGGCGGCCTTCAGGCGCGCGACCACGGTGGCATCGTAGGGCGCGACGAAGTTCTCAAGCATGCGTGACCCGCACGTCGTACGCACGCCGGCCGTGCAGAAGAGGTCCTTGTGCCCGATGGGCACCCCCGCCAGCGGCCCCCCTCGGCCGGCCGCGAGGTCCCGGTCGGCGGCCTCGGCCTGCTCCAGGGCTTGGTCCGCAGTGATGGTGATGAAGGCGTTCAGCGCCGGCTGGCTCGCCTCGATGCGCGCCAGGCAGGCCCGCACCAGCTCGACGCTGGAAACCTTGCGGGCCCGAAGAGCCGCGGCCAGCTGCGTCACGGTCCGGTGGTCGGTCATTATTCTATGACCTTGGGCACCAGGTACAGGCCCGAGACAACCTCCGGCGCATTCCGCTGGTACCGGGCATGGTCGTCCTGCTCGGTGATCTCGTCGGCGCGCAGCCTCTGGACGAGCCCGGCCAGGGGATGAGCCATGGGCGCCACGCCGGTGGTGCTCGCGCGCTCGAGCTCACCGATAAAATCGACGATCCGCGAGAGGCTCTGCTCGTACTGAGGGACTTCCGCCGGATCGAGCTCCAGGCGGGCCAGGTGTGCGATGCCTTCGACTTGTGCGCGGGTCAGGGCCATGGGTGATGCCGACAGAGGAATTACCGCTCGAAATCATACATGTTGCCTTGCTCAATGTCCTGTCGGTTGCTAGATTACGTGCCGCTTTCCCAGAAGTGCCCCTCACCGGGACCTTCGCTCAACCGCCTCACCCGCACCCGGACGCTTCATGTTCAAACGCTTGCGCGGCTACTTCTCCAGCGATTTGTCGATCGACCTGGGGACGGCCAACACTCTCATCTATGTCCGCGACAAGGGCATTGTACTCAACGAGCCCTCGGTGGTCGCCGTGCAGGACGAGCCGTCCCGGGGCGGCAAGATCATCGTCGCGGTCGGGTCTGAAGCCAAGGGAATGCTCGGCCGTACCCCCGGGCACATCACCGCGGTACGACCGATGAAGGACGGGGTCATCGCCGATTTCACCTATACGGAGAAGATGCTCCAGTACTTCATGAACAAGGTGCACGGCAATCGCATGCTCAAGCCGTCTCCGCGCGTGCTGGTGTGCGTGCCCTTCGGCTCGACCCAGGTCGAGCGGCGCGCCATCCGTGAGTCGGCCGAGGGCGCCGGAGCGCGCACCGTGGCGATCGTGAGCGAGCCGATGGCCGCGGCGGTCGGGGCCGGGCTGCCGGTGCACGAGGCGCGCGGCTCGATGGTGCTCGATATCGGCGGGGGCACCTCGGAGGTGGCCGTGCTATCGCTCAATGGCGTCGTTTACGCCAATTCCGCCCGCATCGGCGGTGATCGCTTCGATGAGGCGATCATGAGCTACGTGCGGCGCAATTACGGCATCCTGATCGGCGAGGCGACCGCCGAGCGGATCAAGATCGAGATCGGCTCGGCATACCCCGGCCAGCAGGTGCGCGAGCTCTCGGTCAAGGGCCGAAATCTCTCCGAGGGCGTGCCGCGCGCCTTCACGCTGAACAGCAACGAAATCCTCGAGGCGCTGCAGGAACCGCTGCAGAACATCGTCAGCGCCGTCAAGCAGGCTCTGGAGCAGACTCCACCGGAGCTCGGGGCGGACGTCGCCGAGCGCGGCATCGTCCTCACCGGCGGTGGCGCTCTGCTGCGCGACATAGACAAGCTGCTCACCGAGGAAACGGGCCTGCCCGTGGTCGTGGCCGACGACCCGCTCACCTGCGTTGCGCGTGGCGGGGGACGCATCCTCGAGCTGATGGACCAGATGGGATCCGGCCACTTCGGGCTCGAGTAGCCCGCGCGCATCGTGGCGGGTTTCGGCACCCGGAGCGGATCACCGCGCGGCCGCGGGGGCATCCCGGGGTTTCGCTTCACGCTCTACGCCCTGGCTTCCATCGCGCTCATGGTCCTCGACCAGCGCACGGATTGGCTGCGGCACGTGCGATTCTTGTCGCAAGGGCTCGCGTATCCGATCGAGGTCGCGGTGAACTCCCCGCTCACCGCATGGCACTCGATCGAAAACTCGTTCGCGTCGCGTCGCGCGCTTGAGACCGAGAACCAGCGCCTGCGCACGCAGGTGCGCAACCTGAAGATACGCACCTTGCGCTTCGATGCCCTCGCGCGCCAGAACGCCGCGCTGATCGGCCTGAAGAAAGCGCTGCCGCCGGTCGCCAAGCGCTGGCTGCCGGCCGACATCGTCGATATCGAGCTCAGCCGGTTGCGCCAGCGGATCTTGATCGACCGGGGCACGGTCAACGGTGTTTTCCGCAACCAGGCGGTGCTCGACGACTACGGCATCGTGGGACAGACGATGCAGGTGGGACCCTGGAGCGCCGAAGTTCTGCTGATCACCGATCCGGATAGCGACCTGCCGGTGCAGATCGAGCGCACCGGACTGCGCACCATCGCTGTCGGCACGGGCGATGAGGATAAGATCGCGCTGCCCTATCTGCCGGCGAACGCCAACGTGCGGGTGGGCGACGTGCTCGTGACCTCGGGCCTCGGCGGAGTCTTCCCCGTCGGATATCCGGTGGCCCGGGTGACCCGGATACAGCGCGACGCAGTCCAGCCGATGAGCCAGGTGCTGGCCACGCCGTTCGCGCACCTGCAGACGGACCGGGAAGTGATGTTGCTCTGGTTCCGTCACGACTCACCGGCGGCGCCGCTGCGGGAGACCGGCGGGCAGCTGCGTGTGGGCACCCCGGGCGCGCAGCCGCTGCCCGCACCGCCGCAGGCGACCTCGAAGGCGGCTCCAGTCAAGCCCGGCGTGAACGCGCCGCAGACCGCCCAACCCTCCGCCGCGCCGGCGCAACCGCCTCAGCCATGAGCACCTCTCCGCGCCTGGCGATATTCAAGTCGGTGCTGATCGCACTGCTCCTGACGCTGGTGCCGTTGCCCTCGTGGCTGGCGATCCTGCGGCCCGATTTCTTGGTCCTGACCGTACTGTATTGGTCGATCCGGACGCCGTACAGCGGCGGGATCGGTCTGGGCTGGGTGTGCGGATTGATTCTCGATGTCTTTCACGGATCCGTGCTGGGCGAGCACGCGCTCGCCGTGGCGCTGGTCGCCTATCTTGGCGTACGCGAGCATCAGCGCATCCGCACCAAGCCCCTCCTGCAACAGTCGCTGGCGGTGCTGGCGGTGCTGGCGCTTTATGAATTCGTGTTGTGGGCTGTCGATGGCTGGAGCGGACATCCGCTGAACACCGCGTTGCGCTGGGTGCCGGTCCTCACCGGCGCGTTGCTCTGGCCGGTCATCGCGCCGATTCTGGCCCGCTCCTACCGCCCCCGCGGCTGACGACCGCAGCTGCGCAATGCCCCCCGTCCGCATCAAGGATAATTGGCGCGAGCAGCGGATGTTCGTGCGCCGCGTGTGGTTCGTCACGACCCTTATGGTGGTCGCAGCCATCGCCGTAGTCGCGCGGCTGTACTACCTGCAGGTGGTGCGTCAGCACTACTACGAAGTCCTGTCGGTCGCCAACGGCGTGCGCACCATTCCGATCCCGGCCGCCCGCGGGCTGATAGTGGACCGCGACGGCGAAGTCATGGCCTCGAACCGGCCGACCTTCGAGCTGGAGCTCACGCCTGATGAGGTGCCGGACCTGCGCGGCTCGCTGCAGCGGCTGGCCAAGCTCGGACTGCTGCACGCAACCCAAATCCCGGAACTGATCCGCTCGATCAAGTCGCACCTCAGCTTCGATCCCGTGCCGATCCGGCTGCAACTGTCCGGGTCGGAGGTGGCGCGTTTCGCGGTGCGTCGCTTCGAATTTCCCGGCATCAACATCAGTCCGCAACAATCCCGCTGGTATCCGCTGAACAACCTCGGGGTGTTCGTGGTCGGCTACGTGGGCCCCATCAGCCCCAGCGAGCTCGCGCACATCAATCAGGCCGCCTATGCCGGCACCGCGCTGATCGGCAAGTCCGGCATCGAAGCGCAATACGAGCAGGTCCTGCACGGGACCAACGGCTATCGGCAGGTACTGGTCAATGCCCTCGGCCGTGAGGTGCGCCGGCCGGGCGTGCTCGCCCGACAGCTGCACGAAAAGCCTCCCGTGCCCGGCGACGACGTCATCCTCTCGCTCAACCTGAAGATCCAGCGGTTGGCCGAAAAGCTGCTCAAGGGACAGGATGGCGCGGTGGTCGCGCTCAACCCCTGGAACGGCAACGTCATCGCCCTGGCGAGCTCCCCGACGTTCAACCCCAACCTCTTCGTCCGCGGAATCAGCGAGAAGCAGTACTTGGCGCTGGTGAACAATCCCGACATGCCACTGTTCGACCGAGCCCTGCGCGCGCAGTTGCCCATCGGCTCGACGATCAAGCCGGCGATCGCGCTCGGGGCCCTGACCGACGGGGTGCTCAATCCGACCAAGCGGATCTATGCGGGCTCGGACTGGCACCTGCCCGGCAGCGATCACATGTTCCACAACTACAAGCACGAGGTCTGCGGCCGGCTCGGCTTGAACATGGCCATCATCATGTCGTGCGACGTCTATTTCTACCAGGTGGCGTACAAGATGGGCATCGAACGGATCGGGGCCTGGCTGCCGAACTTCGGGTTCGGCCGGCCGACCGGCATCGATCTGCCCGGCGAGCAATCGGGGCTGGCGCCGACACCGGCCTGGATGGCCAAGCACTACCCGCATGACTATGGCTGGTATCCCGGCGACACAGTGATTCTCGGGATCGGTCAGGGCGCCTTCATGGCGACACCGGTGCAGCTGGCGCACTACACCGCCATACTGGCCACGCGCGGCCTGAGCTTCCAGCCGCGCGTGGCGACGGCCCTGCTCAACCCGATCACGCACAAGATCCACTGGAAACGGCCCGTCCTCGACGGCAATCTCACCATGATCAGCCGAGCTTCATGGAAGGTAGTCATCAAGGCCATGCACGGAGTGACCACCAATCCGCGCGGCACGGCCTACTGGGACATGATCAACGCCACCTTTCCCATCGCCGCCAAGACCGGCACGGCGCAATTGACGCGCGAACAGGCCAACGGCGACTACAATCTGAAGGCAACACCGGTGAAACTGCGTGACGACTCCTGGTTCATCACCTTTGCGCCCCTACAGAAGCCGCGGATCGCGGTTGCCGTGCTGGTCGAGCATGCCGGCGCGGGCGCACGGGCCGCAGGGCCGATCGCGATGAAGATCCTGAATGCCTACCTGTTGGGCCCGAACGGCAAGCTGCTGCCGGCCACACCCCGTGCTCGATATTCCATGCCGCGCAGCATCGAGCCGCGCGTCGATGCAGGCGTCGACCCGACGCTGACCCCGACGGAACGAGCGGCCAAACCATGATGCGCCAGGCGATCGCCACCGGATCGTCCGCGCGCCGCACGCTGAGCGGGACGGCACGGGTACTGCTTGCGCTGAAGCTCGATGGACCGCTCACAGTCGGTCTGGCGCTGACCGCCGCCTACGGTCTGCTGATTCTCTTCAGCGCCTCGGGCGGCGACGTCCGGATGCTCATCGGCACCGTGCTGCGCCTGGCGTTTGGGGTCGTCGTCATGTTGGCTCTGGCGAGACTCAGTCCCAATCTCCTGCGCCGCGCGTCCCCCTGGATCTATGGCGCCGGTATCCTGCTGCTGCTGGCCGTCGCGGCAGTCGGGCACGTTCATCTCGGCGCCAAGCGCTGGCTCGATCTCGGCCCAGTGGAGTTCCAGCCCTCGGAACTGATCAAGATCGCCGTGCCGATGATGTGCGCCTGGTATTTGCATGAGCGCGCCTTGCCGCCACGTTGGTGGGATCTGGCCGCGCTCGGGGTGATCATCCTTGTGCCGGTGGCCCTGGTCGCCAAGGAGCCCGACCTAGGGACAGCCGCCCTGATCGCGGCCGCGGGCGCGGTGGTGATCTTCCTTTCCGGGCTGCGCGCGCGGGTGCTCATCGCGCTGCTGCTGTTGGCCGTCGCCGCATTTGCGCTCGGTCTGCGCTTCCTGCACGGCTATCAGCGCGCCCGCCTGCTCACATTCCTCAATCCACAGGCTCATCCGCTCACCACCGGCTATCACATCATCCAGTCGCAGATCGCGGTCGGCTCGGGCGGGATGTTCGGCAAGGGCTGGATGGCGGGCAGTCAGGCACGACTCGACTTCCTGCCCGAGCGGACTACGGACTTCATCTTTGCCGTGGTCGGCGAGGAGTTCGGGCTGCTCGGTCTGGCGGTGCTGCTGCTGCTGTACACGTTCGTGATCGGCCGCGCCCTCTATCTCGCCATGCATTGTCCCGATACCTTCTCGCGCCTGCTCGGCGGCGCGCTTGCCGTGACGTTCTTCATCTACGTGTTCATCAACGCCGGGATGGTCACGGGACTGGTACCGGTGGTCGGCGTGCCGTTACCGTTGGTCAGCTACGGTGGCAGTTCGATAGTGACGGAGCTGTCAGGTTTCGGTATCCTCATGTCGTTGTTCTCGCATCGGAAGCTGATGGGCTAAGGAGCCTGCCGAACTCATCATGTGCCTATCGCAGTCGTCCCACATCGGCGGCTTTTCGCGATCGGTTCCGCCGCATCGTTCCCACCCTGCGTCGAAGCCGATCGGGCCTCGTCTCGATAGACTCGGCCGGCCGCTGTGGAGCACGCACGCGGCGGCGGCCATAGACCCGACAGGTTCCGGGAGCGCCTACGTGTCGCGATTCACTCTGCTTGCTCTGTTCGCTCTCCTGGCTTGTGCCGCACTGGCGGGGCCGGCGGCCGCCGCGTGCGCCAGCGGCTCATTCCCGCGTCCCGAGCTGGCGCACTTTGCCGCCGACGTCTCGCAACGCGATGGCTTGGACCGGCAAAACGTGCTGGTCGTGCTCGAGCAGGCCTGCCGCGAGCCGAGCATCGTCACGTTGATGAACCGACCGCCCGAGCAGGTGCTGCACTGGTGGCAGTACCGGCGGATCTTCATGACCCGCAAGCGCATCGCGGCGGGCGCGGCCTTCTGGCGCGCGCATGCCGCGGCGCTCAAGCGTATCGGCGCCGAGCAGGGCGTCGCGCCGCGTTACATCGTGGCCATTCTCGGGGTGGAGACCTACTACGGGCGCCTCACCGGCTCGTTCCGAGTGCTCGACGCCCTCTCCACCCTGACATTCGACTATCCGGCGCGCCGCCGCTTCTTCGGCCAGGAGCTTGCACAGTTCCTGGTGCTCACGCGCCGCTACGGATTGAACCCGCTTACGGTGCGCGGCTCCTACGCCGGCGCGATGGGGCCGCTGCAATTCATTCCGTCATCGTATTTGCGCTATGCGGTCAGCACCGACGGCCAGGCGCCGAACTTGTTCACCAATTGGAACGATATTTTCGCCAGCGTCGCCCACTACCTGCATGCGAACGGCTGGCAGCCCGGGCAGCCGGTCCTGGCGCGGGTGGGCATTGAGCCGGGGGCGACCTTCCATGTCGATCCCGACAGTCTGGCGCTCGATCGGACGATCGGCGAGCTCGCTGCCCAGGGCGTGCGGGTCGACAGCGCGGCGCCGCCGGACACGCCCGTGGCGCTACTGCTGGCCCAGCGGCACAACGGTCCGATCTACCGGGCCGGCTTCAACAACTTCCGTGTGTTGCTGACGTACAATCCCAGCAAGCTCTACGCGATGGCGGTCAACGACTTGGCGCAGGCTATCGCCCGGCGCGTCGCCGCCGAGAGCGCCGCACGGCGGGCCAATTTAACGTCACCCCCCGGACCGGGGACCGCCGGGCGGTGACACGCGCATTCGGGGCTCGCGCGTGCGTCCTCGCCGCGCTCTCGCTCGCGATGCTTCTCGCCGGCTGCGCCACGACTCGACGGCAATGGACCCCAACGGCCAATCTGCCGCCGCTGCCGATAAACTGGCGATCGATACCCAATCCCGTACCTCATTACCTGCCGCCCGCGCCCATCGGCAATCCACCCTTCTACGACGTCGACGGCAGACGCTACTACGTGCTTGCGAGCGCCGACGGCTACAATAAGATCGGAGTGGCATCGTGGTACGGCTTAAACTCCGAGGGCCGCCACACCGCCGATGGCGATCGCTTCAACATGTACGCCATGACGGCCGCCAGCAAAGTACTGCCGCTGCCGACCTATGTGCGGGTCACCGATCTGGCCAACGGACGCAGCGTGATCGTCGAGGTCAACGACCGCGGGCCGTTCGCCGACCATCGCCTGATCGACCTTTCCTACCTGGCCGCCGCCAAACTCGGCATACTCACCACCGGCACCGCCTTGGTCGAGGTGCGCGCGATCACCCCGAACAGCCCCACGAGCCTGGCAAGCGCCCTGCAGGCGCGCAACCCGCTGCTGTATGCCCAGGTCGGCGCGTTCGCCGTGCCGCAGGATGCCGAGCGGGTCTTCAGCCGCCTGCGAGCCGGCGGCATGCGCAACGTCATCATCCTGTCGCCGGCGGTCAGCGGCGGTCGGCTCTATCGGGTGCGGGTCGGCCCGATTCAGGACGTGGCGCAATTCGACCGGATCGCCGCCCGACTCACGGCCCTGGGGTACCCCGGCGCATGGCTGGTGAAGCCGTGAGCCACGCCGCGCGAAGAACTATCCGGCGCGTACGGAGTCTTAACGCTCCGCACCCGCCGCGTCATTCGGAATGGAGGAGTTTCTGACATGTCCCGCCCATCTGTCCTGGCCGCACTGGCGGCCCTGCTGCCCGCCCTGTTCGCGATCGTTCCAGCTCAAGCGGCCGTGCCGCCGCCGCCGCCACCGCCGCTCAATGCGCATTCCTACATCCTGGTTGACTACAATACCGGCAAGGTGCTGGCGGAGAAAAATCCCAACGAGAAGTTGCCGATGGCGAGCCTGACAAAGCTCATGGCCGTGTACATCGCCTTCACGGCGCTGAAAAGCGGACAGATCTCGCTCAACACACCGGTGTTGATCAGCAACGCCGCATGGCGCACGGGCGGCTCGCGCATGTTCCTCAACCCCGGAACGCAAGTCACCGTGCTCAATCTGCTGAAGGGCATCATCGTGGATTCGGGCAACGACGCCACCGTGGCGCTCGCGCAGAAAATCGGTGGCACCCGCGCGGGCTTCGTTACCCTCATGAACGATTATGCCCAGCGGCTGGGTCTGCACTCGACGCATTACGAGGACGTCGACGGACTCCCGGTTCCCGACCACTACACGACGGCGCGCGATCTGGCCAAGCTCGCCGTCGACCTGATCCGCGATTTTCCGCAGTACCGATTCATCTTCAAGATCAAGAAATTCACCTGGGACCACATCACCCAGCGCAACCGCGTCTCCCTGCTGTGGACCGATCCGTATGTGAAAGGCATGAAGACCGGCTACACCAAGGCGGCCGGCTACTGCATGCTCATCTACGCCGATCGCAAGGGCATGGGCCTGATTTCCGTCGTGCTGAGGACCCCGAGCTGGGACGCGCGGGTCAATGACAGCCAGGCCCTGATCACCTACGGCTACAACTTCTTCAAGAACGAGAGGATTGCGACCGCCGGTACGGCCATCTCCAAACCGCGCGTCTACGAATCAGCCGCCGGCTATGCGCCGGTCGGTCCGGCGCACTCGGTCGTGCTTACCGTGACCCGCGGCCACCATGCGCTGAACACTCGCATCGTTTGGAACCATTGGCCCCTGGTGGCGCCGCTGGCCGCCGGCGCCGATGTCGGCACACTCCTGGTCACCAACAGCGCCGGCCAGCGTGTCGACAGTGTGCCGCTGGTGACGCTGGCGCCTGTGCCCGAAGGGGGACTGTTCACCCGGCTCAGCGGCGAGGTGAAACTCTGGTTGCGGCACACCTGACCGGCCGGACCACCGACACCGCTCATGGCCGCACCGTTCCCCACCTGCTACCTGAACGGGGAGTATCTGCCGCTCAGCGAGGCGCGCATCTCGCCGCTCGACCGCGGTTTCCTCTTCGGCGACGGCGCCTACGAAGTGATGCCCGTCTACGCCGGCCGGCCGTTCCAGCTGCAGGCACACTGTGCGCGGCTCACACGCAGCCTCGCGGAGCTGCGCATGGGCGATCCGCTCTCGCACGAGCAGTGGCGCAGCGTGTTCGCCACCCTCGTCGAGCGCGGCGGAAACGGTGATCAATATCTCTACTGGCAGGTGACGCGGGGCGCCGAGCTGGGCCGCACCCACGCGCCCCTGCCCGAGATCCCGCGCACCGTGTTCGCCTTCGTCGCGCCCTGGCCCGCGGTGGCGCGCGAGACGCTCGAGCAGGGGCTCACGTGCGTAACCGCGGCCGACACACGCTGGGCACGCTGCGATATCAAATCCACCGCGCTGCTTGCGAACGTGTTGCTACGTCAGCTCGCCGTCGATGCCGACGCCGCGGAAACCATTCTGCTGCGCGATGGCCAGCTGACCGACGCGTCGGCCTCCGCCGTGCACGTGGTGATCGACGGCGAGGTGCGCACGCCACCGAACTCGCGTGCGATCCTGCCGAGCACCACCCGTACGGTCGTGGAGGAGCTTGCCGCGCGCGCCGGAGTGCCTTGGCGTGCCGCCCCCGTCAGTGACCGCGAATTACGCGGCGCCGCGGAAATCTGGCTATCGGCCGCCACGCGCGAGGTGCAGCCCGTGACGCGCCTCGACGGCCGGCCGGTCGGCACTGGGCGGCCGGGCCCCCTCTGGCGACGCATGGATGCGGCATTCCAGCAGTGGAAAGCCGAATTACGGGGACAGCCGTGGTGAGCAAGCCCGTACTGGAATTTCCGACCGAATATCCGCTCAAGGTCATCGGTCGGCCGTCGGATGAGTTTCGTGCGCGCGTACACGCCGTGGTGCTGCGTCACGCGCCGACTCTGGAGTCCGAACGGGTCAGCGAGCGGCTGAGCGGCCAGGGCAATTTTCTGTCGATCTCTTACACACTACACGCCGAGAGCCGCGAACAGGTCGAGGCGCTCACCACGGAGCTGCAAACCTGCGATGGAGTTCTGATGCTGATCTGACCGGCCGACATCCCGAGCGCGGCCATCGCAACCATCCAGCCCCGCATGCCGAAACGCGTCCCCGCCTCGAGGCTCGGCCTGGGTCAATCCCCGCCGGAGCAACCGGCGTGCGCCGCTCGGTACAGCCGGCGCAGCAGATGCGGCAGCAGCCCCTCGGCCGCCAGATCCACCGTGTCCACTGCGGCGAGGTCCTTCAGCCGCGTCATCTCCAGACCGGGATAGCCGCACGGATCGATACGCTGGAACGGTCCCAGGTCGTTGCAAACGTTGAGCGCGATACCGTGGTAGCTGGCGCCGCGGCGCACGCGAATGCCCACACTCGCCAGCTTGCGCGCCCCCACGTATACGCCGGGAGCGCTGCGGCGGCACTCGGCGGTGATGCCCAGATCGGCCGCATAGCCGGTCACGGCACGCTCGAGCGCCGTCACCAGATCACGCACCCCGAGACGCGCACGCCGCAGGTCGACCAGCGCATACGCGACGAGCTGTCCGGGTCCGTGATAGGTGACTTGGCCACCGCGGTCGATGCGCACCACCGGAATGTCCCCGGCGGCTAGCACGTGCGCCGGATCGGCGTTCATGCCGAGCGTAAACACGGGCGGATGCTCCAGCAGCCACAGCTCATCCGGGGTATCGGGTGCACGCGTGTCCGTGAAACGCTGCATCGCTCGCCACGTCGGCTCGTATTCCTGCACGCCGAGCCAGCGCACGTGCGGCGCGGGCGCTCCCGAGGACGCCGCCCGCGCGCAGGCCGCCGGAGAACTCACGGCCCGGTCCCGGCCAGACGCGCATTGTCGAGGCCGGCGTTGTTGCGATCGAGCGCCTGCTCGGCACGGTAGCTCGAGCGCACCAGCGGCCCCGAGACGCACTCCAGGAATCCCAACTCCAACGCGTAGCGGCGCAGGCTGTCGAACTGCGCAGGCGTCACGAAGCGCTCCACGGGTAGGTGATTGACCGTCGGACGCAGGTACTGTCCCAGTGTGACGATATCGACCCCGGCGGCGCGCAGGTCGCGCAGCGTCGCCTCGATCTCCTCGTCCGTCTCACCGAGCCCCAGCATCAGGCTGCTCTTGGTGAGGACCGCGGGACGATGACCCTTGGCGTGACGCAGCACCTCGATCGTGCGGTCGTAGCCCGCCCGAGGATCGCGCACCGGGTGAGTGAGCCGGCGCACCGTCTCGATATTCTGTGCAAACACGTCGAGGCCGGTGTCGACGACGGTTTCGACGGCGGCGAGGATGCCTTGGAAATCCGGCACCAGCGCCTCGACCGCGGTCGCGGGATTTCGGCGCTTGATCGCGCGAATGCACGCGGCGTAGTGTCCGGCGCCGCCGTCGGGCAGGTCGTCGCGATCGACCGACGTAAGCACGACGTATCGCAGCTTCATCAGCTCGACGGATTGGGCCGCGTTCTCCGGCTCATCGAGGTCCAGCCAGCCACGCGGGTTGCCCGTGTCGACCGAGCAGAACCGGCAGGCGCGAGTGCACACCGCGCCCATCAGCATGATGGTCGCGGTGCCTGCATTCCAGCATTCGCCGATGTTCGGACACTTCGCCTCCTCGCACACCGTGGCCAGCCGATGACGGGCCACAATCCCCTTCACCTCCTGAAATCCAGACCCGGTGGGCGCGCGGGCACGCAACCAGGGGGGCTTGCGGCCGAGGGCCGCGCCGGCCCCCGCGGCGCTGGCTTTCACGCCGTCCCGAATTGCAGTAAACCCTTGATCAGTCTTGTATTTCTCTCCACTACGGCGGAGCGTGGGCGCGGCGGCCTCGAGTCTGTCTTTTTGAGCGCACATGGCGTCATTGTACGTTCGCCCGGGAGAACTCCCTAATCCGGCCATGTTAAAGGCGCTGGATCGGGGCTCCTGCCCCGCCCAGCGCGGTTTTGGGCAAAAAGCGTGGTTTTTGCCCAATACCCGGCCACCGATGGCGGCCGGGTACATCCCTGTACCAACTACCGTGTACGCGCGCCTCACGACTCGGGGTCAAGCGGCAATCGATGGGCAATTAATCCCTGCCCCCTCGCGCATGCAGCCACGCCTCCAGCCGCCCCAGGCGCTCCGGCGAGCCGGCATCGAACCATGGCCCGTCGAAACGCTCGCCCTGCAGCCGTCCGGCGGCGATGGCCCGCTTCAGCAGCGGCAGCAGAGGAAACCTCCCGGGGCGACAGCCAGCGAAGAACTCCGGCCGATACAGGCCGACTCCGGCATACGTGAGGCGGTTCGAGGCGCGCTCCACCACTCGCCCTTCCTCGAGACCGAAGTCTCCGTGCGGATGGTGTTCCGGATTGGCAGTCAGAACGATGCGCGCATCGGCGTCACCCGCAAGCGGCGCGCAGCCGCGCAGATCCATGTCCAGCCAGATATCCGCATTGATGACCAGAAACGGATCAGGGCCCAGCGCTGGCAACGCCCGATAGATTCCACCGCCAGTTTCCAGCGGCTCCGGTCCCTCGTCGCTGTAGGTGATCCGTACGCCATAGCGCGCCCCTGAACCCAACGCCGAGCGGATCTGGCCACCCAACCACGACAGATTGACGATCACTTCGTGGATACCTGCGGCGGCGAGCGCCTCCAGGTGGTAGACGATCAACGGCTTGCCGGCGACATCCACCAGCGGCTTCGGGACGGTGTCGGTGATCGGCCGCAGCCGCTCGCCCCGCCCGGCCGCAAGAAGCATGGCCTTGGCTGGGGTCACGACTCGGTGTCCAACCCTCGAGGACGCCCCGCGCGAAGTTCGTCCTGACCGGACGCGCACCGCCGGCCCGCAGCGACTTGGCGCGCGCGCTCATTGGCGAGCGGCAGCTCCGGGACGACCCGCCGCTCGAGAAATTCCGTCAGCTCGCCCAGCTCCGGATAGCACGCACATGCCTCGCGCACGTATTCCAGGGTCAACGGCAGATCCCGCAGATAGCCCATCTTGCCATCGCGGTACCAGAGACGCGCGAAGATGCCGAGGACTTTCAGATGGCGCTGCACCCCGATCAGATCGAACCAACGCAAGAATTGGCGCGGATCGGCGTCGGCGCTCCAGCCCTCGGCCTCGAGCCGCGCGCGATAGCCCCGCACCCAACCCATGACCCGCGCGCGCGGCCAGGAGATATAACAGTCCTTCAGCAGCGAGGCCAGATCATAGCCGACCGGACCGCGCACGGCGTCCTGAAAGTCGAGCACACCGGGACTGCGGTGCGCGACCACCATGAGATTGCGCGAATGGTAATCCCGGTGGACGAGCACCTGCGGCTGCGAGAGCGCCTCGGCGATCAGGAATTCGAATAGTCGCTCCAGCATCCGGCCCTCACCGTCGGTCAGCTCGAGCGACAGGTGCCGCGCCAGAAACCATTCGGGCATCAGCGCCAGCTCGCGGCGCAGCAGTCCATCGTCATAGGGCGCAAGCTGCGCAGCCGCATCCGCGCCGCGCGCCTGAATCCGTGCCAGCACCCGCAGAGCGTCATCGTACAGACGCTGCGCATCACCGCCTCCCTCCAGGCACGCCAGGTACTGCGTACTGCCCAGATC
This sequence comes from Gammaproteobacteria bacterium, assembly GCA_027366635.1. GTDB lineage: Bacteria > Pseudomonadota > Gammaproteobacteria > Steroidobacterales > Steroidobacteraceae > 13-2-20CM-66-19. The sequence continues at coordinate 71,465 of DAHXNE010000025.1, read as the reverse complement.
CTCTAGCAGCAGCAATCCGCGCTCGATATCGCACTCGTGCACGCGCGGCACGTGGACCCCCAAGGGTTCGAGCAACCGGGTCACGTGCAGATAGGGTCGCACGTCCTCCTTGCCGGGTGGCGCGTCCATGACGATGTACGTACCGCTCGCGCAGAAAACCCGAAAGTAACGCCGGAAGCTCGCGTCACTCGACGCCGGCTCGATGCGCGCCGGCCGCAATCCAAGCGCGCGCGAGAGCCAACCCTCGAGCAGCAAGCGCCGCTCATCTCGATCAACCGTCTGCAATGCTTTGAGCCCACGAGAGTGCGAGCGCGCCATTATAATCTGACCCCTCATGCCGCGTTTGCGCCCACTGCTCACCGCCCTGCTGTCGCTCAGCTGCAGCGGACCATACTGCCTATGGGCCGCCCAGGCGGCCGCCCCGTCGCCGCCGCCCATCGCACCGCGAGTGCGCCGGGCCGGAGCGCGGGCGCGCCGCCGGCTCATCGCCGGCGGCGCGGACATCAGCGCCGATCATGCCGTGCGCAACCGCAACGGCCAATGGACCCTCGATGGCAACGTCGTGATCCGCCAGGGCCAGCGCGAGATCCGCGCGAACCATGTCGTCTACGACAGCCGCCGCGACCGGGTCTCCACCCGCGGCGGCGTCGAGTTCTCCGATCCGATGGTGCGCATCACCGGCAGGGGTGGCAGCTACTCCCCAACCCGTGGCGCGGTATTCAATTCGGCGCACTTTACTCTGCTGCGCCGCAACGCGCGCGGCACGGCCGGCACGCTCCGCCTGACGCCGCTCGGGATCCTGCAACTGCGGCGCGTCACCTTCACAACCTGCAAGCTGCCGAGGCCGTCCTGGGTGCTGCGGGCCAGCGCTCTCACCATCAATACCCGGGACCGCATCGGTACCGGGCGCGACGCCCGCGTCGATCTGCACGGAATCCCGCTCCTGTACACCCCGTGGGTGTCCTTCCCGGTCGGCAACGTTCGCAAGACCGGATTCCTGTTCCCCACATTCGGCAACACCTCGACGAGCGGCCTGCAGGTGACGACACCGTTCTACTGGAACATCGCGCCGAATGCGGACCTCACCCTGCAGCCCACCGAGTATCAGCGCCGCGGCATCGACCTCGGCGGCGAAGCGCGGTTGCTGACCGCCGACGACCGCACCGAGCTCGATTGGGACTATCTGCCCTATGACAACGCCTATCACGGCAGCCGCAGCCGCATCCGGCTGAGGAGCGAGACGAATCTGCCCGACGGCCTACGGCTGAGCCTCGATGGGGAGAACGTCAGCGACTCCCAATACTTCGAGGACTTCGCCACCGGGCCAGAAGGCGCGAGCACAGCATTCCTCAATCGTCGCGCCGTGCTGTCCTACCGCAACGTGCACTGGAACGTCCAGGGCATGCTGCAGCAGTTTCAAACCATCGACAACACGCTGCCGGTGAACGAACGGCCCTACGCGCGGGTGCCGGATATCACCGCCGACGCCGACTACGGCTGGGGTCCGGCCGACCTGCTGCAGTACGGATTCACCTCGGAGCTGGTCGACTTTCAGCGGCCTGATGGCTCGACGCTGGTGAGCGGCTGGCGCTTCGACGCCACGCCCCGAGTTGCACTGAACCTCGACGGCCCCGGTTACTTCGTGCGGCCCGCCATCGCCTGGCGCACCACCGAGTACGAGCTGTCGCACACCGCGCCCGGCCAGCCGAGCAATCCTTCGCGCAACCTCCCCATCGCCAGCGTGGATGCGGGCTTGAAGCTCGACCGGCTCATTGGGCGCGACGGACGGCGGCAACTCGAGCTCGAGCCGCGCGCGATGTACCTCTATGTCCCCTACCGCAATCAGAACGATCTACCGATTTTCGACACTGGACTGCCCGACCTGCAACCGGTGGAGCTGTTCCGCACCAACCGCTATGTCGGCGCCGACCGTCAGGGTGATGCCGACCAAGTGAGTGCCGCCCTCACCGCCCGGGTGCTGGGGACGGCGAGCGGCCGACAATACCTCTCGGCCACGATCGGCGAGGAATTTTACCTGAGGCCCCCGCGCGTAACCCTGCCTGGGCTGCCGGTTCAACGAGGTCCTTACGGAGGAATCATCGCCAAGTTGTCGCTGACGGCACTCAGGGACTGGAGCGCCAGCGGCGAGCTGCAGTGGAACCCGCAGAACTCGCAGACCGAACGCGCCCAGGCGTCGCTGCAGTATCGCCCAGGACCCGGCCGGGTGATCAATCTGGAGTACCGGTTCGAGCGCAACACATTCGAGCAAACCACGCTGCTGCAGCAGCAGGCGTCGATCGCCACACTCTGCAGCACCGCGCCGGCGCTGGTAAGCGGCAGCTCGTGCGGTACCAAGCAAGTGGAGATCTCGGGCGCCTGGCCGATCGGACCGCACTGGAGCGTCTTTGCGCGCGCGATCTACTCGATGCTGGATCACCAGGCACTGGAGAGATTCGTCGGCTTCGAGTACCGTTCGTGCTGCTGGAGTATTCGGTTCGGCGCCCGGCGCTACGTGGCTCTGCGGCCGGTGGGCACGACGCAGCGAATCGGCGCACAGGTCACCGGCGTCTATTTGCAGGTGGAACTCAACGGCCTGGCAAGTGTCGGATCGGCGCCGGATCGTTTCCTCTCCGAGGCCATCCCCGGCTACACTTCGGCGGAAGCGACCCCCCCGGCAGCGATGCCCTGAAGATCGAGCGAGGACTCACGCGCATGCGGCGGCATTTTCTATTTTGGACCCGGACTCGTGGCGGCGCTGTACGCACCTCTCGGCCGCTCGCGCCGACGGCTCGGGCGGCTGTGTACCTTGTCATGGCGGCGGTCGCGCTCGCCGTCCTGCTGCCGGGACGCGCCCTGGCCCAGACCCGCCAGCTGTCCACCCAGGGACAGCTCCTTGACCGCATTGTCGCGATCGTCAACAGCGGCGTGGTGCTGCAAAGCGAGGTCGACAACCGGATGAAGCAGGTGGAAACGGAGCTCAGAGCCGAGGGCCTATCGCCTCCGCCCCAGAGTGTGCTGCAGAAGCAAGTGCTCCACAACCTCATCCTCGAGCATCTGGAGCTGCAGCAGGCCAGGCAGAGCGGCATCAGAATCTCCAACGACACCTTGAACGAGGCGATGAAAAGCGTCGCGGCCCGCAACCACATTCCATTCGCGGATCTGCCCACCGCCCTGGCCCAGGAAGGCATCAACTATGCGGCCTACCGCCAGCAGATGCGCAACCAGCTCGCCATCGGGCTGCTGCGCGAGCGCGATGTCCTGGAGCGCATCGTGGTCACGCCGCGGGAAGTCGACCAGTTCCTGGCGCGCCAGGCCAGAGAACCCACTTCAAACGCGGAATTCGACGTCTCGCAAATCCTGATCGCGGTCTCCCCGGGCGCCACGCCGACGCAATTGGCGGCCGCAAAGCGCCTGGCCGAGAAAGTCGATCGGCTGGCGAAGTCGGGCAAGAATTTCGCCAAACTCGCGATCACCTATTCGGACAGCAGCGATGCGCTCAAGGGCGGCAATCTCGGCTGGCGCAAGGGCTTCGATCTGCCGACGTTCCTGACCGACGTCGTACCGCAGCTCAAGCCTGGAGAGGTCGGCAACGTGCTGCGCACCGCCTCGGGCTTTCACATCGTCAAGCTGGACAATGTCCGGCTTCAGACGCACAAGGACATCGTCGAACAGGTGCATGTGCGGCATATTCTGCTCATTCCGAATGCCATACAGGACGCGGCCACCGTGCGCGAGCGCCTCGAGAAAATCCGTAAAGAAATCCTCTCAGGCAAGGTGAAGTTTTCGGTGATCGCCGCCTCGGTCTCCCAGGATCCGGGCTCGGCGTCCGCGGGGGGGAACCTGGGCTGGCAGAGCCCGGATGCCTTCACACCGCGCTTCGCCGCAGCGATCGCCAAGCTCAAGGTGGGCCAGATCAGCAAGCCCTTCCAGACACGCTACGGCTGGCACATTGCACAGCTCCTGGGGCGGCGCAAGTTCAACGAGACCAAAGAAATGAAGCGGCTGCATGCCATCGAGGCCATCCGCGCCAGCCGGGCGGAAGAGGACACCCAGCTGTGGCTGCAAAGGCTGCGGGACGACGGCTACGTCAGGGTTCTGGCGGGCTGACCGGGCCGCGCGCCGTGCCGCCACGGATCGCGCTCACTTCAGGCGAGCCTGCGGGAATCGGGCCCGATCTGGCTCTGGCGGTGGCCACGCGCGCCATCGACTGCGAACTGGTATGCCTGGCGGACCGGGAGCTGTTGGCCGAGCGGGCGAGTGTCCTGGGATTGACCGTGGCGCTGCGCCCCTACGAGGGCGGCCCCTGCCCGCATGTGCCGGGCAGCCTCACCGTCGAGCACCACCGGCTGGCTTGTCCGGCCCGCCCTGGGCGGCTCGACGTACGCAATGCCCCCTACGTCCTGGGTCTGCTGGAGCGAGCCTGCGCGGGCGCTCGCACCGGCGAGTTCGCCGCCATCGTGACCGCCCCCGTGCACAAGGGCATCATCAACGATGCCGGCATCCCGTTCACGGGGCACACCGAATTCTTCGCCGAGCGTACCGGCGCCACGCCCGTCATGATGCTCACCAACGGCTCCCTGCGGGTCGCTCTGGCCACGACGCATCTGCCATTGAGTCAGGTCAGTGCCGCCATCACCCGCGAGTTGGTGTGCGACACCGTGGTGATCCTGGAGCGGGAACTGCGCCGATGGTGGGGACTGCAGCGGCCACGCATCGCCGTGTGCGGCCTGAACCCGCACGCCGGCGAGGGCGGACACCTTGGCGATGAGGAAATTCGCGTGATCGAGCCGGCGCTCGCGATGCTGCGCGCGCAGGGACTCGACGTGGCGGGCCCGCTTCCGGCGGACACAGCATTCGTGCCCAGCATCCTGGCCGACTACGACGTGGTGCTCGCGATGTACCACGATCAGGGCCTGCCGGTGATCAAGCACGCGGGGTTCGACAAGGCGGTGAACGTAACGCTCGGCCTGCCGATTCTGCGCACCTCCGTCGATCACGGCACCGCGTTGGAGCTCGCTGGAAGCGGGCGGGCCGATTGCGCAAGCCTCGTGGCGGCCATCGAGCTGGCCATCGCGCTGGCGCACGGACACGCGTGAGCCAGCACGTTGTCCGCGGCATCGAGCCGACACCACGCGCGCGCAAACGCTTCGGCCAGCATTTTTTACACGACCCGGCGGTGCTCGATCGGATCGTCGCCGCGGTGGCGCCGCGCGCCGACGATGCATTGCTCGAGATCGGTCCCGGTCGCGGGGCGCTCACCGAGCGGCTGCTCGAGGCGCCCGGCCGAAGCCTCGATGCCATCGAGATCGACCGCGATCTGAGCGCATTGCTGCGCATGCGGTTCTCCGCCGCGCCGCGTTTCACCCTGTACGAAACCGACGCCCTGCGCTTCGACTACGCGACCCTCGCGCAACTGCGCGGCCGCTTGCGCGTACTCGGCAACCTGCCCTACAACATCTCGACCCCGCTGCTATTTCACATGCTCCAGAGCATTGGCGCAATCATCGATCTGCACGTGATGCTGCAGCGAGAGGTCATCATGCGCATGGCCGCCGTCCCGGGTGATCCGGCCTACGGCCGCCTGACGGTGATGCTCTTTCCATGGGTGAGCGTCGAGCGCCTCTTCGACGTCGGCCCTGGCGCGTTCCAGCCGCCACCGCGGGTCTGGTCGGCGCTGGCTCGGCTCACCGTGCGGGCCGAGCCGGCTTTCCCTGTCGATCCACGCTATGCGCAGATCGTGGCGGCAGCGTTCACCCACCGGCGCAAGATACTGCGCAACGCGCTGCGTGGACTGCTCGATGCCGGGCAGATCGAGCGCTGCGGCGTCGACCCGGCGGCCCGGCCCGAGACAGTTCCGCCGCACGCGTACAACGCGCTCGCCGGACTTGCCACTGCTGCCGCAAGCGGGCGATTGCGCTAGGCTAGCGCAATGACGAGCGAGTCGTATCGCCGCATTCTTCTGGTCGTCGATCTCAGCGAGGACAGCCTGCGGATCGGGCAGCGGGCAGTGCTGCTCGCCGCAGGACTCGAGGCGGAAATCGAGCTGTTGCATGTGGTGGAGTTCCTGCCCGCCGAGCCGATGGCCGAGACGCTGGCGGCATCGGCGCGCATCGAAGACGAATTGCTCGAACAAGCCCGCGCACGCCTGACGGCGCTGGCCACCGAACTTGGTCTGGCGCAGGCGACCTGCTGGGTGCAGGCCGGCAGCGTCAAGGCCGAAATCGTCCGCATCGCGCGCAAGCGCCAGGCCGATCTGATCGTGCTTGGCAGCCGTGAGCGCCATGGCATGTCCATTCTGGTGAACCTCACCGAGGACACCGTGCTGCACGCCGCGCCGTGTGATGTGCTTGCCGTGCGCGTGAAGCGCTCCGAGTCGAGCGCGAAGCGCTGAGTCGCGCGCATCGAACATCATCGCGGCGCGGGACGCGCCCCGGTAAAATGCCGCCCATGAGCGCGCCGCACAAAATCCGCATCGACATCGAGACCAGCTACCTCCGCGAACAGTCCGATCCGCATGAGCAGCGCTACGTATTCGCCTACACGATCACGATCCGCAACGAGGGCGGCCTGTCGGCGACCCTGCTCGCCCGGCACTGGATCATCACCGATGCGAACGGCGCGGTGAAGGAGGTTCGCGGCGACGGCGTGGTCGGCGAGCAGCCCCGCCTCGAGCCCGGCCAGGGCTTCCGCTATTCCAGCGGCGCGATTCTCGAGACGCCCGTGGGGACCATGGAAGGCGCCTACCAGATGATCGACGAGCAAGGTCAGCGGTTCGATGCGCCAATTCCGCTGTTCCGCCTGGCGATGCCCGGGATTCTGCATTGAGCCGCTTCGCCATCGGCGACATCCAGGGCTGCTACGAGGAACTGCGCGCGCTTCTGGAGCGCGTGCGCTTTTCTGCCGATCGTGATCAGCTCTGGCTGGTCGGCGATCTGGTCAACCGCGGACCGGACTCGCTCGCGGTGCTGCGCTTCGTGCGCGCCCTCGGGGAAAATGCCGTGACGGTGCTCGGCAACCACGACCTGCATTTGCTCGCGGTGGCGGCCGGCAGTCGCCGCGAGCGCCGCTCCGACACGATCGCGGACGTTCTCGCCGCCAAGGATCGCGATCAGCTGATCGAATGGCTCAGCGAGCGGTCGCTGGCGCATCTGGAAGCGGGCGATCTGATGGTACATGCCGGCGTGGTGCCCCAATGGAGCGCGCCAGCGACGCTGGCCCTTGCCGGCGAGGTCGAGCGGGCGCTGCGGCACGAGCCGAAATGGCTATTCGAGCACATGTACGGCGATCAGCCCGATCGGTGGACACCGGATCTCGACGGTATGGAGCGACTGCGCTTCGTCATCAACGTGCTGACTCGCATGCGCGTGTGCACGCGCGAGGGACGCATCAATCTCACACTCAAGGGCAAGCCGCCAGGCGGCGACTCCCCGTGGCTGCCCTGGTTCGACCTCGACCGTCCGCTGCTGGGGGGACTGCGCGTGGTCTGCGGGCACTGGTCGGCGATCGGCCTGACGCTGCGGGCAGACGTGGCGGAAATAGACACCGGGTGCGTCTGGGGCGGCGCGCTGACGGCCTTGGATCTCGACACCGGCGTCACCACTGCCGTGCCCTCTTGCGGCTATCAGTCCATCAAAACCTGAGGAGACCGGCCGTGGACACGCTCAAGCCGCTGAACTTCCCGCAGTGGATCGAGGCGAACCGCCACCTGCTGCGACCGCCGGTCGGCAACCGTCGCGTGTTCGCCGACGGGGATTTCATCATCATGGTGGTGGGCGGCCCCAACGCCCGTCAGGACTATCACGTCGATCCGGGTCAGGAGCTGTTCTATCAGCTCGAGGGCGAGATAGTGCTGAAGACGATGCAGTCGGGCCGCGCGGTTGACGTGGCGATCGGCGCCGGGGAGATGCTGCTGCTGCCGGCGCTCGTGCCGCACTCGCCGCAGCGGCCAGCCGGAACGGTGGGCCTCGTGGTCGAGCGGCCGCGCCGCAGTGGCGAGCGCGACGGGTTTCAGTGGTACTGTCCGGACTGCGCGGCGCTGCTGCACGAGACGTTCATCGAGCTGACCGATATCGAGACGCAACTGCCGCCGGTGTTCGAGCGCTTCTACGCCAATCGTGCGGCGCGCACCTGCAGGCGCTGCGGCTCGCTGCTCGAGCGCTGAAGGCGCGTACCGCGCAAAACTTCCGCAGCCGCCGAGATTTCCATACACTGGCGCGCGCAGCCTACCGGCTGGGGACGGCGGAGCTCGTCATGACACGCGCGTTTGGTTTACGCCTGGTACTGAGCCTGCTGGCACTGGGCTTTACGGTATCCGCCACGCTCAACGCGTTCGGAGTGATTCCGGGATCGGACATCGCGGTGCAGCTGGCGCATATCCGCGCCGACCGGTACCGCGTCGAGCCGAGCAGCGGCAAACCGCTACCGGCAGGCCTGCAGACCGGGGATGTCATTGCCCTCGCGCAGCTGAGCCCGGCGCTGCGGGTGCTGCTGCTGCAAAGCCCCGATGTGCCCCCGGGAACTCGCGTACAGATCCCGCTCGAGCGCAGCGGTCGCCAACTGCAGGTGACACTGCGAGCACGCCCGGACGTCGTACCGCCGATCGCGCAGGTGCAATTCGCCATATTCATGATCGTGATGCTCACGATCACCGTCCTGACGCTGTGGCGCGGGCGGGACTGGGCGGCCTGGTCGCTGGCGGCGATATTTTTCGCTGCGCTGCTGAAGAAAGGCGTGATCGAGTCGCCCGCGCCGCTTCCCTGGCTCTTCGTGCTGCATCAGGCGCGCGCACTCACCGAATTTCTGATCGAGCTGCCGGCGCTGTTCATCCTCGCCGATGCACTCGCCGGCGAGAGTCTGCCACCGCGACTGCGGCGCGCGACGCGCATCGTTTGCGCCGCGCTGGTCTGCCTGATAGTCCTGCTCTTCGAGGTTCACGATATTCCGCTCATGCTGAGCGGCATGAACGTTCTGCCCGTCTTGACGAGTGTTCTGCCGTCCGTGTCCGCACTGACGATTTTTGCCCTGACGCTGCTCGTGCTGATCGTTGGGTACCGCCGGGCGGCACACCAGGAGCGGCTGCGCATCCGCTGGATTCTCTGGAGCACCGCGCTGCTCGGCATCACCGTCACCGTGTTCCTCCTGATAAATGCCGCGCGCCACCCCTATGTCGTACAAGCGGTCGTGGTCGCCCAGGGAGTCGCGCTGGGCGGCTACCTCTATGCCGTGCTGCGTACGCGTCTGATCGATGTCGGATTCGTGATCGACCGGGCGCTGGTGTTTGGTCTGCTCACGGCCCTGGTGTTCGGTGCGTTCTCGATCCTCGAGGAGACGCTGCATCAGTTCGCGGTAAGCGACAAAATCGGCTGGGCGCTGCAGGCACTTGCCGCACTCGTGCTGGCCATGGTGCTGAGCCCCCTGCACCGGCGACTGGAGGACTGGATCGAGCAGATCTTCTTCCGCAGCCAGCGCTTTGCGCTGCTCGCGCTCGAGCGCCTAGCGCGCGAATGTCCGTTCGTCGAGCGCGAGGCGCACCTGCTCGCGATGACCGTCGAGCGGTTGCAGCCGCATTGCGCCGCGGTGGCGATCTACGAGCGCGCCGGCAGCACGTACCGGCGCGGCGCCGCCTACGGCGGGCCCTGGCCCGAGGCGCTCGACGCGGATGATCCGGTGTTCGTGGCGCTGCGCGCCACGCACGAGACGGCACCGCTTGCCGGGCGATCCTCCGGTCTCGGCGCCGAAGGACTCGCCCTGCCGATGACCGTGGCGGAATCCGTCCTCGGGACGTTGGTCTGCCGGCCACGCGACGGCGAGCAATTCGCACCGGAGATTCGCGCGGCGCTCGCCAACGTGGCCCATCATCTGGGCATGGCGATCATCGGCCTGCGCCACCGCGAGCACGCACGGCTGGTGGCCGACGTGGCTGCCGGTCGCATCGATGCCGAAGCGGCCCGGCGTCGCGCCATCACGCTGCTGGAAAGGGAGCTCCCACAGGTCAGCGCCGCGCCCTGACGCCGCCGCGAGGCGCCGGCGAGTACCCGCGCAGCGCGATGCGCATCGATCGCGGTGCCCGCGGCCACCGCCTGAAGCACTGCGGGAGGCGACCTTCAGCGCTGCGGCCCGCCGGTGCTCTGCGCGGGCGGCGCCGACTCGGGAATGCCGATGCGGTGGGTAGACTTCACTTCTTCCATCACGAAATAGCTGTGCGTCTGCTGCACGCCGCGGATACCGGCGATGGTCTCCCCGAGCAGCGTGCGGTAGCGCTCCATGTCCTTCACGCGCACCTTCAGCAAGTAGTCGAATCCACCGGCCACCATGTGGCATTCCATGATTTCGTCTTCGGCAGCCACCATTTCCTTGAAGCGCTCGAATGCCTCTGGCGTGGTGCGGTCGAGCGTCACCTCCACGTACACCAGCAGGCCGAGGCCCAGGCGCCTCGCGTTCAGGCGCGCGAAATAGCCGGTAATGAAGCCCTCGGCCTCGAGGCGGCGAATGCGCTCGAGGGTCGGGGTCAGCGTGAGATTCACTTCCCGGGCCAGCTGGGACGCCGGCAGACGCCCGTCCTGCTGCAACCGCACCAGCAGCTTGCGATCGATCCGATCCGGAGACCCAGATCCTCTGGATACTGTTTTTTGCCTCATTAGTAGTTGATATTACTACCATTAGCGCAAAAACCTGACTTTATTCTCTATATCGAGGGATACGATAAGCATATATCTCTGATTGAGCGACACCTGAAATGGCCTCGATGCTCGCCCCACGGGTCTCCCCACAGGACCCGAATGCGCTGCATACCTTGCGTGAGCACATCCGGGAGGCAACCCTGCGACCGGAAGGACCGGCGGTCGCCGCGCTGCGCGAGACCCTGCTCAGCGTCGAGGCATCGTTGCGCGCCGCGCGCGCTCAAGCCATCGCCTGGGTCCACACGGCTCGCGCACACGCCCGGCCCGGCTCGCCGGTCGAGTCGCTGCTGGCCCAGTTCAGCCTGGACAGCGCCGAAGGCAAGGCGCTGATGAGTCTGGCCGAGGCACTGCTGCGCACGCCCGATGCCCTCAGCGCCGATCGGCTCATCGCCGAGCGGCTCGCCGGACTGCGCGCCCGTGGGACCGGCGCGAGCCTCCAGGTACGTCTCGGTCTCAGCCTGCTCCGCGCCGCAGCGACTTTGCTGCCGGATCCACACGCGTTGCTCGGCTCGCCCACCACGCGCCGTCATCCGCTTGCAGCGCCGACGCGGCGGATCATGCGCCGGGCCATGCGGCTGATGGGCCATGCGTTCATCGTCGGGGATTCCATCGACGCCGCTTTGGCGCGAGGCGCGAGGCGGGCAGAGCTCGCCCTGTGCTCGTTCGATATGCTCGGCGAAGGGGCCCGAACCGAAGCAGACGCCCAGCGGCACTTCGAGGCCTATCGCGCCGCCATCGAGGCCCTCGGCCGCCAGCCGGCCGGTCCCGTGCACACGCGGTCCGGCATCTCGGTCAAGCTCTCGGCGCTCGAGCCGCGCTATCAACTCCTGCAGCGGCCGAGGGTCCTGGAACGTCTGGTCCCCAGCGCCGTCGAGCTGGCCCGTTGCGCCTGCCGCGCCGGCATCCCGCTCACCGTCGATGCGGAGGAAGCCGATCGGCTCGACCTGTCGCTCGATGTCATCGAGGCGCTGGCCCGCGATGCGCAGACGCGCGAGTGGGAGGGGCTCGGACTGGCGGTGCAGGCCTACGGGCGGCGCGCACCGCTCGCCATCGAGTGGTCGGCCGCGCTGGCGCGCGAGACAGGCCGGCGTATGAGCGTGCGCCTGGTCAAGGGCGCGTATTGGGACACCGAGATCAAGCGCGCCCAGGAGCGGGGCCTGAGGAGCTTCCCGGTGTACACCGCCAAGGCGGCGACGGACGCAAACTACGTGGTGTGTGCACAGCGGTTGTTCGCCGCCGGGGACGTCCTGTATCCGCAGTTCGCCACCCATAACGCGCTGACCATTGCCTCAGTGGTGGCGCTTGCCCCGCGCGGCGCGCACTACGAGTTTCAAAGGCTGCACGGCATGGGTCAGGCGCTGTACGCCGTGGTGCGCGCCGAGCGGCCGGGGCTGCCGCCCGTGCGCGTGTACGCGCCCGTGGGCACGCATCAGGACCTGCTGCCGTACCTCGTTCGGCGGCTGCTCGAAAACGGCGCCAATACTTCGTTCGTACATCACTTCCTCGACAAACACATTGCCGTGGAGCAGGTCGTGGGACCAATCATTCCTGAGGGCATCGAGACGCAGCACGGCGTTCGCGAGCCGCCGCATCTATACGGCGCACGCGCCAACTCCCGAGGCATGGACCTCGGCAACCCGACCGAGATCGCGGCGCTGCTGGCCGATCTCAGCGCGGCGCGCAGCCGTCGCCTGGCCGGCGGCCCGATCCTCGCCGGTGCCGCCGAGGCAGCTGCGGACACGCCAGTCGTCTCGCCAACCAATGGCGAGACCGTGGGCCTCAGCCGCGACGCCGGCGAAGCGCAGATCCGCGCGGCCCTGGAGGCCGCGGTCCGGGCTCAGCCGGCCTGGGATCGGCAGCCGGCGGCGCAGCGCGCCGCAATTCTGGAACGCGCCGCGGAGTTGCTCGAGCAGCGCCGCGCCGCGTTCGTCGACCTGCTGGTGCGGGAAGCCGGCAAGACGCTTCCGGACAGCCTTGCCGAGGTGCGTGAGGCGACGGATTTCTGCCGCTACTACGCCGAGCAGGGCCGTTCGCTGTTCGGCACGCCCCAGCGCCTGCCCGGCCCGGTTGGCGAGCGCAACGAGCTCTGGCTGCAGGGGCGCGGCGTATTTGCCTGCATCAGCCCCTGGAACTTCCCGCTGGCCATCTTCTGCGGCCAAATCACCGCCGCACTGATGGCCGGCAACACCGTGCTCGCCAAGCCGGCCCCGGCGACACCCCTCGTAGCCCATGCCATGGTCGCTGTGCTGCACGAGGCCGGCATACCGCGCACGGCGCTGCAGCTGACTCCGGCGGACGGTCCGCTGTTCGGGCAAGTCGCCCTCACCCACCCGGGAATCGCCGGCGTAGCCTTCACCGGCTCGACGGCGACCGCGACAACCATCAACCGTACGCTGGCGGGACGCGACGGGCCCATCGTGCCGCTGATCGCCGAGACCGGCGGCGTCAACGCGATGATCGTCGATGGCACGGCGCTGCCCGAGCAGGTAGTCGACGACGTGATCACCTCCGCCTTTACCAGCGCCGGTCAGCGGTGCTCGGCGCTGAGGCTGCTGTATGTGCAGGAAGAGATCGCCGAGCGCTTGATCGCGATGCTGATCGGCGCGATGCGCTGCCTGAGGATCGGGGATCCCGCTGACCCCGCCACCGACATCGGACCGGTGATCAGCGGCGCAGCTCACGCGAAACTCACCCGCCATGCCGAGCGCATGCGCCACGCAGCGAAGCTCCTGTATGCCTGCCCGACCGATCATTGCCCCCCGGGCGGTCACTTCTTCGGCCCGCATCTGTTCGAGCTGACCGCGCTCGAGCAGCTCAAGACCGAGGAATTCGGCCCTATCCTGCACATCGCCCGCTACCGTGCCGACCAGCTGCCGCGGGTACTGGAGGCGATCCGCGCCACCGGCTTCGGCTTGACGCTCGGCATACACAGCCGGCTCGAGTCGCTGGCCGAGCACGTGTTCCATGCACTGCCGGCCGGCAACACCTACGTCAACCGGAACATGATCGGCGCCGTGGTCGGCACCCAGCCCTTCGGCGGCCAAGGACTCTCCGGCACCGGACCGAAAGCCGGCGGACCACACTACCTGCAGCGCTTCGCCACCGAGCGCACGCTCAGCATCAACACCGCGGCCATCGGCGGCACGGTCGAGCTGTTGGCCTAGGCTCGCAGCGCCTCGGCGAGGGCGGCAAAGGACTCGAGCGGCTCGCCACAGACGCTGCCGCGGCATACGTAGGCCACGGCCGGGCCGTGCGGGGGCTTTGCGGCGATTGCCGGCGGCAGATCCGCCGCATCCGCGCTCGCGCTGATTACCATCCGCCCCGGCGCGTACACCCGGTCGAGCTCGCGGCGCCACGCCTCGATCGCTGTACGCTCGCCGCGCAGGATCACGATCACCGGCGGGTACAACAGCTCCTCCAGCACCCCGAGCAGCGTGGTGTGCGCATGCGGATGGTGCTCCAGAGGCGCCCAACCCGCCTGCACGGTGCGCTCGGCCGCCTCGATATAGCGGCTCTCGCCCAACAGGTAGCCCAATCGCAACAGCACGCGCGCGGCCACCGCATTGCCGGCCGGAAGCGACTCGTCGGCGAAAGTCTTCAGCCGATGCAGCAGCGCCTCGTGGTCATCGGAGGTGAAGAAGAATCCGCCGTCGGGCGCGGCGAAGTGACGCAACACCACTTCCATCAACTCGCGGGCGAACGCCAGCTCGTCGGTCCGCACGCGCAACTGCTGCAGCTCGAGGACTCCGTCGGCCAGAAACACGTAGTCATCGAGATAGGCGTTCAGCCGCGCCCGTCCGTCGCTATAAGTGGCCGCCAGCCGGCCGTCACGCCACAAGGCGCGGCGGACGAACTCGAGCGCCCGGGTCGCAGCGGCCTCGAACTGTGGTCGCTCCAGCGCGCGCGCCGCGCGCGCCAGCGCCCCTATCGCGAGCCCGTTCCAGGCCGTAAGGACTTTCTGGTCGCGCGACGGAGGTGGGCGCCGCTGCCGCATTTTCAGCAGTTTGGCACGTGCGCTCTCCAGCAGTGTCTCGAGCTGCGGCTCCGATACGCCGAGCGACTCGGCGAGCTCGCGCGGCGCGCGCGCGCCGTACAGATGCCAGCGGCCGGCGAAATTCGGCGGCAGATCGAGCCCGAAACGCGGCGCAAACACCGCATATTCCTGCGGTGCAAGCGCCGCGCGGATCTGCTCGCGATCCCAGACGTAGAAATCGCCTTCGTGACCGTCGGAGTCCGCGTCGAGACTGGAGTAGAAACCGCCTTCGGGCGACTGCATTTCGCGCTGCATCCAGTCGGCCGTGTCACCGGCGATGTGGGCATACAGCGCATCGCCGCTCGCCACGTAGGCGTCGGCGTAGACGCTCAGCAGCCACGCATTGTCGTACAACATCTTCTCGAAATGTGGAATCATCCATTCCGCATCGACCGAGTAACGGCAGAACCCCCCGCCGAGCGCATCGTGGATGCCGCCCTCGGCCATGCGCGTGAGCGTCAGGCTCGCCATGTACAGCGCGCGCAGATCCGGCTGCTCGTGGCCGGCGCTGCGGCGCCAGTGGCGCAACAGGCAGTCGATCGAGCCGGGATGCGGGAACTTCGGCGCATCGCCGAACCCGCCCCGGCGCCCATCGAAGTTTCGCTCGAGGGCCGCGCGCGCACGCTCGAGCGGCGCGCCGTCGATGACCAGATCCGATGCCGGCGCCGGCGGATCGATGCTGGTGAATGCCGCCACCAGGGCCTCGCCCTGCGCGCGCAGCGACTCCTGATGCTCCCGATAGTACTGCGCGACGCGCTCGAGAAGCTCCCTGAATGCCGGCAAGCCATGGCGCGGCTCGGGCGGGAAATAGGTGCCGCCGAAGAACGGCACCCGCTCGGGTGTCAGGAACATCGTGAGCGGCCAACCGCCCGGGCCATGAGTCAGCATCTGTTGGGCGATCTGGTAGATCCGATCGATGTCCGGACGCTCCTCGCGGTCCACCTTGATGTTGACGAAGGAATCGTTCAACACGCGCGCCGTCGTCTCGTCCTCGAAGCTCTCGGCAGCGAGCACGTGACACCAGTGGCACGCCGCATAGCCGACGCTCAGATGCACCGGACGGTCAAGCTCGCGCGCGCGCGCGAACGCCGCCTCACCCCAGGGGTACCAGTCCACCGGATTGTGGCCGTGCTGGCGCAGATAGGGACTGGTTTCGCTGTCGAGCCGGTTGGTATAGCGCGGCGAGCCGTCGGCATTTACATGGCGGATTTGCATGACACTCCTCTAGAGCGGGCCGGGCACCGAGCGGCAAGCGCGCGGCCGCTCCCGGGGCCCAACGATACCTTCCGGCCTGCCGACCCGGCGCCGTCCCGCGCTGGCCGAGTCCGCCTAAGATCGTGCGGCACTCTTAGGGCTGGGCGTGACGGGGAACCGCAGCGGCGGACGGGACGGCCCGTCGCGACGCGAACTCTCGATCGAAGGCAGAGCCGGACGAAAACCCGCGCGCCCGCGGTCCGCAATCCTGCCGCCAAGCATAGCGCGCGCGGGCATCCGCGGCCTGTATACTGCCCGCTCCCTCACCGATACCCCCCGTTGCCGTGACCGCCCCCGCCGCCGTCGCCGAATCCGCCGCCCACTGCGGTGGAACGCTGCGCCTGAAGCGCGGCGAGGAACGGCGCATCGCCGCAGGGCACCCCTGGGTGTTCAGCAACGAGGTGGCCGACGCAACACCGCTGCGCGCATTTTCCGTCGGTGAGTCGGCGCGCATCGAGTCCTACCGCGGCGAGTTCCTCGGACACGCCTATGTCAATCCGCATGCCCTGATCTGTGCGCGCATCATGAGCCGCACGGCGGCCCTGCCCATCGATCAGGCATTGTTCGAGAGTCGATTGCGGCGCGCCCTGGCGCTGCGCGAGCGTCTGCATGGCGAACCGTACTATCGGTTGGTTTTCGGCGAGTCGGACGGTCTGCCGGGACTGGTCCTCGACCGCTACGGCGAGATCATGGTCGGACAGATCGCCACGGCCGGCATGGAGGCACTACGCGAGACGGTCGAGGCCGCCATACGCCACAGCCTTGCGCCGACGGCGCTCGTCTGGAAAAACGATTCCGGTGCCCGGACTCTGGAAGGGCTGCCGCTGGAGACCCGCGCGGCCTTTGGCGGGATGCCCGCGGAACTCACGGTGCCCGAGGCGGGCCTGCACTTTTTCGCTCCGTTGCAGGCGGGACAGAAGACGGGGTGGTTCTACGATCAGCGCGCTAATCGGACGCGACTGGCACGTTTTCTGCCACCGCGAGCACGGGTACTCGACGTCTGCAGTTACGTCGGCGCCTGGGGATTGAGGGCGCTTGCGGCCGGCGCCGCCTCGGCCTGCTGCGTCGACGCCTCCGAGCCTGCCCTGGCGTATGCCAAGCGTAATGCCGAGCACAACGGCCTGCAGCTGCAGACATTGCGCGCCGATGCATTCGAGGCGCTCACGGCCCTGCGCGAGCGCGGCGAGCGGTTCGACGTCGTGATTCTGGACCCCCCGGCGTTCATCAAGCGCAAGAAGGACATCCCGCGCGGTCAGGCGGCCTACCGCAAGCTCAATCAGTTGGCGATGGGCGTGCTCGCCGAGGATGGGCTGCTGGTCTCATGCTCCTGCTCATACCATCTGTCGGCCGAGGCGCTGATCGGAATACTGCAAGCCGCAGCCCGCCATGTCGGCCGCGAGGCGCAGATCCTCGAGGCCGGCGGCCAGTCGCCCGATCATCCCATGCACCCCGCCATTCCCGAGACTCGCTACCTCAAGACTTTCTTCTGCCGCATCGGCAATGAGGTCGGATACACTTCACCCCTATGATCATATACCCGGATATCAATCCCATCGCATTCCGCATCGGCCCGCTCAAAGTCCACTGGTACGGGATCATGTACCTGTTCGGCTTTGCCGGCGCGTGGCTGCTGGCGCGCTATCGGGCATCCCGCCCCGGGTCGACTTGGACGGCGGTGGACGTCGATGATCTGATTTTCTACTGCATGCTCGGGGTGATCCTCGGGGGCCGCATCGGCTACGTCATCTTCTACGGTATGACGTTCTGGACGGCCCATAACCCCTGGTACCCGATCGAGGTTTGGGACGGAGGGATGTCCTTCCACGGCGGCCTGCTCGGGGTCATAGTGGCCATGACGCTGTTCGCCATGCGCCGCGGCCGCAGTGCGGGCGATGTTTTCGACTTCACCGCGCCGCTGCCGACGGTCGGGCTGTTCTTCGGGCGCCTGGGGAACTTCATCAACGGCGAGCTGTGGGGCAAGCCCACCACGCTGCCGTGGGGATTTCTCTACAAGGGCGTGGTTCGCCAGCCCTCGCAGCTGTACGAGGCCTTCTTCGAGGGCATCGTCCTGTTCACGGTGATGTGGCTGTTCACGTCCAAGACGAAGCCGCGGCTGGCCGCGTCGGGCCTGTTCCTGCTTCTCTACGGCATATTCCGGTTCGCGGTCGAGTTCGTCCGCATGCCCGATCCGCAGTTGGGATATCTCGCCTGGGGCTGGCTGACCATGGGGCAGGTTTTGTCCTTCCCGATGATCGTGATCGGGATCGTGCTGCTGATCTACGCCTATCGGGCCCGCGTGCCATCGGGTAATTTCGCCGCTGCGGGCTGAGCCGCGATGCGTCCGTATCTGGACTTGATGCGCCGCATCCTCCAGAGCGGCACGCCCAAGGGGGATCGCACCGGGACCGGAACGCTCGCGCGCTTCGGCGAGCAGCTGCGCTTCGACCTGTCACAGGGATTTCCGCTGGTGACGACCAAGCGCATGCACCTGCGCTCGGTGGTCTGCGAGCTGCTGTGGTTCCTGCGCGGGGAAACCAATGTCGCGTGGCTACACGAGCACGGCGTGACCATCTGGGACGAATGGGCCGATACGCAGGGCGAGCTCGGCCCGGTCTACGGTAAGCAATGGCGCGCGTGGACGGCCGCGAACGGCCGCACCATCGATCAGATCGCCGCCGCCATCGACCTGATCCGGCGCGATCCGGACTCACGGCGCATCGTGGTAAGCGCCTGGAACGTCGGGGATCTGGAGCGTATGCGCCTCCTGCCGTGCCACGTCCTGTTCCAGTTCCACGTCGCGGCGGGCAGGCTTTCGTGCCAGCTCTACCAGCGCAGCGCCGATGTCTTTCTCGGCGTACCCTTCAATATTGCCAGCTACGCGCTCCTGACTCACATGGTCGCGCAGCAATGCGATCTCGCGCCCGGAGAGTTCATCTGGACCGGTGGGGACTGCCATCTGTACCGTAATCATCTCGAGCAGGCGCGCGCGCAGCTGCAGCGCGACCCGTTCCCGCCGCCGCAGCTGCGCATCCGCAAGCGTCCTGCGACCCTGTTCGATTACGCACTCGAGGACTTCGAGTTCGTGAACTACCAGCATCATCCGGCCATCGCGGCGCCGGTGGCGGTCTGAGATGCCGCGCGCGCCCGGCAAGCGAGCCCCACGACGCGCACCGTATTTCGTGGTACGCCGATCGCGCGTGCACGGCCGCGGCGCATTTGCGCTGCGCCGCATCCGCAAGGGCACTCGGATCGTGGAGTACCTCGGCGAGCGGGTCTCGCATCGCGAGGCCGACCGGCGCTACGAGGACCGCGACTCACGCGACAACCATACGTTCCTGTTCATCGTCGATACGCGCACCGTCATCGACGCCGGCGCGGGCGGCAACGAGGCGCGATTCATCAATCACTCCTGCAATCCCAATTGCGAGACGGTGATCGAGGACAAACGGGTCTACATCGAGGCCATCCGCACCATCGAGCCCGGGGAGGAGCTCAACTACGACTATCAGCTCGCGCGCTCACCCGACGACCCGCCCGATGCCGACGAGATCTACGCCTGCCGGTGCGGACATCCGCAGTGCCGCGGCAGCATGCTCTGGCCGCCAAAGAAAACGCCTGCGCAGGCCGAGCGCCCCGGCAAACGGCCAGCCAAGGCGCGAGCCGATAAGCGCGGTACGCCCCGCAAGCGCCGCGCCGAAGCCACGGTCAGGCGATGAGTGCGGGCACGGCACGAACCCGCGCCTTGTCGCTGGCGGCGGTCGTCAGCGCGACCGGCATAGTGTACGGCGACATCGGCACCAGCCCGCTGTATGCGTTGGAGGAGACCCTGACCGACGCGGGGCGCTTCGATCGCGTGGCGGTACTCGGGGCGCTGTCGTTGATCTTCTGGGCGCTGACGCTCTCCGTAACCATCAAGTACATCAGCGTCATCATGCGCGCCGACAACGAGGGCGAGGGCGGGGTTCTCGCGATGTTCGCGCTCGCGCAACGCAACTGTGCGGCCGGCAGCCTGTGGGCGCGAGCCGTGGTGGGCCTGGCGCTCGCCGGTACGGCTTTCTTTTTCTGCGATTCGCTGATCACACCGGCGATCACCGTGCTCGGCGCCGCGGCGGGCTTGCGGGTGGTCAGCTCCGACTTCAATGACGCGGTGATACCCCTCACCCTGGGCGTCATCGCGGCCCTGTTCGCCTACCAGCGGCGCGGCACGGCCCGCATCGGCGCTCTGTTCGGTCCGATCATGATCGTGTGGTTCCTGGTGTTGGCAGCGACCGGCATCGCGGCGATCCGCGCCGACCCGGCCGTGCTGTATGCGATCAACCCTTTCTACGGCATCGATCTGCTGGTGCGGCGGCCCGCAGTTGCGCTGGCGGTGATTGGCGCGGTGTTCCTGTGCATGACCGGCGCCGAGGCGCTCTACGCCGACATGGGCCACTTCGGCAAGGAGCCGGTCCGCGTCGCCTGGTTCGCCCTCGTCTGGCCGGCACTGCTGCTCAATTACTTCGGCCAGGGCGCGTTGCAGCTCGCGCAGGGCCATTACATCCCGCAAACGCTGTACCACATGGTCTCCGCCTCGGAGCTGCCGTGGATGGTGATCCTGGCCACGGCGGCCAGCGTCATCGCCTCGCAAGCGGTGATCTCGGGGGCGTTCTCCATCGCCCGCCAGGCCGTTCAGCTCGATCTGCTGCCGCGCATCCGCGTCCTGCAGACCTCGGCCACCGAGCTCGGGCAGATCTACGTGCCGATCGTCAACTGGATGGTATTCGCGGCCGTGGTTGGATTCGTGATCGGCTTCCGCTCGACACATGCGCTGTCGGCGGCCTACGGCTCGGCGGTGGTGGGCACGATGCTGATCACGACCGTGCTCGGAGCGTTCGTGGCGCTGCAGCAATGGAATTGGCCGAAATGGACCGTGGCGCTGCTGTTCGGCCTGATGTTCGTGGTCGACTCGACCTTCGTCGCCGGCAACATGACCAAGGTACCCACCGGCGGCTGGATTCCACTCGCCCTGGCGACGGTGCTGTTCACCGGGTTCATCATCTGGCGGAACGGCCGGCTGGAGCTGCGCGCGGCGCTCGCGC
Organism: Gammaproteobacteria bacterium; assembly: GCA_027366635.1. Lineage (GTDB taxonomy): Bacteria > Pseudomonadota > Gammaproteobacteria > Steroidobacterales > Steroidobacteraceae > 13-2-20CM-66-19. The sequence goes on along the minus strand of DAHXNE010000025.1, from coordinate 50,421 downwards.
GCCAGGCGGTTCCTCGCAGCGAGCTGCCGCGTCTGCTGGCCGGGGTGCCGCGTGTACCGGGAACCGCGGTATTTCTGGCGAGCACCCCCGATCTGGTCCCCTCGGCGCTGATCGGCAATGTCCACTACAACCATGTGGTGCACGAGCGGCTCATCATCCTGAACCTCGAGGTCCTGCGCACGCCGCGCCAGGATCCGGCCAACCGGGTCGAGATCGACGAGACCATACCGGGGATCTACCTGGTCACAGCACGCTTTGGGTTCATGGAGACGTTGGATGTGGGAGAGGCGCTGCGCGGCTGCCGTGCACGCGGCTTGACAGTATTCATGGAGGACAGCGCGTTCTTCGTCGGTCAACACGTGGTGCGCGCGCGCGATCTGCCCGGCTGGCGCGGCTTGCAGCGGCTGCTGTTCGCGCGCATGCAGCGGCACAGCACTCAGGCCGCAGAATTCTTCCGCATGCCCCCACGCGGGGTAATTTCCCTGAACACCGTGGTGGAGATCTGAGACGAGCCATGGCGCGCGGCACTGCGACTGTCTCGATCCGCAGCGGCGAGCACGCCCCACGGCCGGCGCCATGATCGCCCAGCAGCAGCCCGGGGTCTCTCTGATCGTTGCCATGGCCGAGAACGGCTGCATCGGCCGCAACAACAGCCTGCCGTGGCGGCTGCCGGAGGACTTGCGGCGCTTCAAGAGCCTCACGCTCGGCAAGCCGATTCTGATGGGGCGCAGGACCTTCGAGTCCATCGGCAGGGCTCTGCCGGAGCGCCCCAACCTGGTCCTAACCCGTAATCGCCACTGGAGCGCCCCTGGTGTGCTCGCCGTCCACTCCCTCGGTCAGGCGCTCGGCTGCGTGCGCGATGCCGATGAGCTGATCGGGATCGGGGGCGCGGAGGTTTACCGGCTGCTGATGCCGTTCGCGCGCCGCATCTACCTGACGCTGGTCCATACGGACGTAGCCGGCGATACGTTTTTCCCGGCGCTCGACCCGATCCAATGGGCCGACGTTGAATGCCACCGCCATCCCTCGGACGGACGTAACGCCTACGCGTTCACATTCATGACACTAGAGCGCAAGAGCGTCGCACAGCCTCCCGGCGCCTATTGAGAAGCGCTGGATCGGGGCTCCTGCCCCGCCCAGCGCCGTTGAGCCAAAAAGCGTGGTTTTTGCCCAATACCCGGCCACCTATGGCGGCCGGGTACATCCCTGTACCGACTACCCAGTCCTCACGACTCGAGATCGAGCGGCAATCGATGCGCGACTACTGGCGCAGTGCGGCGGCGACCGCTGCGGCGAAGTACGGGATATTCTGCATCCGCAAGCCCGCGACGTTCACGCGGCTGTCTGCCGTCATATACACGTGGTGCTGTTCACGCAGCCGTCGCACGACCTCCGGGCTGATGCCAAGATAGGAAAACATGCCGCGCTGGCGCTGGATGTGGCTGAAGTCCTCATCGGGACAGGTCTCGGCCAGCGCCCGGGTGGTCGCAGCCCGCAGTTGACCGATGCGCGCGCGCATCCCGTCGAGCTCGCTGTGCCACGCAGCTCGGCGCGTATCACTGCCCAAAATCTCCGCGACGATGGCGGCACCATGGTCCGGCGGCATCGAATACAGACCACGGGCGATGCGCGTCAACTGCGTCAGCGTAGCGCCCGCGCCCGCGCCCGCGGCGCTCTGATTGAGCGCGATCAGACAGCCAACACGCTCGCGGTAGAGGCCGAAATTCTTGGAGCAAGAAACCGCGATCAGCGCCTCAGGCAACGCCGCACAGAGCAGCCTCAGGCCCTCGGCGTCCTCATCGAGACCGTCGCCAAGGCCCTGATACGCCATGTCGATGAACGGCAGCAGCGCCCGCCGCTGCATCAACCCCAGCAGCTCCCGCCACTGCGCGCCCTGGAGATCCGCGCCCGTCGGGTTGTGGCAGGAGGCGTGCAGCAGGATCACCGAGCCGGATGGCAGCGCCTCGAGCGCGCGCATCATGGCCTCGAAGGCAACACCGCCGGTGGCCGGATCGTAATACGGGTAACGCTCGAGCTTCAGGCCGCAGCCGGACAGCAGCGGAACGTGATTTGCCCAGGTGGGCGTGCTGACGTATACGGTGGCATTGGGATTCGCTGCACGAATGAGTTCCGCGCCAAGACGCAGCGCGCCGCACCCGCCCGGCGCCTGCACCGCGCACGCCCGATCCGACTCGGCAAGCGCACCTTGCGCGCCGAGCGCCAGCCGGCGCATCGCCTCGTTGAACGCGGGATTACCGGCCGGGGCGACGTACGTCTTGGTCGTCTGCCGCTCCAAAATCGTCCGCTCCGCATCACGTACCGCCTGCATGATGGGCGTATTGCCCTGCTCGTCGCGATACACGCCGACGCCCAAATCGATTTTTCGCGGGTCGTCATCGGAGCGATAGGCGGCCATCAGGCCGAGGATGGGGTCCGGCGGCAGCCGGTCGAGATGCTCAAGCACAAGGGTCTCCTTGCCGCGAACCAGGGGCGGCGCCCCCGCAGTTTACCCGCTCAGCCTCACAGTTCAGCGCCCCGTACGCTCAAGATCGCCCCTGGCGCGCCGATACCCACGTCGGTAGCGGTGCACAGTGGACCGGGTCGCACACGATCGCACCCTGCATAGCTCGCGGCATTCCTTGACAGGCATACGCGGCTCTCGTGATCCGCGCCCGCTTGCAGCCGGGAGATTGACTCTCAATAGGACGCCCATGCCCGAGCGCCGAATGATTCAGAATCGCTCCGTCCGACGCGCCCATCCAGCGCAACCGCCGGCCGCGTCCTGGCGGGCGAGTCGTGCGCGGACTCTGCAGTCCGTGACGCTGCATCCGCCCCGCTCGAGGTGCGGCACCCGCGCGTGGGGGTTGCGGTGATCCAGATCATCGGCAGCGTCGTCGTCCTCGGCTGCGTGATCGTGGGCTTCATCATAGAGGGCGGAAAACTGCTCGCGCTGTGGCACCCGGCGGAGTTCCTGATCATCGTCGGGGCCGCCTTCGGCGCGTTTCTCACCAGCAACCCGATCAAGATCCTCAAGGCCACCGTCGACGACATCGTCGCGCTGGTCCGCCAGGAGCGCTACGCGCACGACGATTACGTCGCGCTCCTGAAGCTGCTCCACGAAATCCTGGTGAAGATCCGCAAAGAAGGCCTGATGGCGATCGAGGCGGATATCGACGCGCCGGACGGCGGCACGCTGTTCAAGAAATACCCCCAAATCGCCCACGATCGCCATCTGCGCCAGTTCATGACCGACTGCCTGCGGCTGATGGTCGGCGGCAATCTCGACCCACACGAGTTCGAGAGCCTGCTCGACCAGGAGCTGGAGACCTTCCACCAGGAGATCCACGAGCCCTCGCACGCCGTGCAGCGCATGGCCGACTCTCTGCCGGGCTTCGGCATCGTCGCGGCGGTCCTGGGCATCGTCAACACCATGGCCTCGATTGGCGGCGCCAATACTGCCGCCATCGGTGGCCGCGTCGCCTCAGCACTGGTCGGCACGTTCCTCGGGATCCTGATCTCCTACGGCTTCGCCGGTCCGCTCGCCTCCGCCCTGGCGCACGCGGCCAACGACGAAGCCAAGGCCTTCGAGCTGGTCAAAATGGCGCTGGTCGCGAGCGTGCGCGGCTACGTACCCGCGGTGGCCATCGAGTTCGCCCGCAAGCTCCTGTTCAGCGACGTCCGCCCTAGCTTTGCCGACCTCGAGGCACAGCTGAAAGGTAAAGTTAAAGTCAGCGCCTAATGGCCGGGCCGGCACAAAAGAAGGACGAGAAGGCGCCGATCATCGTGAAGCGCAGCAGGCGGCGCGCCACCGAGCATCACGGCGGCGTCTGGAAGGTCGCCTACGCCGACTTCGTGACCGCCATGATGGCGTTCTTCCTGGTCATGTGGATCGTTACGGCCGTCAACAAGGCCGAGCGGGCGGCGATCTTCAACTATTTCAAGAACCCGAGCATGCAAACCGGTCAAAGCGTGCGGGCCGCTCCGGGGCCCACCGGACCGGGCGGCGCCAGCACCAGTCCCATCAACCTCGGCGGCGGACTGAACGGATTTCACTCGCGCGCGCGGCAGGTGGTCCAGCTTGAGGCGGCCGAAAAGGGACCCGGGAGCAACCGCTATCGGCGGCCGGTCGGACGGCCGAGCCTGGCGCAGGCGCGCAAACAGGTCGCGGGCGCCGATCATCGCCGCCTCGAGTCGCTCATGGCCCAGCTGCGCAAGGCCGTGAACCGCAGCCAGGCGCTGAAGCCGTTCAAGAATCAGCTGCTGATCGACATCACGCCGCGCGGCGTGCGTATCCAGATCGTCGATTCGAAGAACCGCGCCATGTTCGATCTGGGCAGCGCGAAACTGCGCGGCTACGCGCGCCGCATCCTCCAGACGCTGGCGCCATACCTCGATTCCGTACCGAACCAGATCGCCATCATCGGCCATACCGATGCGCACCAGTATCCGCGCCTCGCCCGCTACACCAACTGGGAGCTGTCGGCCGATCGGGCCAACGCGGCGCGCCGCGCGCTGGTCCAGGGCGGACTCGACGCGGGCAAAGTCGCCCGCGTCGTGGGATTGGCCTCGACGGTGTTGTTCGACAAAGCCAACCCGTACTCGCCGGTCAACCGGCGCATCAGCATCATCGTCATGACTCGGCGCGAAGCCGAGGCCGCGCTGCGGGCCGACACGGGCTCCTCCAATCCACCCGCGAGCGCTCATGTGCCGCCCGCGATGCCCGCGCCGCCGATCGCGGCGCCGCGTCCCGCCCCGCCATACTAAGCAGCGCCGGATCGGCGCTCCCGCCACTGCCCAGGGCGGTTTTGGCTAAAAAGCGTGGCTGTTTCTGAAAACCCGGCCCCCGATGACGGTCGGCTATGTCCCTGTACCGACGAGCAAGCCCGTGCGCTGCATGACTCGGGGGCGAAAACCAATCGATCGGCAACTATTAGGTACCGGCGCTTTTCGTAACCCGCCGCTCACCGACCCACGCGTATCGTTGCGGTCGCGGCGCCCCCCGGCATGCACCACCGTGAAGCCCGATGCGCTCCGCGGTGGTGCGCGCGCCGGGTGCGCCCGGCCGGCCACCTGTGGAATTCATGCGGATTTGCGCGGCGGGACGCGCTGGCACGCCGTGTGCTTGCCGTTACTCGTACGCCAGCCCACGGCGGTCACGAAAGGTTGAATATGTTCAAGGTCTCCCACAAACGCGCCCTGCTCGGGATCGGGTTGGTGATTGCGCCAGCGAGCGCCTGGGCGGGCGGATCGCCGGCGGCGACGCTCGCGCAGCTTCTGAGCAATTCCGGCATAACGGAATCCGGCTACGTCGCCGCCTCGTATTACCACTCCTCCGGCGACAACACCTACCATCAGTTCGACACGGGCCACGACGCGTTCGAGCTGGACCAGGCCGGCCTGACGCTCGCCTACCAGCCTACGCAGGGCTTCGGCGCGCTCATCGACGTGGTCGGCGGCAGCGACGCCGAGATCCTCAATGCGGCTCAGAGCGCCACTGCCTCGAGCAATGACCCCGTCGCTCTGCTGCAAGACTATCTGCAGTATGTCCACGGACAGTGGACCGTACAAGCCGGCACGTTCACCACCCTGGCCGGCGCCGAGGATTTCGCGCCGACCTTGGACACCAACATCACGCGGTCGCTACTGTATTACGCCGAGCCCATGACCCATACCGGGGTGCGCGTGACCTACGTGCTCGACAGCGCGGTGAGTTTGATCGCCGGGGTCAACAACGGCTGGAACTACACGAGCTTCAGCTCCGGCTCCAAGACCGCCGAGCTGGGCATCGATCTGACCCCCTCGCAGTCGTTCTCGCTCAGCGCGCAGAGCTATATCGGCAACGATCCGGTCGATCTCACCCGGCGCACGCTGATCGATACCGTGGCGACCTACAGTGCCACGGCCGCGCTATCGTTCGTGCTGAACTACGACTGGGGCAGACAGGACCGCAGCGCCGTCACCGCGGGGGGCGATTGGAGCGGCGTGGCCGCATACGTGAACTACCGTCTCGACAGCCGATGGCGCGTATCGGTGCGCGGCGAGGCGCTCGATGACCGCAATGGATTCATTTCCGGGACGCCGCAGACGCTCAAGGAAGGAACGATCACCTTGGGCTACGACCCCGCGCGCGACTTCGAGCTGCGCATCGAGGGACGGTACGACTGGTCGAATCGAACCAGCTTCACCTATACGCACACCCTCGCAAGCACCGGCGCGTCCGTCACTCAATACGCCAACCATCAGAGCGAGGTGGCCCTGCAGGGCGTGTACTCGTTCTAGGGCGCCGGCAGCGCGATTCGGCTGCCTCCCCCCGTCGGGACCGGCCCACCGCCTCGCATGTGCCCCGAAGCGGCGGAACGTGCTATGGTTGACGAAATTTCCGCCACCGCATCAGAGCGCTCTCGTCCATGACGCAAGCATCTACCCCCGTCAAGCCGACCAGTCCGTCCGCCCCCCTGGTCTGGACAAATATCCTTCTGTTTTTGTTGACTTTTTTAGTTGCGGTCGCGGTCGTGCCCTGGTACGGCCTAACGCATGGGTACAGCGCCGCCGCATGGATCACCTGCGGGGTCTTCCTGGCGGCCAACGAGCTGTCGATCACCGCCGGCTACCATAGGCTCTGGGCGCACCGGACGTACGAGGCTCACTGGAGCGTGCGGGCGCTGTTTCTGATCTTCGGCACCATGGCCTTGCAGAACAGTGCCTGGGTCTGGTGCAGCGGCCACCGGCGCCACCACCTCAATGTCGATGACGAGGATCTCGATCCCTATTCGGCGCGCCGTGGATTCTGGTTCTCGCACATCGGCTGGATGGTGCGCGCCTACCCGAGCGGCGTGGAGAACTTCACCAACATTCCAGACCTGCGCCGCGACCGCATGCTCACATTCCAGCACCGCCACTACGTCCCGCTGGTGCTTGCGACCAACATCGGGCTGCCGTTGCTCGTGGGCTGGCTGACCGGCCATCTGTGGGGCACATTCCTGCTCGCTGGCGTGCTGCGTCTGGTGCTGAGCCACCACTTCACGTTCTTTATCAATTCCCTGGCGCACATGTGGGGCTCCCGGCCGTACTCCGAAGCAAACACGGCGCGCGACAACCCGGTGCTTGCGGTTCTGACCTTCGGCGAGGGCTATCACAATTTCCACCACCACTTCGCGCATGACTACCGCAATGGGGTGCGTTGGTGGCAATGGGATCCGACCAAGTGGCTGATCGCCGGCCTGCACTACGTGGGCTTGACGCGCAAGCTCAAGCGCACACCGGTTTTCCAGATCCAACGCGCACTCCTAGCGATGCAGTTCACGCGCGCGGAAAGCTTGCTGGCGCGTGCCGCCTCCACCGCGGCGCCGTCGCGCATCTCGGAACTGCGCCAGCACATCGCGGGCGAATACGAGACGTTCACGGCGGCCGTCGCCGACTGGGCCAAGATCAAGGAACAATGGCTCACGGAGAAGAAGCGCGCCGTGGTCGAGCATTGGGAACACACCAACTTCCAGCTGCGATTCAAGGAACTCGAGCAGCGCCTGCGTCTACAGCGCCGACGGCTGCGCGTACTGCAAGCGCAGCTCGCCTAAGCTAAGCCAAGCTCAGCCGACCGTCCGGTCCGCTCGCATGGGACGCATATTCGAGGTCCGCAAACACACCATGTTTGCGCGCTGGAACCGCATGGCGAAGCAGTTCGCGCGCATCGCCAAGGACATCACCATGGCGGTGAAGTCCGGGGGAGCCGACCCGGCGGGCAATCCGGCGTTGCGGCGTGTCATCCAGAACGCCCGCGCCGTCAACATGCCCAAGGACAAGATCGAGGCGGCCATCAAGCGTGCCAGCGGTCGCGACGCCGCGCTCTATCAGCAAGTGCTCTACGAGGCCTACGCGCCGCACGGCGTGGCGCTGCTGGTCGAGACCGCCACCGACAATCCGACGCGTACCGTGGCGGCCGTGCGCAACATCGTCACCAAGAACGGCGGGAACCTGGCCACTTCGGGTAGCGTGGCGTTCCTGTTCAAGCACATGGGGGTCTTTCGGCTCGATCCGGCCGGCATCGATCAGGACGACCTCGAGCTTTACCTCATCGACCATGGACTCGAGGAAATGGGCGAGAGCACCGGCGAGAAGGGCGAGCCGCAACTGGTCATCCGCGGTGCATTCGCGGATTTCGGCAAGCTCCAGGAGGCGCTCGAGGCCCGCGGAATGACGCCGCTGTCGGCCGAGCACGAATACATCTGCGCGGCGCCCACGGAACTGCCCGAAGAGCAGGCGCAGGAAGCGCTCGCGCTGATCGACAAGCTCGAGCAGGACGACGACGTGCAGCGGGTCTTCCACACTCTGGCTTGACCGCCGTCGGCAACCCGATCAGTCGGGCATCGGCGACATCTGCGCGCCGAGCACATCCTCGAACCCGAAATCGCGCAGGTCCGCGATGCGTTGCGGATAGAGAATCCCGTCGAGGTGATCGACCTCGTGCTGCACGACCCGCGCGTGGAAGCCCCGGACCGTCCGATCGATCGGCCGGGCGTGCGCATCGACGCCGCGGTAGCGCAGGTGGGTATAGCGCGAGACCAGACCGCGCAGACCCGGCACGGACAAGCACCCCTCCCACCCTTCGGCCTGCTCCGTACCAAGCGGTGTCAGCTCGGGATTGATCAGGACCGTGAACGGCACCGGGGATAGATGCGGATAGCGCGGGTTGTCGGCAACCTCGAAGATCACCACGCGCAAGCTGACCCCGATCTGCGGCGCGGCGAGACCGGCGCCGTTCAGCGCCCGCATGGTGTCGTTCATGTCGCGAACCAGCGCTTCGAGTTCCACGTCGAAGCGCTCGACCGGCGCGGCAACCTGCCTGAGAAGGGGCTCACCCATCTTCAAAACCCGTCGCACGGCCATGGGTGTACAGTACAATAATTTCCGGTCCCGTGGAGTGGCGTCCGATGTGGAATAAGACTGACCCGGAAGAGTCCTTCCGAAACAAAGTCATTTGGGGAGCGGCGGGCATCGTCGCGGCCGCGCTGATCGGCGTGGGAGTCTATTACCACATGCGCAAGCCGGCACCCGCGCCGACGGCAGCGGCACCACCGTCCCAGGTGGCGGCACAGCCCGCGCCCACCCCGTTGCCGAGCAGCACACCACAAGCGCCGGCGATCCAGCACCCCATCCCCGCGCAGACCGCCACGACGCATACAGCGCCCCTGCCGCCGTTGAATCACAGCGATGCGATGCTGGTCGCCGCGCTGAATCGCCTCATCGGCCATCCAGCCGTGGCGCGCTTCCTGGTGCCGAAGAACGTCATCCGGCGGATCGTCGTCACGGTCGACAATCTGCCCCGTGCCAGGGTATCGGCCCATCTACGCCCCATCAAGCCCACTGCGGGCCAGACCATCGTGGATCGCCAGGGCGGGATCACGACGCTCAGCTCGCGCAATTTTGCGCGCTATACGCCGTTCGTGGCGGTCGTGAGCCGGATCAACGTCAAGGCGCTCGCGCGGCTTTATTTCCGTCTCTATCCTCTGTTCCAACAGGCTTATGAGAGCCTGGGCTATCCGCACAAGTACTTCAACGACCGCCTGGTCCAGGCAATCGACAGCGTGCTCGCCACGCCCACCGTGAGCACGCCGATCGAGTTGGTGCGGCCGCACGTATTCTGGCAGTTCGCCAATCCCCAGCTCGAGGCGCTGCCGGCCGGACAGAAGTTGCTGATCCGCATGGGCCCGCGAAATGCGGCGGTCATCGAGGCGAAGCTGCGCCAGTTCCGCGCGCTCATCACCAAGATGCCGAAATAGTCCGGCGCCAGTTCAAAGCGGAAACGGCATCGCCATGCCGGCGTCACCCGGCGTCAGATTCACCGCGATCACCGTGGCCTTGGGAAAGAAATTGAACTCCGAGGCGCTCGCCCAGGTGTACGCCCCCATGGCGCGCCCGACGATCAGATCACCCGCCTCGAGCTTCGGCAGCATCAGATTCTCGGCGATCACATCGATGCTGTCGCAGGTCGGGCCGGCCAGCACGGACGGCAGACGCTCGCTGGCGTCTTTCAGCGGCTCGACGGGATAGCGGGCATGATCATACAACTGGCCGCTGTAGGAACCGTACAGTCCGTCGTCCAGGTAATACCACCAATGACCCTCGCGGCGCGCCCGGCCCATCACTGAGGCGACCGCAATTGCCGCCGGCCCGACGATGAAGCGGCCGGGCTCGGCGATCACGCGCACGCGTTTGGGCAGATCGGCGAGCGCCGCGCGCAGCGGCTCGCAGAATCGTCCGATATCCTGCACCGGCTGCGTGTAGTCGATCGGAAACCCACCGCCGATGTCGAGCGTGTCGAGCATGCCGAGCTTGCGTCGCCTGCCGGCGGCCATCAACGCGGCGCAAGCGTGTATCGCTTCGACGTGCTTGGCGGAATCGCCAGCCTGGGAGCCGACGTGGAACGACAGTCCGCGCACGGTGATGCCGAGCTCGGCGGCGAGTCGCGCCAGGGCGAGCACATCCTCCGGATCACAGCCGAACTTGCGTGACAAGTCGCACACCGCCCCGGGGCTGCGGAACGAGACCCTCAGCAGCAACTCGGCGCGGTCGGTGAAGCGCTCGAACTTGCGCACCTCGTCGGGGTTATCGGCAACAAACGTGCGCACTCCGAAATCGAGTGCGTTGCGAATGTCCTGCGGGCGCTTGATCGGATGCGTGTGAATGCACCGTGCCGGATCGACCCCGAGGCGGCGCGCAAGCTGCACCTCGCCACTGGTGGCCAGATCGAGGCAGCCACCCTCGGCAAGCACGGTCTGCACCACCGCCGCATGCGGCATGGGTTTCAACGCGTAATGCAGATCCACACGCTGCAACGCCGCACGCAACTTGCGCACCTGCACGCGTACCCGTTCGCAGTCCAAGATGAGCAACGGGGAACCGAACTGACGCACCAGCCGGCGAATCTGTGCCGGTTGGAACGGGTCAATGAATCGGATGCGTCTGGCGCTCATCCGTCACGACGCCGCGCTGATCGACGCGTCGGTTGCGGCGCCGACGGCGGCCCGGCGCAGCCGGTCACGCACGGCGCTCCAAGCCTCGCTGTCCGGGACTTCCTGCACCAGGATGCAGGCGCAGCCGGCCTTATCGAGCGAGCGCAGATGCGCGTACAGGTCGTGGCCATACTGCTGGGGGCGCGGACCGGCATTGATCCAGGTCACCGCCGGATGCGCGCCGAGCGGCGCCCGCCACGCCAACACCGCCACGCGCTGTCCGCCCTGCGAGAGGGCCGCGCTGCGCGCGTCGATCTGACCCGCCGGCACGATATGCAGCGGCGTCGAGGGCGCATAATGAGCCGCGGTGCTGCCCGGCACCCGGGGCGACGATTCGTCGGCACCGACCGCCAGCTCCCCGAGCAGGGCGCGAATCTGTCCGGCAGTGATGCGCCCCGGGCGCAACAGCCGAGCTCCATCGTCACCGAAAGCCACAATGGTCGACTCCAGTCCGATCGGACAATCTCCACCGTCGAGCACCAGCTTCACTGCGTCACCAAACTCCTCACGGACGTGCTTGGCGCAGGTCGGCGACAGCCGTCCGTAACGATTGGCCGACGGGGCGGCGATGCCGCCAGCGAAGGCCGCAAGCAACTGCCGCGCAATGGGGTGCGCGGGAACACGCAGCGCGACGGTATCCTGCCCCCCCGTGATACCGTCGTCGACGCCGGCGGCGCGTGGCAATACCAGCGTCAGCGGTCCCGGCCAGAACTGCTCGGCCAGCCGCCGGGCAGCCGGCGGAATCTCCCGGGCCCAATCGGCCAGGTGACTCGCATCGCTCAGATGCACGATGACGGGATGTCGCGCTGGGCGGCCCTTGACCGTGAAGATGCGGCGCACCGCCGCCGGGTTGCGCGCATCCGCCCCGAGTCCGTAGACGGTCTCGGTCGGGAAAGCGACCAGCTCCCCCGCGCGCAGCGCGCGCAACGCCGCCTGCAGATCCTCCGGCGCAGCTCTCAAGGTCCGCGTCCTTCCGCACGGCGCTCGCTAGTGGAGCGCTCTGCGCACCCAGCCGCTCGGCGTCCTCAGCAGCTCGTACGCCGGCCAATAGTGATTGTCCAGCGTCAGCGTGATCACCGTAGGCGCATTGTTCCAGGCAATCGCCGTCAGACGCACCGAGGCGTGGTTGGGTTGGCGGGACACCGCGCGCAGGAAGGCATTGAAGTCGAGCGTCGGCTTGCCGTCGACCGCGACGATCCGCAGTCCCGGGTACAAGCCGTAGCGCGCCGCTGGGGAACCATACGCGAAGTCATCGACATACACCCCGATGGGCGGCACGCCCCGCTGCGCCAGCAGCGACTGAAATGGCGCCTGGAGCGTCGCACCGCCCCACTCGAGGACACGCCGCAGCCGTGTTCCGGACAGCACCACCGTCGGCACGGTCAGCGTCAGCGCCCCCGCCCCACGCCAGATCGTCAGCCGCACTCGAGTTCGATTCGCGGTGGCGCGCGCGACTTGCTGGAATGTCGTCACCACACGACCATCTACCGCCAGCAACAGATCACCCGGCTCGAGCAGTCGCTGCGCCGGAGAGCCGCCCACGGTGCGCACCACGGTAAGCACGGCGCGGCGCGTACCGCTGTGCGCCGCGATGCGCGCCGCCCAGGCGCGCGACAGGCCGATCAGACGCGCGCTCGAAAGCCCGGTCATGGAAAATTCCACGTCGAGCGAATGCAGCGGCGCACCGCTATGCAGCCGCTCGATCATCGCCTTGACCGGCGCGATCGGCACGCCCTGCAGATCCTGGCCGACGCCATTGGCGGTGTCGAACGCGAAACTCGACCACAGCCCGAGCACGTCCCCACGGCCGTCGGTGAGCACCCCGTCGAAATTGTCCGGCGGATTGACCAGCTGGATGCTCTCGATGTTGGTGTCGCGGAACAGTCCGGTCCGCGACAGCGGCAGCTCCAGCGGCTCGATGCTCGAAATCTGCGTGGCCCGGAAATGCAGATCGTTGTTGGCGCCGATGCCGATCACGTCCACGGGCTCACCGGCCTCCAGCCGGCTCGGCGTGAGCTTCGCGGTGCGCACCGGCGTCGAGCCGATCAGCCGCGGGTCGTAGGCGACGACGGCGAGATTGTGAATGGGGCTGACGTACACCACATGGCCCGGCACTTGCAGGGTCCCGGCAAACGTCACCGTCACGTCGCCGAGGGGAACTGGCACCGTATTGCGGTCGACCACGACCCAGCCACGCTTGGCGTCCACGACCACGCCGGTTCCGTGGTAGTAGTGCTCAGTCACTCCCGATACGGAGTAGGGCATGCTGAAGGTCACCGACACGAGCGAGTGGGCCAGCCGGGTCAGCAGCGGATTGCGGTAAACGGGAAAGCGCGTCGAGCTCACCGGCGGCGGCGGCGACGGCGGACCGGGCGGCAGGGCCGTGCACGGCCAGGCGTCGAGCTTGTCGTCGCGCACGCAGTACTGCGCCGGGAACCATCGTCGGTCCATGCGGAAGTACGCCAGATGAGTGGTATTCGGATCAGCCGCGACCGTGAAGCGCACCGTGGCATATTGACCGTCGGCGAGCTTGGCAAGCGCCCGCCGGAAATCGCGCAGATTGTCGATCGGCCACGAATCGATGCTGTGAATGACCGCGCCGCGCGGCACCCCCGCTGCGCCGAACACGAAGCCCGGGTTGGCGACCCAGACCCCGCGCGGCGGCACGTTCAGCTGCAGCGCCATCTCGTACGACAGCGTGTTCACCACGGCGTTGCCGAACTGCACGTAGGCCTTAGGAGTGAGCGCGTCGAGATCGCCTACCGGCAGCGTGACCGAGATCAGCCTGCCGCCCTGTTCGAGCTGCAACCTGACCTGCCGGCCCACCGAGTGATCGAGAATCCGCTCCAGGGGCCAGAAGGTGGTGACGTAGTGCCCGTTGACCCGGACCAGGATGTCCCCGGGCTGCAGAGCGCGGGCGCTCGGGGAGCCAGGTAGCACCGTGCCGACCACCAGCATGCCGGTGCGCTGCGGAAAGACCTTGCGCACTGCGGCCTCGAGCGCAGCGGGCAGGCCAAGCCGCTGCAGCTTGTAGAACGGCAGATAATGAAACACGGTATAGAGCGTGCCGCGCGTGACCGGCCGTCCCGCCTCGATCAACTTCAACGCGCGCTTGACCGCCCAGAGCGGCAAATAGAAGCTCGAGGCGGAGTTTTCCGCGCCGCCGGCATTGAGCGCCACCACCTGCCCGCGGATGTCGATCACCGGCGAGCCGGATGATCCACCCGAAGTATCGGAGGCTGCCTGCAGGTAAAACGTATTGAAATCGTTGTAATTGCCGAAGCCGTAGAATGGCGCCGCGCGGTGCAGGCGGGCCAGCGTACCGGCCAGGATCTCGAGCTGCTCGCCGGCGTTATTGCCGATGACGCGGATTTCGCGTCCCACCCGCGCGCCCGCTGGATCGAGCGGCAGCGACCGGGGATGGATGTAACGCAGAAGCTTCGGGTTGTAACGGTAGAAACCGAAATCGTGAATCGGATCGTAGTAGATCGGATAAATCGGGACCTGCTCGCGATCGATGAAAGTGGCGGTCGCCGTCACCGGGCCAGGGGTCACGACATGACGGTTGGTCAGGATGATTCCGCGCTTGGCGTCGACCACGAAGCCGGTCGCCTCGGCGGTCTCATTCACGTCGGTGTCGAAGGCACGGTCTTGGCTGAAGTCGATCGACACGACGCTGCCGACGACGCGGCCGAGCGTGGCGGCCCAGGTCGGATTGGACTCGAGCGCAGCGGCCCGGCGGGCCAGGTGTGCGGCCACCGCCGTCTGCCTTGGCAGCGGGCGCTGGTGCGCAGGGGGGCTCGCCGCGGCCGCGAACGAGACAGGCAAAGCCAATGCACAGAGGCACAAGAGACGAACAGATCGCATCGCCACTCCGAATGACGAGGACCGGGTGCCCGAATCGCCCGCCGCCCGGACCACACCGGGCGGCGGGCGTCGATCGGGAACTAGGTCGCCGGTTTCCAAGTAAGGTCCAACTGCTTGGCCGCCCGTACATCGTCGAGCCGCCGTACCGGCATGGTATGCGGAGCGCTGGTAACGTGCTCGGGTTCTTGCGCCGCTTCGGTCAGAATCTCGGCCATGGCTGCTGCGAAAGCATCCAGGGCGGCTTTGCTCTCGGTCTCCGTCGGCTCGATCAGCAGGCATTCCGGCACCAGCAGCGGGAAGTAGGTGGTCGGGGCATGCTGGCCATGATCGAGGAGTCGTTTGGCGAAATCCATGGCGGACACGCCGAACTCGCGCGCCTGGCGCTTCAGCGTGATGATGAATTCGTGGCTGGCGCGCCGGCCGGGATAGGCGGCATCGAAGCCCGAGCGCGTCAGCCGCGCGAGCAGATAGTTGGCATTGAGCGTGGCGAATTCACCCACCCTCGCCATACCGTCCCGGCCGAGCATGCGCATGTAGATATACGCCCGCAGCAACACCCCGACGTTGCCGCAGAACGCCGAGAGCCGCCCGATCGACTGCGGCAGGTCGCGCTCCGTGAGCCAGCAGTACTGACCAGCGCGGCGGCCCACCACCGGCACCGGCAGGAACGGCGCGAGTCGCGGCGCGACCCCGACCGGACCGGAGCCCGGACCGCCTCCGCCGTGCGGCGTGGAGAAGGTCTTGTGCAGATTGACGTGGATGACGTCGAAACCCATGTCACCGGGGCGCACCTTGCCCAGTATGGCGTTGAGGTTGGCGCCGTCGTAGTAAAGCAGGCCGCCGGCGGCGTGCACGATCCGCGCCACCTCCTCGATGCGCCGCTCGAATACCCCGAGGGTCGAGGGGTTGGTGAGCATGATGCCGGCCGTCTTGGGGCCAACCACGGCCAGGAGCGCGGCGATATCGATGTCCCCTTCGGCATCGACTGGCACCTCGCGCACCACGCAACCGCACATGGTGGCCGTGGCCGGATTGGTGCCGTGCGCCGCCTGGGGCACGATGATCTCGGTGCGCTCCAGATCACCGCGCGCGCGGTGGTAGGCGCGAATCATCGCCACTCCCGCGAATTCGCCCTGGGCTCCCGCCATCGGGCTCAAGGACACCGCCTGCATCCCGGTGACCGCCTTGAGCATCTCCTGCAACTCGTAAAGACACTCGAGCACGCCCTGCCCGGTGGAATCCGGCGCCAGCGGATGGCGGGCGAGAAACTCAGGCAACATCGCGTATTGATTGCACGCCTTGGGGTTGTACTTCATCGTGCACGAGCCGAGCGGATAGAAGTTCGTGTCGATGGAGAAGTTCAGTTGCGACAGACGCGTGAAGTGGCGCACGGCCTCAAGTTCGCTCACCGCGGGCAGCTGCGGCGGCCGTGCCCGCCGCAGCGGCTGCGGCAGATCCGCCACCGCGGCGGCTTCGACCGGCGCGGGCCACTGATCCTCGGCGCCGCGGCCGGGAACCGAATACTCGAATATCAGCTTTTCCAAACGGTTGGCTCTTTCGGAATTCATGAGCGGCTCCAGCCTCAGGCGGCCCGCGCCTCGCGCAGACATTCATCCAGCGCGGCACGGTAGCGTTCGATGTCCTCGGCGGTCTTGGTCTCGGTGGCGCACACCAGCAGCGCCGGACCGAGCTGCGGGTAATGCTCCTGGAGATCCCAGCCCCCCAGAATGCCGCGCGCAGCCAAGCGCTCGAGCAATGGCCCGACCGGCCGCTCGAGGCTGAGCACGTCCTCGTGGAAGACAGGGCCGGAGAATCGCCGCCGTACTCCGGGCAGCGTGCTCAGCGCCGCTACCAGCTCGCGCGTGCGCAGGTGCGAGGCTGCGGCGGTGCGCCACAAACCCTCGGCGCCGAGCAACGACAAATGGATGGTGGCAGCCGTGACCATCAGCCCTTGATTGGTGCAGATATTGGAGGTCGCCTTGGCGCGGCGGATGTGTTGCTCGCGCGCCTGCAGCGTCAACGTGAAACCGGGGTGGCCGTCGGCATCGACGGTACGTCCGACAATGCGGCCGGGCATCTGCCGGACGTGCTCGAGCCGTGTCGTCATAAACCCGAAGTACGGTCCGCCCGAGCTCAGTGGAATGCCGAGCGGCTGGCCGTCCCCGATCACGATGTCCGCACCTTTAGCGCCCCAGTCCCCCGGCGGTTTCAACAGCGCCAGCGAGACCGGATTCACCACGGCCACCGTCAGAGCGTGGTGCGCATGCGCCCAATCGGTCAGGGCATCCACGTCCTCGAGCCGGCCAAACACGTTCGGCTGCTGGATGACCAGCGCGGTGATGTCCTCACCGTCATAGCGCTCGAGCGCCGCCGCGCTCGTGCAGCCGCTGTCGGTCGCGAGCGGTAATTCCTCGAACCGCAGTCCCTGGTTGCCCGCGATCGCGAGCGCGGCGCGCCGGTAGTGCGGGTGCACGGTGCTCGGCACGAGAATGCGCTGCGAGCGCGAACGGCGGTTGGCCCGTACCGCCATCAGGCTCGCCTCCGCAAGCGCGCTGGCCCCGTCGTAGAGCGAGGCATTCGAGACCTCCATGGCCGTCAGACTCGCCATCATGGTCTGATACTCGTAAAGGAGCTGCAGCGTGCCCTGGCTCGCCTCGGCCTGATAGGGCGTGTACGCGCTGTAGAACTCCCCGCGGGTCGCCACCGCCCACACCGCCGCGGGAATGTGGTGCTCGTACGCGCCTGCACCAATGAAGCAGGACGGCCGCCCGTCGCGGTGTGCCCGTTCGCTCATCAGCCGGGCAAGCTGCATCTCGTTGAGCGCCTCGGGTACGTCCTGCAGTGCGCCGATGCGCAGCCCGGCGGGAATTTCCTCGAACAACCGCTCGATGCTTTCCACCCCGATGGCCTCGAGCATCGCCGCGACGTCCGCGCGCGTGTGGGGCACGAATGCCATCAGTCGGCCTCCTCCGCAGTCAGCTTCTCGTACTCCGCGGCCGACAGCAGCGCCCCCGATGTCCCGGTCACGCGCAGACGCGCCAGCCAGCCGCCGCCATACGGATCGGAGTTGAGGGTCTCCGGCGCGCCGACGAGCGCGGGGTTACCTTCGATCACCTCGCCACTCACTGGCGCATATACATCGGAAGCGGCCTTGACGGACTCGACCACGGCGAACGGCTCCCCCGGGGAGACCGTGCGGCCGGACTCGGGGACGTCCACGAACACCAAGTCGCCAAGGGCATGCTGGGCATGATCGGTGATGCCGACTTCAACGGTGCCGTCGGGCAGCGTGCGCAGCCATTCGTGGGTTCGCGTGTATTTCAGATCGGTAGGAACCTTGCTCATGCGACGCTCCAGGGAATCGATTCGAGTGTGGATATAGGACCGGACGGAAAGCATCTTCGTGCCCGCCCGAGCGCCGCAAGCGGCGCTCGGGCGCAAGCCACGGCAGAATCGCCCGCGCGCTCGGCGTCCCAGGAACTGCCTTGCCAATCAAGCGGCTGCTGCATGGTTGCACTGCTCGTGACGGACTCGGATTCAGACGAGGCGATCGGACCGCGGCGCCGGCTCAGTCGATGAGGGATTTGCCGTGCCGCACGAACGGCGGCTTGACCACGCGCGCATCGAGCAGCTTGCCGCGCACCTCGACCTGCACGGGGCCGAGCGCGAGGGCCGGAACGCGCGCCAGCGCGATCGAACGTTCCAGCGTCGGGGAATACGTGCCGCTGGTGATCTCGCCCTCGCCAGCCGCGTGTGCGATCACGCGCTGGTGGGCACGGAGCACACCGCGCTCCTGAAGCACGAGCCCAACCAGTTTGCGCTCCACGCCGCGGGCACGCTGTGCCTCGAGAGCCTCGCGGCCGATGAAGGCCCTGCCCGGGCTCATCGCCACGGTCCAGGCGAGACCCGACTCGAGCGCAGTGGTGTGCTCGTCCATGTCGTGACCGTAGAGATTCATGCCCGCCTCCAAGCGCAGCGTGTCGCGCGCTCCAAGACCGCACGGGACGACTCCCGCCGTGGTGAGAGCCCGCCATAGCGACTGTGCCTGAGCCGCGGGCAGCATGACCTCGAAGCCGTCCTCGCCGGTGTAGCCGGTGCGCGAGACAAACCAGCCGTCGATCTCGGCGCCGAAGAATGCCTCGAGCGCCAGCGCACGCTCCGCCCCGGCACGGGTCAGCAAGGCCGCGACCTGCTCGCGTGCCGCAGGCCCTTGCACCGCGAGCATGGCCAGATCAGTGCGCTCGGTCACCGTGACGCCAAAGTCCACCGCGTGCCGCCGGATCCACTCCAAATCCTTGTCGCGCGTTCCCGCATTGACGACCGCCCGAAACCACTGCTCGCCGAGGTAGTACACGATGAGGTCATCGATTACCCCGCCGCGCTCGTTCAGCAGGCACCCGTAAAGCGCCTTGCCGCGAGCCGTGATCTTGCCGACATCGTTGGCGAAAAGGGTCCGCAGCAACGGCCGCGCCTCGGTGCCCTCGAGATCGACGATGCACATGTGCGAGACGTCGAACACACCGGCGCTGCGGCGCACGGCATGATGTTCGGCAAGCAGCGAGCCGTAGTGCAGCGGCATGTCCCAGCCGCCGAACTCGACGATGCGCGCGCCGGTGCTCTCATGAATGGCGAATAACGGGGTGCGTCGTCCCACAGATCCTCCTTAGAAACAAAAAAACGGCAGGTCCAGCCTACCGCCCCTCTGTCCGGTGACCTGAGAGATCGGGCGCAAGTACGCCTCTCCCCTTCGGTGGGCAGGCGCCGCGAGGCTTCCGCCGCTCTCCAGAGATCCCGTGCAGGCGCATCGTTTGCCTGCGTCGTCTGCCGTTCGTGTGCCTGAGCGTTTCCGGGCGGAAATTGCGCCTTCGGCGTTCCGGGCGCAGGCCGGACCCTCTCCGCGCAGACGGATTGACGAGATGAGATAATGATACCAGTCTTGCGGCCCGATTGGAGCCTTCGCGGCGCGTGCGACAGGGCGGACGTCCGGCGGTGGTCGCGGCCGGCGGCCCGTCCCGGTAAAATCGGCTGGCTCCACGACCCACCCCGTCACTGGCAGGTTCCCATGTCCCCGATCCCCCGCCGCTCGTCCGTCCCCGTCCTGATTGGCGCCATCCGTGTCGGCGGCGATGCGCCGGTCGTCGTCCAGTCGATGACGAATACGGACACCGCCGACGCCGAAGGTACGGCTCAGCAGGTCAAATCACTCGCCCGCGCCGGCTCCGAGCTGGTGCGCGTCACCGTAAACACGGCCGAGGCTGCCGAGGCGGTGCCGCGCATCCGTGAGCGGTTGGATCAGATGGGCGTAAACGTGCCGCTGATCGGGGATTTTCATTTCAACGGCCACAAGCTGCTACGCGAGCATCCGGCCTGCGCCGAAGCGCTCGCCAAATACCGTATCAATCCCGGCAACGTCGGGCGCGGCAGCAAGCGCGACCCGCAGTTCGCCGAGATGATCGAGACGGCCTGCCGCTACGGCAAGCCGGTGCGCATCGGCGTCAACTGGGGCAGTCTGGATCAGGATCTGCTCACGCGCCTGATGGACGAGAATTCCGCCAGCAGCCAGCCGTTGAGCGCGCAGCAGATCATGCGCAACGCGGTAGTGCTGTCGGCGCTCGAGAGCGCGCGCCGCGCCGAAGCGCTCGGCATGCCCCACGAGCGCATCATTCTGTCGGCCAAAGTGAGCGGCGTGCAGGACCTGATCGCGATCTACGGCGACCTCGCCGGCCGCTGCGACTACCCGCTGCATCTGGGCCTGACCGAAGCCGGCATGGGCTCCAAGGGAATCGTCGCCTCCACCGCGGGCATGGCCGTTCTCCTGCAACGCGGGATCGGCGACACGATTCGAGTGTCGCTCACGCCCGAACCGGGGGGCGACCGCACACAGGAAGTGATCGTGGCCCAGGAGATCCTGCAGACGATGGGCCTGCGCTCGTTCCTGCCGCTCGTGACGGCTTGCCCCGGTTGCGGGCGCACGACCAGCACCGTCTTCCAGGAACTGGCCCAAAGCATCCAGACACACATCCGCCACCGGATGCCGCAGTGGCGGCGCGAGTACGCGGGCGTCGAGGACATGACCGTCGCGGTCATGGGCTGCGTGGTCAACGGCCCCGGCGAGAGCAAGCATGCCAATATCGGCATCAGCCTGCCGGGCACGGGCGAGCGGCCCGTCGCACCGGTCTACGAGGATGGGGAGAAGACCGTGACGCTCAAGGGAGATCACATCGCGGAGGAATTCCAGGATCTGCTCGAGCAGTACGTGGCGCGCAAGTTCACCAGGAAGGAGGCCGCGTCCGAGACCGCGGTCGCATGAAGGCCCGACGGTGAGCGGCCTGACCGACAAGAAGTGCAAGCCCTGCGAGGGCGGCGTTGCGCCACTCACCCGCGCGCAGGCCGAGACGCTGGCCCAGCACCTCTCGCCCCAGTGGGTGCTGTCCGAAGCGGGGCCCTTCCTCAGACGGGAGTTCAAGTTCGTGGACTTCTATCGGACCATGAGCTTCGTGAACGCGCTCGCCCACATCGCCAACATCGAAGACCATCATCCGGATCTCGAGGTCGGCTATAACTATTGCCGCGTGCAGTACACCACGCACGCGATCAAGGGGCTTTCGGAAAACGACTTCATCTGCGCGGCGAAGATCGATCAGATCCCGCTCAGCTGAGCCAGGCGTCGCCCCGGCGTGCCGCAGCGGGCAGCTCGCCCGCCAACCCCAGTGCATGGGTGACGAAGAAGCGCTTCACCTCGTCGCTGCGGTTCACCCAGGAAAGGCCTCGCTGCGCGAGTCTCGACACCGGACCTGTGCCATGCGCGAGGAAGCGGTTGAATGCGTCGATGGCCAGCGCCATCGGCACGATCTCGCTCTTGCGCCAGCGCTCGTAGCGGCGCAACGGGCCCACCGCGCCCGGGTCCTCCTCCGAGTGATGGGCCCGCGCCACGCACTCGGCAAGCGCCGCCGCATCGAGCAAGCCCAGGTTCACACCCTGACCCGCCAGTGGGTGCACCACATGCGCGGCATCACCGATCAGCGCGCAGCGCGCCGTGGTAAAGCGCTCGGCCCGGACACGGCGCAATGGCAGCGCGACACGCTCGGTACACAACCGCACGGCGCCGAGCACGCCATCGGACGCCGTGAGCAGCGCCTGCTCGAAGCGCAGATCATCCAGCGCGAGCAGCTCGCCAGCGACCGCCTCGTCGACAGACCAGACGATGGAACTCGATGTGTCCGCCAACGGCAGGAATGCCAGCGTCCCGGTACGCAAGAAGCGCTGCCAAGCCGTGCGCTCATGCGGCCGCTCGGTGCGGACATTCGCAACAATCGCCTTCTGACCGTAGCTCTGCCCGTGGGCGAACAGGCCGACCGCCTCCCGCACTCTGGAATGGGCTCCGTCGGCGCCGACCAGCAGCCGGCACCGCTCGATGCTCGAGCCGGTGCGCACCTCCACCCCCTGCTCACCGATCGTCACCGCCGACAGTGTTTCCGGGAGGATCGTCCCGCCGGCCGTCACGAACGCATCGAGCGCCGCGCACTGCGCCAGACGATTCTCGGCAATGATCCCGAGATTGGCTTCACCGGCATACGCCGCATCGAACACCAGCGCTTTCGGACTGCGCGCCGGTACTGTCTCTGGCCAGACGCACATGCGCTCGTAGGGCGCGATGCGCTGCGCCGCCATGTGATCCCAGGCGCCGGCGGCCCGCAGAATGCGCTCGCTGGCGCGCGACCATGCGGACACCCGTGCATCGAGCGGCGCGTCCGCCGCCGGAGACGTGGGGCGTGCCGGCTCGAGCAACCCGACCTTCAGCGGCCGACGCGCCTTACCGGCCGCACGCTGCAGCAACGCTGCCGCGCACGCGCCAACCGGCCCACCGCCGATGACCAGCACGTCCCAATTCGCACGCGCGCCGCTCATGTCAGGGTCAAACCCCGCGCCAGGCGCGGCGTCGGGCCGCCGAACCCGAGACTCACCCGCGCCAGGGCCCGCTTGGCCGGCGGCGAAAGATCAAACAGCACCAGACCCAAGTCGCGCAGCACGCTGACGGCGGGCAGGCCGCTGGCGAACAGCCTGACCAGGGAATCGGTAAATCGCACCACCCCGGCGCGGTCCGCGGCGCGCGCACGACTGTAGCCGTCCAGCAACCCGGGCGCACCCGGGTCACCGCCGGCGGCGACGATATGCTCGGCCAACAGCGCCGCATCGCGCAACCCGAGATTGAAGCCCTGACCGGCGACCGGATGCAGCCCCTGAGCCGCATTGCCGACCAGTGCGGTCCGCATACCCACGGTCGCGGCGGCGCGCGACAGCTTCAAAGGATACGAGGCGCGCCGCCCGGCGCGCAGCAGGCGCCCGATGCGCCACCCGAAGCGCTCCTGGAGCGCGGCCAGGTACGCCTCGTCGCCCAGCTTCATCACTTGCTCCGCACGAGTCGCAGTACAGGCCCAGACCGTACCGTAACCTCCACCGTGCAGCGGCAGGACAGCCACTGGTCCGGAGGCCGTGAAGCGCTCGTACGCCGTCCCGTCGTTCGGCCGGTCGGCAACCACCGCTGCGGTGATCGCGACCTGATCGTAATCCTCGACCGCCGCTGCGATACCCGCTGCGGCGCGCACCACGGACTGAGCCCCGTCTGCCGCGACCAACAGTCGCGCAGTGAGCATCTCCTGCGCCCCGTCGCTGCCGGTCACGGTCAGGGCCGCCCCGTCGGCGGCGACCTCAACCGCGGTGACTCGCGCCGGAACTCGCACCGTGATGCCATCGACGTGCTGCAGAGCACGCCACAGGGTTGCTCCAATGGCGCGATTCGCAATGACGTAGCCGAACGCGTCGACCCCTTGCTCCTCGGCACGCAAGCGTGCACTGCCGAAGCGGCCGGCATCCGATACATGAATGACACGGATGGGGGCCGACTCACGCGCAAGATCATCCCACACGCCCAACCCCTCGAAGATACGTCGACTGGCGTTACCCAGCGCCGTGGTGCGCTCGTCGAAGCTCGGCTGCACGTTGGAGTCCGGGGCCACGCTCTCGATCAGCAGCACGCGCCGGCCAGCGCCGGCCAGCGCGAGCGCAAGACTCGCCCCCACCAAGCCGCCGCCGACGATCACGATATCGCAGGCGCGCGGGCTACTCGTCTCCCGCCGGCCAGTGTGCTCAGTGGGAGGCACGCGTTCCCCGCCGTGCGGTCCGGGATAGCCGCCGGTGCGGCGCCGGCGGCGCCTCGGCATGCGGCTCGGCCATGAGCGTCTCGATCTGATCCGGATCCTTCGGTGCGCCGTCACTGAGAACCTCGGCCCCGGCGCGGGTCACCGCAACATCGTCCTCGATTCGCACCCCGATGCCTTGCAGGCGCTTCGGAACCCCGCGCGCCCCCCGGGGAATGTAAATACCGGGCTCAACCGTCAGGACCATGCCAGGCTCGAGCACGCGCCAAGCCTCGCCCGTCTTGTAATCGCCCACATCGTGCACATCCATGCCGAGCCAATGGCCGGTGCGGTGCATGAAGAACCGTCGGTAAGCCCCATCGCGCTCGAGCTTCGCCGGCCGGCCTTTGAGCAACCCCAGCCGTACCAGTCCCTGGGTAATCACGCGGACGGCCGCCTCGTGCGGCTCGTTCCAGTGATTGCCCGGCCGCACCTTGGCGATCGCCGCAAGATTCGCTTCGAGCACCACGTCATATACGGCCCGCTGCTCGGGCGTGAAGCGCCCGCCGACCGGGAAGGTACGCGTGATGTCCGAGGCGTAACAATCGTACTCGCAGCCGGCATCGATCAGCACGACATCGCCCGCACGCAGGACCTCGTTGTTCTCGATGTAATGCAGGATGCAGCTGTTGGCGCCCCCGCCGACGATCGGCTGATACGACGTGTCGGCGCCGTGCCGCCGGAACTCGTGCACGATCTCGGCCATCAGCTCGTATTCCATGCGGCCGGGACGGCAGGCGCGCATGGCGCGCACGTGGGCCAGCGAACCGATGCGCGCCGCCGCGCGCATCAACTCGAGCTCGGTACGCGACTTGATCAGCCGCAACTCGTGCAGTACCTGGTCGAGTGCCACGATTTCCTGGGGAGGATGGCCGCCATTACGCGCCTGCGTGCGCAAGCCGTTCACCCAGCCGACCAACCGCTGATCGAATTGCGGATACATGCCCATGGCGTAGAAGACTTTGGCGCGGTTCTCCATCAGCCCCGGCAGGATCTGGTCGATATCGGTGATCGGGAAAGCATCGTCGGCGCCATAAACGCGCCGCGCACCGGCCGGGCCGGCGCGCCGTCCATCCCAGGTCTCCCGGGCCGGATCGCGCTCGCGCACGAACAGGATGTACTCGGCCTGCTCACGTCCCGGGATCAACACCGCCACCGATTCCGGTTCCCCGAATCCGGTCAGATAGTGAAAATCGCTATCCTGGCGATAGGGGTAATCGACATCATTATTGCGCCTGCTCACCGGCGCGCAGGGAACGATGGCGATGGCATCGCGCCCCATCAGGCGCATCAGCGCACTGCGGCGGCGGCTGAACTCTTCTGCGGCCGTGACGGATTTCAATGGAATGACGCTCCGGATGAGAGGGATGAAGCCGAGGTCTCGCGCAACGGCGCCAGCTCCTCGAACACCACCTGGACGCTGACGCGCAGGAACTCCACGAGCTCGGCATAAGCCGCCTCGTTAGACTCTTCGCTCTGGCCCGTGTCGACCACCGCGCGTCCGATTTCGGTAATGTCCTCGACGATTTCGCTCAGCGCGTCGGGCATGCGCTGCGCGTCACGCAGCGCGCCCAGACCCAGCCCGTACAGGAATCCATGGCACCACCGGCCGAGCGCGGCGGCACGCTCGATGATCGACTGACCATCCTCCGGCAGCAGCGGCTGGAAGCCCATGTCCGGGGCGAACAGCGCATCCGAGGTGCTCCGATACAGGTCGCGCAGAAGCGCGGCGCCGCTCGCACGGGCCTTGCCCTCCGGCAGGATGTCGCACAACCAGTACTCGAATCGGTAGTCGGACACCGAGCACAGCGAGCCGGTGAGCGTGCCGTGCGCTTCGGCCGCGTCCGCCAGCGAGTGCTCCTCGGTGAGGGCACTTTGAATCTCCGCGTAGTTTCCTGGGAGCATTGCCCGCCATTATGCAGCATGTGCATGCCGAGGGATGCGCCTGGCCGCCGGACACCCGCGATCGGCGCAGATTGACCTCGCCAAGAGCGCCGCTCTATAGTCGCGCCAGCATGGCCGCCCCCGCACCCTCGTCGCTCGATGCCGAGCTCGCCCGCCTGACGCGGCGGGTCGAGGAACTGCTCGGGGTCCTGGAAAGCCTGCATGATGAGAACCGCGCGCTCAAGCAGCGCCATGAGTCGCTCGCCAACGAACGTGCCGCGCTGCTGCAGAAGAACGAGCAGGCGCGTGTGCGCGTCGAAGCTATGATCGGACGGTTGAAGGCCCTGGAGCACAGTGCATGAGTCAGGATCCGGCCCGCGTCAGCGTACGCATCCTCGACCGCGATTACATGGTCGCCTGCCCCCACGATGAGCGGCCGGCGCTGCTCGATGCGGCCGAGTACCTCAATACGCGCA
Organism: Gammaproteobacteria bacterium; assembly: GCA_027366635.1. Classification (GTDB taxonomy): domain Bacteria; phylum Pseudomonadota; class Gammaproteobacteria; order Steroidobacterales; family Steroidobacteraceae; genus 13-2-20CM-66-19. The sequence continues at coordinate 23,988 of DAHXNE010000025.1, read as the reverse complement.
TGCGCGAAGTGCGCGACAGCGGCAAAGTGGTCGGACTCGATCGGGTTGCGGTCATGGTCGCGCTCAATATGGCCAATGAGCTGCTGCAGCTGCGCACGCGCGGCAGCAGAGTCGCGGTCGAGGCCGGGGAGAAGGTGCGCGCACTGCGCGAGCGCCTCGAGAGCGCGCTCGGACACACCCAGCCGCTCGAATTGTGAGTCGCCGCGACACTGCGCCCCGCCCGGGTTTGGTGTAGAGTGAGTCGAGCGTCGCCTGCGGTGCTCGATACGCGGGTCGGGTTACCTCGGACCCTAATTGAAACACCCATGGGACTTGTGGGCTTGTCGGCAGAATTGTGCAGGTCCGCCCCGAGCGGAAAGCCTTACCTACCGCAGCTCGTCCCACCTGTTGCTCCGGTTCGAGAGCAACGGCCCGCACCGGCACAGGCGGGTGACGCTCCCTGATTTCACTTCGGAGCACGGCCGCGAGCCCTTGCGGACCGTGCTTCGCCAGCTTCGCCGCAGCGTTCCCGATCCGCAACGCGCGCGCGCCGCGCGCCTCGTTGCCCGCAACGCCACACGCCTACTGCGGTTGCGCCGAGGATGGCGCATCGGGCTGTACGCGGCCCTCCCCGAAGAACTCGATACGACCGAGTTGATCGCGGTGGCGCGCCGGCGCGGCTGCCACGTCTACCTGCCGCGCATCGCAGCCCACGGGTTGGCACGATCCATGCTGTTCGTGCCGATCAGCGCGCGCATGGACCGCAATCGATTCGGTATCGCCGAGCCGCACGGGCCGGCGCTGTCTGATGCGCGCAGGTTGCACATCATCTTCCTGCCCCTCGTCGGCTTCGACCGCCGCGGCACTCGGCTCGGCATGGGCGGGGGCTACTACGACCGTGCACTGGCGTTTTGCCGTACATGCCCCATCGAGTCCAGACCCCTGCTCGTCGGGCTCGCCTATGCGCTACAGCGGCGCGAATACATCGCTCGCGCCGCCCACGACGTACCGCTCGACATGGTGATAACCGAACGCGGGGTCATCCGTTGCACCCGCATCCGCTACGCGCCGTGACGACGCGAGCGCGGCTGCATGCGGGCGAGCAGGTATCGGCGCGAGTCGCGAAGCAACGCGACTCGCGGGCGGATACGATGACCGGACCAGACCCGCCGATGGATGAACGCCGGTACGATTCGCGGTCCCCGCGCCTCTCGATGCCGTTACCACATCCTCCCAAGACTTGCTTGTATTTTTGCCTCGCATGTATATACTCGGCCCTCGGACTAACCCGACAATTGGAGAGCCAACATGGCGAAGGCAAAGAAGAAGGCCGCGAAAAAGAAAGCTGCGAAGAAGAAGTGAGGCCTTTCGCTCGGCGGCCGCTTCGGCGGCCGCCGGGTGAAGCAAAGTTCGATGCCCTCGTGCCCGCGCAAGCGGGCACATTCATTTTCAGCCCCGGGGAAATCCGTGCCACAGTCCACAACCGGTTCGACTCGCGACGAGGTCCACGCCAAGAAGCGGCGCTGCGCGCAGGCCGCACTGCGCTATGTCGAGTCGGGCAACGTGCTCGGCGTGGGAACCGGCTCGACAGTGCGGTATTTCATCGAGGCGCTCGCTGCGCGGCCGGGGTTGATCCGGGCGGCCGTGTCCAGCTCCGAGGCGACCAGTACCCTGCTGCGTGCCGCCGGCATCGAGGTGCTCGACCTCAACGAGGTCGGCACACTGCATCTGTACATCGACGGTGCCGACCAGGCCAGCCGAGCCCGGCACTTGATCAAGGGCGGTGGCGGCGCGCTGACGCGCGAAAAGATCGTTGCGGCCGCCGCCGAGCGCTTCGTGTGCATCATCGACGACAGCAAGCTGGCCGGCACTCTGGGCGCGTTCCCTCTGCCGATCGAGGTCATTCCGATGGCCCGCGCGCTGGTAACGCGCGCGATCGAGACGCGGGGTGGCCGCGCGGTGTGGCGCCGCGGCTTCGTGACCGATAACGGCAATCAGATCATCGACGTTCACGGACTGACGATCAGCGACCCCCCGACGCTCGAGCAACAGCTCGATGCCATCACGGGCGTGGTCACCGTGGGGCTGTTTGCGCTGCGGCCGGCGGACCTGCTCCTCGTCGGTACCGAAGCAGGCACGGAGACGATCTAGGCGTCGCCTCTCACGGGGCGTTGCCGGACGCCAACACCAGGTTCGCCCTGGGCGACTCTTGAACCAGATCGCGCAGCGTAAGGTCACCGCAACGGCTGCGACGCGCTTCGTCGATCGCCCCGAGCAGCCGGTCCACCGGGGCAATCGGCACCACGCGCGGATGGAAATCGCCTGTCTGCCGGTTGCGGGCCACCTCCAATACCTCCGCGACCGTGATGCGCCCCAGGTCGCGCGCCGGCACCAGCTCGTCCTCTTCGGTCACCAGCAGGATCCCGGAGCGCTCCAAGGGCGAGAGTGTTTCCGCCACGGCAATGGACGGCAGGCCGAGCTCGGCCGCCAGAGTGTTCACTCGCCAACGCCGCTCGCCCGTAAGATATGCCCGTCCCACCAGGTACATCACTCGCACCGAGAGCTGCTCAACCTCGGCGCCCGAGAGCTCCAGCGCCTGCAGCCCGAGGCGCAGATAGGCCGGGTTCTGAACATAGAAGGAAAGCAGCGTACCGGCGAGCAGGATGAGCCATCCGGAGTACGTCCACAGCAGGGCTGCCACGATGAATGCGAATCCGGCGTAGACGATCGCCAAGCGCGGCGAGTGCACCACGAAGGCCGTGAACATGTGCCCGACCGCCGCCCACAATATCCCGGCGACCACCGCGCCGATCAGCGCCGGCCGCATCCGGACCCGAGTGTTCGGCACCAGAATATAGAGGCCGGTGAAGAACACGATGACCATCACGTAGGGCGCAAGCTTGATCCCCGCCGTCGTCAGGATATCGAGCAGCGGCAGGTGACTCAGATCGCGAAAAGACGCGCTGTCGATGGCGCGGTGCGACAGCCCGATGAACATCACCAGCAGGATCGGGCCGGCGACCAGCAGCGTCAGATACTCGGTGACACGGCGGGCCAGGCTGCGCGGCTTTTGCACGCGCCAAAGGAAATTGAAACTGTCCTCGACTTTCTTGATCGTGATGATCAGCGTCACGGCGAGCAGCGCCAGGCCCACCGAGCCGAGCAGCCCGCCCCCAATCCGATTGGCGAACAGCACCACGCGTGATGTCAGCTTGGGGGCTTCCTGCGGGCCGAGCGCGCTGAAGAACTGGTAGACCACCGGCGCGAGGTCGCCGCCGGCGCCGAGCAGCTTGAGGATCGCGAAACTGAAGGCCGCCAAGGGAATCAGCGTCAGCAGGGTCGTATACACCAAGCTCATCGCCCGAAGATTGATCTCCCCACGGGTCAGCAGATCGCGCACGACCGCGTAGACGTAGCTGAGCCCATGCACGAACGGGCCGCGGTCCACCGGACCACGCCCAGCGCTGCCGAAGAACCAGTCATCGAGAAACGACCAGAATTTTACGCCCATGACACGGGAAGATTACGCCTGGGCAGGCCGCGCTGCCCACTTCGCTGCACCGTTCACGGCTTGATCCCCCGCCGAGACCGGATCAGCTCGAAGGCCTCAATGATCTGCTGAGTCCGCTGCTTGGCATGCTCGAGCATGGAGTCGGGCAGGCCGTTGGCCTTGAGCTTGTCGGGGTGGTTGCGGCTGAGCTGACGGCGGTAGGCACGGACGATGTCGCGATCGCTGTCCCCCGGTGTCACTCGAAGAACGCTGTAGGCGCGCTCGAGGTCCTGCGCCGTATCACGATCGGGCGGCTGACCGAAGCCGCGTGCATGGATGCGCAGCGCAGCCTCGATCTGCGCGAACTCGAGTCCCGACAGCCCGAGCCGCGCAGCGATGCCGGCGAGCATCGGCCGCACGGGCCCGTCAAGATCATTGCCGGCAAGCGCCGCGCGCACCTGCAACTCGACGAACACGCGCTTCAGGTGCGGGCGGCCGAGGCAGGCGCGATTGAGCTCGGCAAGCTCCGCGCGCAGATCGAACTGCGGCTGCTTGCCTGCCGTGAAGTGCTCGATGGCCGAGTGGACCTGAGCGGGGGACAGTCGCAGCTGCGTCATCACCCCGCGCGCGGCGGCGATCTCCTGCTCGGAGACGCGCCCGTCCGCCTTGGCGAGACAGCCCATGACGCGGAAAGTCGCGCGGAAGAATCGTTCGCCGATCGCGGCCGAGTGCGTCGCCCGGCCGGAGCGCTGTTCGGCGTAGGCATCGAACTGATGCCCGATCAGAATCCCGAGCACGGCCCCGATCGGACCGAAGCCGAGCACCAAGCCGAGCAGACCGCCGGCGACCTTGCCGGTGTACTTCATGGACGAGGGCGGACGTGCAGGGCGTGCATGCACTGCTATAGTAGCAAGCATGGCTGCCACAACCGTTTACCGGACCTCGTTGCGCGATCTGGAGAAGATCCACGAAGGCAAGGTTCGGGACATTTACGCAGCGGGGGCGGATGCGCTGCTCATCGTCACCACTGACCGCCTGTCGGCATTCGACGTGGTGCTGCCGGACCCCATCCCCGGCAAGGGCCAAATTCTGAACCGTATCTCGCAGTTCTGGTTCGAGCGCACGACCCATATCGTGCCGAATCACCTCACCGGCCGGGCAATCGCGACCGTGGTCACCGACACCGAGGAGCGCTCGCTGCTCGCCGAGCGCGCCGTCATCGTCAAGCGGCTGCGGGCGTTGCCGATCGAGGCCGTGGTCCGCGGCTACCTCATCGGGTCGGGATGGAAGGATTACCAGAAAACCGGACAGGTCTGCGGCATTACGCTGCCTGCGGGCCTGGCCCTTGCCGGAGCACTGCCTGAGCCGATTTTCACGCCGGCGACCAAAGCGGCCGCTGGCGAGCACGATCAGAACATCTCGTTCGCGCAAACCGAGCGGCTGATCGGCGCCGCGCTCGCCGCAAAGGTGCGCGATACCGCCATCGCGCTCTACTCGTTCGCCGCCGCGCATGCCGAGCGGCGCGGCATCCTCATCGCGGATACCAAGTTCGAATTCGGTCTCGACGAGCACGGCACGCTGACGCTGATCGACGAAGCGCTGACGCCCGATTCCTCGAGATTCTGGCCGGCGGATTCCTACCAGCCGGGCACGAGCCCGCCGAGCTTCGACAAGCAGTTCGTGCGTGATTACCTCGAAACGCTCGACTGGAACAAGCGGGCTCCGGGACCGAAGCTCCCGCCTGAAATCATCGCACGCACCAACGAGAAGTACGGCGAAGCGCTGCGTCGTCTGAGCGGGGGGCCGGCCACATGAGCGACCTCTGGATCGCCCCGTCCATACTCTCTGCCGACTTCGCGCGGCTCGCAGAGGAGGTCGATGCCGTCGTGGCCGCGGGCGCCGATCTGATCCACTTCGACGTGATGGACAATCACTACGTACCGAACCTGACGATCGGCCCGCTCGTGTGCGAGGCACTGCACAAACACGGCACGAAGGTGCCGATCGACGTCCATTTGATGATTCGCCCGGTCGAGCGGATCGTGCCGGATTTCGCCCGCGCGGGCGCCGGGTTCATCACATTTCATCCCGAGGCGGTGGATCACGTCGATCGCACCATTGATCTGATCCGCGAACACGGATGCCGCCCGGGGCTGGCCCTCAACCCCGGCACGCCGCTCGACTGGCTCGATTACACGCTTGAGAAGCTCGACCTGGTGCTGATCATGTCAGTCAACCCGGGATTTGCCGGGCAGCGATTCATTCCCATGGCCCTGCGCAAGCTCGAAGCGGTGCGCCGGCGAATCGAGGCCAGCGGCCGCAGCATACGTCTCGAAGTGGACGGCGGGATCAAGGTCGAGAATATTCAGGCCTGCGCGCGGGCCGGCGCGGATACCTTCGTGGCCGGATCGGCCATCTTCGGCAGCGGCGACTACGCGGCGACGCTGCGGGCGATGCGCGCACAGATCGCCGGTGCCTGAATCAGGCGCGCGCCCTAATCTTCCTGTTGCTGTCCCGGGCGCACCGGCTTGCCCGATGCATTGACCGGGACGACCACCGGTCGGGTCCGCATCTTCGGCCGGGCGTTGAAAACGACGATTGTCTTGCCGGTGGCGCGCAGCAGCCCCTGATCCTCCAGGACCTTCAGAACCCGGCCCGCCATCTCGCGCGAGCAGCCGACCAGGCGGGACAGTTCCTGCCGGCTCACTTTGATCTGCATGCCCTCCGGGTGCGTCATGGCATCCGGTTCCTCACACAGATTGTTTATGGCGTGCGCCACGCGCCCGGTAACATCCACGAACGCGAGGTCGCCGAGCTTTCGATTGGTACGATCGAGACGCGTCGCCAGCTGCGTCGCCAGCTCGAACACCAGGCCCGGACTCTCGGCGGCGATCTGGCGAAACCGCGAGTAGGTCATCTCCGCCAGCTCACAGGCGTTGCGCGTGCGCACCCAAGCGCTGCGGATCGCCTCATCCTGGAAAAACAGGCCCATCTCGCCGAAGAACTGCCCCCGATTGAGGTAGGCCAGGACCATCTCATTGCCTTCCTCGTCCTCGATCATCACCTCGACCGAGCCGCTGATGATGTAGTAAAGAACGTCGGGCAGATCACCGGCGTGAATCACGACGGTCTTCGAGGCGACAGTGCGGATACGGCAGTAGCTGAGGAATCGATTGATCGCCGGAATGTCACTCAGCGGCTTGACGACGTTTTCTTCCATTGCCGGCTTCCCCCTTTTGGATGGGCTTGACGCCAAGATTACTTAATTTACCCCGCCAGGTAAAAGGCTTCTGCACCCGAAGCTGCGAAAATCAGAGGTCTCTGTACGGGCGGGCCGTACGGCCGTGGTGGTGAGAGCCGTCGCGATCAGATCCAGTGGGCGGTCGCGGTCATAACCCTCGCCGTCGCACTCATCAGCGCTCGGATCGGCGACGGCAGGTCGATGCCGCCGGCGGCCTTGGCGTGTGCGCCGTGAACAATTTCGTCGGCCCGCATCTGCTCGACGATGGCGCGACTGTGATGATCGCCCGGCGGCAGCGCACCCAGGTGCCCGTCCAGGTGCCCCTCGACTTGCCGCTCGGTCTCGACGACGAACCCAAGGCTCACACGATCGCCCAGCAGGCCAGCCAAGGCCCCGATCGCGAACGATCCGGCATACCACAGCGGATCGAGCACACTGGGGCGGGCGGTGAGCTCGGTGAGGCGAGTGGCACACCACGCCAGGTGGTCGGTCTCCTCGCGAGCCGCCTTCAGCAGCATCTCCCGCGTCGCATCATTGCGTGCTACCAGCGCCTGGCCGTGGTAAAGGGCTTGCGCGGCGATCTCGCCGGCGTGATTGACTCGCATCAGCGATGCGGCTTGCCGTCGTTCGTCGGCCGTGAGCTCGGGCTTTGCAGTGTCGGGTCCGCGCGGAACAGGTCGTGACGGATGCGCGGGCGCGCACAGGGCCCGCAGTGCCCGGTCGGCCGCGGCCACCCAGGAATCGAACGAGCGGCAGGCTTCCATGTGGTCATTATAGAGGCGTCGGGCACGGAGAGGAAACCGAACCCGCGGCGCAGGCACAGGCATTTTGCAATGCGCGCGCGCCTTCAGTAGACTTGCGGGCCCTTTTGGATCGGGTCCTCTTTGGATCGATGCCCCCCTGCAGAGGCTCATAATGAAGACGGTTTTCGCCAAGTCCGGCACTATCCGGGGCGATTGGTTCGTGGTCGATGCGACCGGCAAGACGCTCGGGCGCCTCGCGACGGAAATTGCCCATCGCCTGAAAGGTAAGCACAAGGCCGATTACAGCCCCCACGTCGACATGGGCGACCACATCGTGGTGCTCAATGCCGGCAAGGTGCACGTCACCGGCCGCAAGCTCACCGACAAGATTTACTATCACCACACCGGGCACATCGGCGGCATCAAGTCGATCGCGCTCGAAAAACTGCTCGCCGAACACCCCGAGCGGGCGATCGAATTCGCGGTCAAGGGCATGCTGCCGAAGAACACGCTGGGTCGGCGCATGTTCAAGAAGCTGCATGTGTTTGCCGGCGGAGAGCATCCGCACCAAGCCCAGCAGCCGCAACCGCTTGCGCTTTGAGCGCTCGGGGCTCTGGCGCGACGAGCCGCCACTCAGGGTGAGTGGACGGACATCACGCTCCCGGGATGGAATCTTTTGAGGTTTATCGAATGGCAGTCCAGCAACTGAATTACGGCACGGGTCGACGCAAAACCGCCACGGCGCGGGTTTACCTGCGCGCCGGCACGGGTCAGATCGTCGTCAACGATCGGCCGCTCGACGAATTCTTCGGCCGCGAGACCGGACGAATGATCGTGCGTCAGCCGCTTGAGGCCCTGGAACTCACGAGCCGCTTCGACATCAGCGTCACGGTCGACGGTGGCGGCATCACCGGCCAAGCCGGCGCCATCCGCCACGGCATTACCCGCGCGCTGATCCAGCACGATGAGACTTACCGCAAGCCGCTGCGTGCCGCCGGCTTCGTCACCCGCGATGCGCGCGAGGTGGAGCGTAAGAAAGTCGGCCGGCGTAAGGCACGTCGCGGCCCGCAGTACTCGAAGCGCTGATCGGGCCTCGAGGGCCCGTCGCCGAGGCCGGCGTCAAGAGCTGCCGATGCTGCGGTGCATACGCTACGTGTACCGCCGTACCGGTATCGCGGGATTTTGGGGAACCTCGTCGTAGGACAACGGACCCTGACTCTGTATTACCGGGGTTCGGCACAATCGCCGGGGCGATTTTCGGCCGCGCACAGCAGTGGATCCGAAGGGCCGAGACTCAGGATGAGCCGGGCTCTCCCAGATCCCCAGCGTGGCTTGCAGTCGTAAGCGGATCTGGTTTCAATACAAGGGTAAAGCGCACCGGGTGCCATACAGTATTGGGGGATCGTCTAGTGGTAGGACAACGGACTCTGACTCCGTTTACCTAGGTTCGAATCCTAGTCCCCCAGCCAAAAACGTACAGAGGCCCGCCAACCAGCGGGCCTCGACGTTTTTGCGGGGACAGGATGAGAACCGTAGGTTCGACAAATTTGCCGGGAGCAAATTTGGACGGCCGCAGGCCGGCCCCGAAGGGGCGAGGCTCACGAGGAGCCGAGCAATCCTAGTCCCCCAGCCAAAAACGTACAGAGGCCCGCCAACCAGCGGGCCTCGACGTTTTTGCGGGCACAGGATGAGAACCGTAGGTTCGACAAAGCTGAGCACGCTTCATGAGGGATGCGACGTGCCGTCCCTCATCGAAAGTGAGCAGAGATCCCGGGATTCGCCCTCAAGCGGCGGCTCGATGGGACTGTGCGCACTCGGGCTGCCGCTGGCACTGAACATCCCGTTTGAGCCGGCGTATAAGGCCCGGCAGCGGTGAAACGGGGGGCGAAGGCCCGGGATGCTCAGAGCGAAGATTAAAAGGATATTGGCTTGCGAATCTTCTCTAGACCTTTCAATTGGCCGATACCTAGGGTTTCATTTAGCCGGCACCCGGGGTGCTCGGCACCAGCCAGTTCAGGATCTCACCGCGCCGGAAGGCGCCCATGCCAGCCCGTCGGCCTGGCAGGCCGTTGCCGCATCGAGCAGCACGGTCGCGGTGCGCTGCCCTTTGGACGCCACGGCTCGATAGCTGGCTCCGGCAGCGACGGGGGCGAGGGCTGCGCGCACAGCCTCGAGCGCACTCTCCTGCTGATCGATCGCCAGCGCCTCGACCTGCTCGACGGCCTAGCGGCGTGCGCGCACGCGTTTGAGGCGCCGCCATAATAAACTCAGTCCCATCCAGCCACAAAACATCGCCACCGGCCACGCCAGCAGCTCCGGCAACCAGAATCCCAGCACGGCGAGCGCCACCAGCGCGCCACCCGCCAAGCTCAGCACTCCGCGCTCGGAATCCCCGAGCACGCGCCGGTTGGCGATCGCGGCGCCCACCGTGTTCGCGATGCGCAGCGCGCTCGCGGCGGCCCGCGAGGAGCTGCCGCTGCGCAGGTTGCGCCCGACCAGCGCCGCTCGCAGTTGCGGACGCCGGCCGCGCAGCGTCAGTTCCGTGGCGTTGTCGAGGTCGTGCAGAAACTGCTCCTGCATCCGTTCGGCAAAGCCCGTGTCCTCTACGGCGGCATCGATTTCGCAGTTGGCGAGCCAGCTGGAGAGATTCAGGTTCGAGGAGCCCACCCTTGCCCAGCGGCCGTCGGCGACGGCCGTCTTGGCGTGCATCATGCTACCGTTCCATTCGAACACGCGGATGCCCGCCTCGAGCAGCGGACGATAGCCGGCGCGCGACAGCGCTCCGACCGCCGGCAGGTTGTTGTTACCCGGCACGAGCAACCGCATGTCCACGCCGTCCGCGGCGGCGGCGGCCAGACCGCGCACGTAGGTTGGAATCCCGACGAAATAAGCGTCGCTGATCCACAGGCTCCGGGTCGCCATGGCCGCGATCAGGCTGTCGAGCCGGAACATCGCGCCATGAGCGGGCTGCGTGGCGATGATACGCAGCGCCACGTCGCCGCACGCAGCCGCCGCCGGCGCGGCTGCGAACGCCAGCGGCCCGCCGAGCCCGGCCCAGCTGTCGCGGAACGCGGCTTCGATGTCGGCCACCGCAGGTCCGGCGATCAGCACGCCGCTGTCGCGCCAGGGGGCGACGCCGTGCGCGCTGTCGCCGAGCCATTTCGCCGCCAGGCATACCCCGGAGATTGAGCCAATCTGCCCGTCGACCACCAGCAGCTTGCGGTGATCTCGGCCGACCCAGCCGAGCGGACTCTCCAGCCGCGGACGGTTGAACGTGCGCACCGCGACGCCTGCGGCGCGCAGCGGCGCGAAGAAGCGATGTCCGGCGTTGCCCAGCGTGCCGAACCAGTCATGGATCAGCGCCACCGACACGCCGGCGCGCGCCCGCGCAATCAACAGTTCGCGGAACCGGCGGCCGACCGCATCGTCGGCGATGATGTAGTTCTCGAGAAGCACATAGTGGCGCGCCGATTCGATCAGCTCGGCCCAGGCGCGAAAATGCGCCGCCCCATCGATCAGCAGCTCGACGCGATTGCCACCGACCAGGGGGGCGCCGGCAGCGCGGCTGAGCGCCTGACCGGCGAGCAGCCGCAGCGAGGCGAAGGACTGGTGGGCCGACCGAGTGTTCGAGGCGTGCATGGCGGGAGTGTAGGCCGAGACCGACACAGCCGGCGATGAAGTGCACTCAGCGGCGGGCCGCCACCCCCGCCGAGGGGTGGGGTAGCCGATGCGCCCGCCGCCGCGGTCGTGCCCGCTCAGTCATCGGCTCCTGCGGCATCGTAACGGACCGGGTCACCGGGCGATGCGGCGCCGGCTCATTCCCCGGCGATGGTCATCTCTCCCACCAGCACCGAGCCGCTGCGGATCGTACCGCGGACGTCGACGTCGTTGCCGATCGCTACGATGTTACCGTACATCTCGCGCAGGTTGCCCGCAATGGTCACCTCGTGAACCGGGTGCACGATCGCGCCATCCTCGACCCAGAATCCGCTCGCGCCGCGCGAATAGTCGCCCGTCACACCGTTGACGCCCTGGCCCATCAGCTCCGTGACCCACAGTCCCCGGCCCATCTGCCGCAGCAGCGCCTCGCGCGAGTCGGCGCCCTCCGTGCCCTCCGCCGCGACCAGCAGGTTGTGAATGCCGCCGGCATTGCCGGTGGTCTTCAACCCGAGACGGCGCGCCGAGTAGCTACCAAGCACATAGCCGCGCAGCACGCCCTGCTCGACCAGCTCCCGATCGAGCGTCGCGGCGCCCTCGGCATCGAACGGGGCGCTGCCGAGTCCCTTGGGGATGTGCGGCCGCTCGCTCATGCGCACGAACTGCGGAAAAACACGCTGCCCAAGCGAATCGAGCAGGAACGAGGCTTTGCGGTACTGGCTTGGGCCACTGATCGCACCGATGAAGTGTTGGAACAATCCGCGCGCCATCTCGGGGGCAAACAGGACCGGCGCACGCCGAGTGCTCAGCTTGCGCGCTCCAAGCCGCGCGCACGCGCGCCGGCCGGCCTGCACGCCGATCGCCTCGGGCGTCTGCAGATCGAGCGCGTCGCGGGCGGACGTATACCAGTAGTCCCGTTGCATCTCATTGCCGTGCTGGGCGATGAGCGAACAGCTGATCGAGTGGCTGGTCGCGGAAAACCCGGCTATGAATCCATACGAATTGCCATACACGCCGGTGTGGCGCTGGCTGCCGACGGATGCGCCCTCGGAGTTGGTGATGCGCGCGTCGACGTCCATGCCGGCGCGCTCGCAGCGCCGGGCGATGCCGATCGCCTCCTCGGCCGCGAGCGCCCAAGGGTAATCCAGGTCGAGCTCGGGGATCTCTCGGGCCAGGGCCTCGGGCTCGATCAGGCCCGCGTACGGGTCTTCGGCGGTAAAGCGGGCGATGGCACACGCCTTGGCGACGATCGAGCAGACGGCCTCCGGGCTCAAATCCGCGGTGCTTGCCGCACCCTTGCGCTTGCCGAAATACACTGTCACAGCCAGCCCGCGATCGCGCTGATATTCGATCGTCTCGACCTCGCCGAGCCGGACCGTCACACCCAGTCCCTGCCCGATGCTGGCATCGGCCTCGGCCTGGGAAGCGCCGAGTCGGGCGGCTTGCGCCAGAGCACAGCGCACGGCGTCCTGAAGCGTGTTCGCGGAAGCGTTGGGCTCGAGCCCATGTTGCATGGAGAGTCCTCGTTGCACGGTCGACCGCTGGGGGCGGGCGCGTCCCGGCGGGCATGCCCGCCGCGGCGCTCACGCGAACCGACGGAATAGGCTAGTGTAGCAGCCATCGCCAGCCGATCAGGGGATCTTCCCGATGCCCGCATCTGAGCCCGCGGCACCCGAGCCGAACGCCGAACTGCCGAGCAAGAGCGAGAAAAAACGCCGTGCGCATGCCGCACAAGACCTCGGCGAGGCGCTGACCGCGCTGCGCGAGCCCGACCTCGTGGCGTTGCAGTTGCCCGCCGCACTGCTCGAGGCCGTGCGCGAGGCACGCCGGATCCGCAGTCGCGCGGCCATCGCGCGTCAGCGCCAGTACATCGGCAAGCTGATGCGCCAGATCGACCCGGAGCCCATCCGCCAGGCGCTGGCCGCCCGCAGCGAGAAGGATGCCCAGGAGACACAGCGCTTCAAAAGGACCGAGCAGTGGCGAGAGCGCTTGGTAGGCGAAGGCGATGCGGCGATCGAGGCGCTGGCGGTGCTGCGCCCGGACATCGATCGATCGCATTGGGCGACGCTCATCGCCGCGGCGCGGGCCGAGCAGCCGGGGGGAGCGGCCAGCCGGCAGGGCCCGGCGGGCCGGGCGCTGTTTCGCGCTTTACGCGGCTTGCTTGGGTAGAATCCGCCCCATGCAAGCGCTGATCGGCATCATCATGGGCTCGAGGTCCGATTGGGAGACGATGCGCGCGGCCGCGACGATGTTGGACAAGTTGGACGTAGCCTACGAAGTCCGGGTAATCTCGGCGCACCGCACGCCGGACCTGCTGTTCGAATACGCCGCCGCCGCCCGTGAGCGCGGGCTGGAAGCCATCATCGCCGGCGCTGGCGGCGCGGCGCACCTGCCCGGCATGACTGCCGCGAAGACCACCCTGCCGGTGCTTGGCGTGCCGGTGCAGTCGAAGACCCTCAGCGGGCTCGATTCACTCCTGTCGATCGTGCAGATGCCCGCCGGCGTGCCCGTGGCGACCTTCGCGATCGGCGCGGCGGGTGCGGCCAACGCGGCATTGTGCGCCGCGGCCATCCTCGCCAACAGACATCCGGAGGTCGACGCGGCGCTCGCAGCGTTCCGCCGCGATCAGACCGCCGCGGTGCTCGCCCAACCCGACCCGCGCACGGCCCACACATGACCATCGGGATCATCGGGGGCGGCCAACTCGGTCGGCTGTTGGCACTGGCCGGCTATCCGCTCGGGCTCGACTTTCTATTCCTCGATCCGTCGCGCGAGGCGCCCGCGGGCCGGGTTGCGCCCGTGGTGCACGCCAAGTTCACCGACCCCAAGATCCTGCGGTGGCTGTCGCGCGAATGCCAGGTGCTGACTTTCGACTGGGAAAACGTGTCGGTCGAGGCACTGCGCAAGCATGCCCGGGGAGCGCGCCGCGCACGCTTCTGCCCACCCGTGAACGCCCTCGCCGTCGCGCAGGATCGCGCCACGGAGAAGCGCCTGTTCGAGCGGCTCGGCATCCCCACCACCCGCTGGCGCGCGGTCGGCTCCTGGCCGGCACTTGAGCGCGCGCTGCGGGAAATCGGCATGCCCGGAGTACTGAAGACCCGCCGCATGGGCTACGACGGCAAGGGGCAGATGCGCATACGCACCCGGGACGATGCGCAACGCGCCTGGGAGTCCCTCGGCGACGTTCCGCTTCTGTACGAAGAATGGGTGCCATACGAGTGCGAGGTCTCCATCATAGGCGCGCGCAGTACACGTGGGGAAACGGTCGTCTACCCGCTGAACGGCAACGTGCACTCTGAAGGCGTCCTGCGGGTGACGCGCGCACCGTTCGGCCCGGCCCGCTGGCATCGCAGGGCCGTACAGTATCTGTCGCGTTGCCTGCAGCACTTGCACTACACCGGCGTGTTGACCATCGAGTTTTTCGTACGCCATGGTCAGCTGCTCGCCAACGAGATGGCGCCGCGCGTGCACAACTCCGGACATTGGACCATTGAAGGCTGCGCCACCAGCCAGTTCGAGAATCACCTGCGAGCGATTCTCGGCTTGCCGCTCGGCTCGACTCGTCCCGTCGGACACAGCGCGATGGTCAATCTCATCGGCCGGATTCCCGCGCGCGAGCAACTGCTCGCGCTCGAGGGCGTGCATCTGCACGATTACGGCAAACCGCCCCGCCCCGACCGCAAGCTCGGCCACTGCACGCTCGTGGATGCCTCGCCCGACCGGCGCGACCGGCGCGCGCGCGCGCTGCTGGCGCTGGTGGCCCCGCAGGTGCGCCTGCCGTAGCATGCCGGAAACCATGTACATCGAGCCCTTTCACCTGAAAGAGCTGCCGTTTCGGCTCAGCCCCGATCCGCAGTTCCTGTATCTGTCCAAACAGCACGCCCGCGCCAAGGCGTACATGGAGTCGACCATCTGGTTCGCCGACGGCTTCGTGGTGATCACCGGCGAAATCGGCGCGGGCAAGACCACCCTGATCGAATCGTTCCTGCGGGAGATTCCCCAGGACGTGGTGGTCGCGCAGATCAATCAGACCCAGGTCTCGGCGATCGACTTCCTGCAAACGCTCCTGGCGCAATTCGGCTTCTCGCCGTTCAAGATGAAGAAGAGCGAGCTGCTGGCCACCCTCAACAGCTTCCTGATCGAGCAGTACGCGGCCGGCCGGCGCGTGCTCCTGGTGGTCGACGAAGCGCAAAACCTGTCACAGCGCGTGCTGGAAGAGGTCCGGCTGCTCTCGGGAGTCGAGACCACCAAGGAGAAGGTGCTGCGCATCATCCTCGCCGGACAGCCCGAACTCAACGTCAAGCTCGATGCTCCGGAACTCGTACAGCTCAATCAGCGCGTGCGGCTGCGCTTTCATCTGTCCGCGCTGTCATCGGAGGAGACCGTCGAGTACATCCGGCACCGCCTGGAAGTAGCCGGCGCCGGCTCGTCGGAGATCTTCGCGCCGGACACCTTCGAGGAAATCTACCGTTACACGGGCGGCGTCCCGCGTCTGATCAATACCTTGTGCGACACCGCCTTGATGTCGGCGTTCACGGCCGACCGGAATCAGGTCAGCGCCGCGGACGTGGCCAATGCGGTCGCGGAGCTCCAATGGGTGGAGTATGCCGCGCGTCCCCACCGGCTGGGCGCGCCGGGCGCGGCCCGCATCCGTGGCGGGCGCGAGCCGGCGCTGCCTCCGCTTGCGCGGCTGCTGGTTGCCGAGAACGGCCGTACGCTGCACGAGCTGCCGCTGCTGCCCGGGCGGGTCATCGTCGGGCGTACGCCTGACAACGACCTGCAGATCGAGAGCCGCTTCATCAGCCGCCATCACTGTCAGATTACCACCACCAGCCACGCCAGCATCATCGAGGATCTGAACAGCACCAACGGCCTGTACGTGCGCTCGCTGCGCGTGCATCGACACTACCTGCGCGACGGCGATGTGGTGCTGATCGGCAAACACGAGCTATTGTACGTCGACGAGCGCGCGGCGCGCGGGCCCGAGAATATGAACGACACGCTGCCGGGGATTCCGACGCTGGGTCACGACGAGGCGACCCTCGCCGGCGAGGACCTGCCGGTGCAGATTCCGACGATCTCGCCGCGCTCTCAGTCCTGACCTGGGCCGGGCCCGGGGCGCTTCTGGCGATCCGGTACGATCGCATCGCGCCCGACGTAGCGTCTGCCAAGCTCGCGGAAATCACGCCGCCGCAACAGGATCACCACCCCAGCTAGCACGGCGGCGAAGCCCGCTACGCCGGTGAGCGCGGCCAGCACGCCGGGCTCGGCCACGAAGTAACTGACGACGATCCCGCCCGCGCCGAGCGCGATGTATAGCCATGGCAATCCCTCGTAAAGCGGTCGGGAGAAATGCATGGGAGCCTCACGCGTGAGTGACCTGCAGAATGCTGTGGCGGATCTGCTCGCTGAGGACAAACTGCGCATCCTCGGCGACCCGCATCAACACCGTGTCGAACTCGAGTGTGCCGCCGCCGCTGCCGCGGATCACACCGCGCCGGCGCAGCAGATCGATGAAATTGGCGAACAGGGAACGATCGAAGAATTCCGGGGAGTTCAGACCGTACAGCAGCGCGATGCGCTGCGCGGCCAGCTGACAGCGCTCCTCGAGCGTCGCCTGACTGATGGTCCCCGAGCCCGCCCGCAGCAACAGCGCGATCGCCAGATAGTACCGCTCGATGGTCTGCAGGGTCGCCTGAGCCAGACTGGACAGCTGCATCGCCTGCGCGCTCGAGGGCGGCGGTCGCCGCCACACGCCGCGAGCGGCGTGCTGCTCGATCAAGCCGTGACGGGCCAGCTCGGCAAGGATGCGCGTCACCACCTCCGGCAGCTCCGTCTCGTTCCAGCGCAAGAACAGCTCCTCGGCGATATACGGATAGATGCGCCCCCCGAGACGCAGCATGTCCTCATGAGTCACTTCGGCGTTGCTCAGGAACACGCAGGCCAGCAACGACGGCATCGCGAACAGATGCAGCACGTTATTGCGGAAATACGCAGCCAGCACGGCGTTCTCGTCGCTCATGCGCAGCACGTCGCCCGCGGGATGAGTCTGCCGCTGCAGCACCTTCATTTCCTCGCCGTACACGATGATCTCCCGACCCGGCATATCGGTCACCGTGACTCGATCGCTGTAGGGCACGCCGCCGAGCAGCGCCCGATAGAGGTCGAGCTGCCGGGCCAGATCGCTCTCCGGCAACGCTTGTCGCGGCATCGCCAGCAGCACCATCGCCAGCAGGTTGACCGGCGTGACCACCGCGGCCGAGTTGATGTTGCGCATGATCCGAGCGGCGAGCTCGTCGACGGCCGCCCCGACCCGAGCGGCGCGCGCATCCTCCTCGGAGTTTGGTCGGGGCGACGGCCCGGATTGCGCCAGAATCTCTTCGAGCGCGATCGGTTCGCCCAGATTCACGTGCACGCGCCCGAAGCGCTCGCGCAGCTTGCCGAGCGAGCTCACCAGTCCGAGGACGCTTTCCTTTTCCTTGGGCTTGCCGGAGAGCTCGCCGACGTAGGTGCTTCCCTCGATGATGCGCTCGTAGCCGAAATAAACCGGCACGAACACCACCGGACGCAACGGGTCGCGCAGGTGGGTGCGCACCGTCATCGACAGCATGCCGGTCTTCGGCTGCAGCAGCCGGCCGGTGCGGCTGCGTCCGCCCTCGATGAAATATTCGATCGAATGCCCGCGCGCCATGATTGTCGCCAGGTACTTCATGAACACGACGGTGTATAGAGCATTGCCGCGGAAGCGCCGGCGGATGAAGAAGGCGCCGCCCATGCGTAGGAACCGGCCAATCACCGGCAGATTGAGATTCACGCCGGCCGCGATGTGCGGCAGCGCGTAGCCGTTGACGTAGATGACGTACGACAGCAGCAGATAATCCATGTGACTACGATGGCAAGGCACGTAGATGATCTCGTTGCCCGGCGCGACCTGCTCGAGCGTTTCGAGATGCCCCACGGCGACACCGTCGTACAGCCGGTTCCACAGCCAGGTGAGCACCCGCTCGAGGAAACGCACGAACGCGTGCGAGTAATTCGCGGCGATCTCGTTGGCATAACCAGCGGCCTCGCGCAGGGCGGCGCGCCGCGTGATCTTTTTCTCGCGCATCAATTGGACGACGGCGGCCCGCACGGCGCTGGTACGCAATACCCGCGTGACCACCGTGCGCCGGTGGGAAAGATCCGGGCCGATGCGGGCGGCGCGCCGCTGCACGAACTGCGCGCGCAGCGAACGGCTGATGCGCCGGCCGCGCACCGTCAGCCCGCTCTCCGAGCCGATGAGACTGCGCAATGAGACCGGCTCGTTGAATTCAACCAGCGCATCGCGGCCGTTGATCAGCACCTGCAGGAATTTGCGCACCCGGCTGGAGAGCGCCCAGTTCTCCACCAGCAGCAGACGCAGCCAGGACTTCTCGCGCTGCGGCGCGCGGCCCCAATAGACCGACACCGGCACCAGATCGACATCCGCGCTGGGATCGGCCTCGAGGAGGAGCAACAACTGGGCGATCTGTGGCGGCGGACGCCGATCGATACGCTCGTTCCAGAAGCCGTGGACCCGGCTGAGGTACAGATACGAGGGCCGCCCGCCCCGACGGGGCAAACGCCGCCGGCGCGGCCCGGGCAGATTCAGACGCGCGCAGACGTTGTGCAGCACCGCCAGATCAACCGCGCTGCGGCGCTCGATCACGTAACAGACCGGGCGGCGCCGCTCGCGCAGGCGAGCCCCACCGTCCTCTGGAAGGATCTTGTAGCGCACCCATAGCGCCAGCACACGATTCAATAGCCCGCTCATGCGATGCTCAGCGCCAAGGCTCCGGCGCTGCCGGCCCCGGTCCCTGCGCCGCGGGTCTTATTCGCCGTCCGCCGCGGGCAGATCGAGCGCAATGAGGAAGTATTCAAATAGATTCTGGATGTGTCGAATCTGGTCGTGCAGATTGTGGTCGCTGTTGAGCAGGTGCAGCGTGGCGCGTGAGTCCTGGGCAAATCGCACGCTGTGCTCGTAGGGCACCACCTCGTCGCACCAGCCGTGCACCACCGCCGTCGGACAATCGACGATGCCGGAGCGCAGCGGCGGCAGATCCGGAAAATACAGCGCCGGAGCCAGCAGAAAAACGCCGCGTGCATGCAGAACCGAGGCGCTGGCCACGGTAACGTAGCCGCCGAGACTCGAGCCGACCAGCACCAGGTCACCGCTCAGCTCCTTGCAGTAATCGGCCAGCCGTGCGATGCGCTCGCGTGGTGCATCGAGCCCGCGGTAATCGATCGAATGGGCCTCGTAGCCTTCGCCGCGAACCACTTCGGCAAGCGCGGTGATCTTCCGCCCCCACGGCCCGCTCGCCTGACCATGCGAAAAAACAACGTGCCGCTGCGGTACGCCGCCGCGCGCTTGGGCCGAAGATACTGCATCACTCATCGGGCAATGATGCCGGCAAAACGCGGTCTAAGCCATAGTCCTCGGCAGGCGCCTAGTGGCGCACCACCGCTTCGGCGATCGCCCTGCTCGGCAGCCGGCTCGCCAGACGGTTGACCGAGACCGGCCGGGCACGGCTCGCCGCCGGCTGGTGACTAACCAGCCAGGTATCGAACTCCCCGGCCCGCCGGGCGGCAATGCCGAACAGAAGATTGACATGCCCCAGGGCAACGGAGTCGGGCCGGTTGACGCGCTCGTCGCATACCACGAAATAGCGCTCCTCCGCCGACGTGCCGGCAAACGCACCCTCGGCCGCGAACCGTGCCAAATAGGCGTCCACGAGCGAGCGGCCGCGTGCCCAGGTGACGGGCGCGTTCCGCTCGAACAGCATCCAGCGTGTCCCGCGCTCGACACTGGCCGCGATGCGCAGCGCTAAACGCCGGGCGGAGAGGAATCTCCAATCCGACGAACCGCTCCCCCCCGTGGCCAGCGTACGGGCGCTGATCGGCGCGGTGTCGAGCGAACGGACCGACACCAGGGTATTGATACCCGCCTGTGCAAGCCGCACGCGCTGCGCAGGCGAGACTTCCACTGCAGGCAGCAGTCCCGCCCGCAGTACCGCGTCTTCCTCCCAGCCACCGAGCGGGCGGTGCGCTTCGGCGCGCGCGAGCAAGCCCGCGGCTGCGCCGCAGCAGGCGAAGGTCTCGAGCTGGCCGCGCAGCCGGTCGAACGCGCGCAACCTGGGGTAGTACAGAACCGCGTGATCGCTCCGGAATGGCCAGTTGCGCATCGCCTCGATCGCTTCCTGCGGGCATGTCCAGCCGCTCGGCGGATCGACGATCAGCAGCGCATGGCACTCGCGGCACAGACGCGCCGCGACCAGCAGGGTGCCGAGACCGACGTCATGCTCGCGCGACAGCGGCGGAACACAGAGAAAATCGAAAGCCTCGGCTCGCAGCGCGAACAATCCCGTGCCCTGGACTGCCGATCCGATCACGTCGTAATCCGTGATCGCGCCACCGTCATCGCCGTCGGAATTCGACGCAATGTAGCCGACCGTGAACCTGCCCGCCCCCGGTCCCGTGCGATCCGGACGGCGTTGAGGCAACGGCAAGGCCACGCGCGCCAACTGCGAGCGCCGCAGCACCTCGACGATGAATCGCTCGGAATCCGGCTGCAGAGACACCCGGCGGAATATCTCCTGGTCATCCACCCGCTCTGAGCCCACCGCTCGCACCCGCTGCAGCACGAGGTTGAATAACCCGTCACTGTCGGCAATCCCGTCGTAATCGACGGATGCCCGCAGATACTCGCGCGAGCCTGGCTGCAGGCCCACCAAGCGTAACGTCTCGGAACCGGACGGCAAGCTCAATGTTGGCGCGCGCCCGTCGTTGGCGACGCGCACCACCAGAGCATGGCTGCCGCCGCTGGCGAAAAACTGCTCGACGGCGTACGACAGGCTCGAGGGCTGCCATAGACCACCGAAGACCTGCTGGAACTCTGCGAAGCTCGCCACCGGCACGGCTCGGTTCAGCGGCCCCTTGAGGGCGCGACCGACGAAGGCCGTTACCGACCCGCGATGCGCGGCCGCCGGCTCGGTCTCGTCGTACTCGAGGGAGAAGCTCGGACCCCCGTCAGCCACCTGTGTGCCGCCCCAACGTTGTTTTTGTGCACGTTGGGATTGTAGCACAAGAGCTGCCTTGCCGGCCCTCAGAGCGTCTGGTGCGGCGGCGGCCGCCGCCGGAGTCGCTCAGATCTGGCTCCGCGTTGCGCTGTTCCTGACAGCACACTCAGGGCCCGGTCCCGAAGGACCTTCGATCCGGTTTGCAATTCCTGGCGGCCCGACCTGCCTCGCTCGGCTGGGCCGAGCAGCGTCGCGGATCCGCTGCACGCCCTTTACGTCCCGCCCGCTCGGCGGTAGGGGCGTTCACCCAACTTGTTTTTTATCCAGCCTCGCGAGCCGCCGCAAGGTCTGGACGGAATCGACGCGCCGGCGGACATCCGGCTGCGCGGTGATTGAATTCGCCGAGATCGCTTACGTCCCGGCTCGCTTCAGCGCGGCTGTGCGCGGGTCGACGGCCGGCGGATACTTCGGCATTGCCGCCGAATGGATCTGGGTCAACACCTTGTCGAACTGAGCGGTCGTGAGCGGCAGATGCGTCTGGCCGTTCCACGCCGAGCCCACGGGCAGACGGTTTTGCACCAGGGTCGCCACCATGCCCCCGTGCACCGCCCCCCGGCCCGAAACCGGCAGCGGCACCACCCTGGGAACATTCACCAGCTGTCGCACCCGCTGCCAATCTACCTTTTCGTCCGAGCGCGTCAGGTCGGCGGCCCACCGGTGGGGCAACATGCGGGTCAGCAACGCGGAGTCCGTCTTCCACGGCCGCTTGTCATCCTGCAGCGCACCGTAAGCCTGCATGTACAGCCGGCCATTCTGCCAGGCGAACAGGAACGGCTGATTGACGACACGCACCGGCGTGCCGTTCGGCACCATCTTGAACAGTTGCCTGATGTCCTCCGGGTACAGGTGGATGCAACCATGGCTGACGCGCCGCCCGACACCGGCCGGTCTGTCGGTACCGTGGATGAGGATCTCCGGATAACTCAGGTGCAGTGCGTAATTACCGAGCGGATTATTGGGTCCGGCCGCCACCACCGGCGGCAGCGGCGTGCCTCGACGAGCATGCGAGGCGAGGATCGAGCGCGGAACGATCCATTCGGGATGGGCCTGATGCCAGATGACGCGCGTCACCATCGTGGGCGTGGGATGGCCGAGCCTGCCGATCCCGACCGGGTGCGTGATGACGACCTGCGGCTGCCCCGGCTTGTGCGGCAGGAAATAGAACAGCCGCATCGCGGCGATATTGACCACGATACCCACGTGCGGCGCATCCGGCAGAATGAACTCCGTGGGCACAATCACGCGTGTCCCCACCGGAGCAAGCCACGGGTTGACCTTGGGATTGGCATGCTTGATCGAGTCATACCCGACGTCGAACAGACGGGCGATATCGGCGAGGACCTGGTGCGGTTTGATCCGCACCATCTGCACATGGCCGATCATCTCCTGTCCCGGCTGGAGCACAAACCGCTCGGTCTGGACGGGCACCGGCAAAGCGGCCGGCGCGGCGGCCGCCCGTGGGCCCAGGCAGAAGCAGGCGAGCCCGGCGACGGACAGGCAGGCTACGAGGATGACTCGGGTGTTGGCAGATCTCATGAATCGTATTATGACAGGTCGCCAGGACACGGGGTCGGTGCGGGCATAAAAATGCCCCGATCCTGCACGGACCGGGGCGATGAGGCGGACTTTCGTCGAGGGGGGGCAGTCCGCCCAGGGGGACTCAGTGAAGGCGCGCCCAATGAAGGATCCGAATGTCCTGCGAATCCAGATCGAAATTGACCGCCAGCAGCGAGCGCAATTCGCCGAGCTCGCGCCGATCACGCAGCGGAGCGCACAGCTCGACCACCCCGCTCCATTCATGCGCGGCGGCGTGCTCGGCTCCCGCGCCACTGGTCAAAAAATGCGTGTAGTACTTGGCCGCCACAGGACAAGTGTAGGTCAGCGGCGACAGCCCCGACCGTGAAACGGTACGCAGAATGTCCGCCCTCTGGCACTATGTCACTTGGGCACCTTCAGGCGCCCCCATCACTCGAGCGCAGCGCATGAGCCGATACCGCCCGCCGCCGCCACCTTCGTCCCCCTACATCACGCCCGAGGGCGCCGAGCGCCTGCGCCGGGAGCTGGACAAGCTCTGGCGTGTCGAGCGCCCGCAGGTGACCCGGGCGGTCGCCGAGGCCGCCGCTCAGGGCGACCGCTCCGAGAACGCGGAATACACCTACGGCAAGCGCCGCCTGCGCGAGATCGACAGCCGGGTGCGCCATCTACGCAAGCGCCTGGAGGTTCTCGTCGTTGTCAGCCAGCCGCCGGCTGATCCAGAGCGGGTCTACTTCGGTGCGTGGGTTACGCTTGAGATGGAGCAGGACGATCGCGACACTCGCTACCGCATCGTCGGTCCCGATGAAATCGACCGTGAGCCGGGTTACGTCAGCATGGATTCCCCGCTCGGACGCGCGCTGCTCGGCCGGCGGCGCGACGATCAGGTGAGCGTAGAACTGCCGGGCGGCGTGCGGCGCTTCGTCATCGTCGAGATCGAATACGCCTCCACCGCGCCTCATCGAGGGAAGGGGGTGCAACACGCTACCCGTCCGGGCGCTCCGAGGTCCGACCGCGGATCTAGCCTACCGGGGCTCGCCGCTGAGACGAACGGGAAACCCCGGACGAACAGCTGAATTGGCACCCAGACTTGACCCTGCACTCTGCTGTTCCTGACAGCACGCGCATGGCCTCGGTCCCGAGGGACCTTCCATCCAGTTCGCGCTTCTCAGCGGCCGGACTTGCCTGGCTCGGTTGAACCGAACCGCGTCTCGGATCCGCTCCACGCGCTTCACGTCCCGCCTACCCGGC
>DAHXNE010000115.1 GCA_027366635.1 Gammaproteobacteria bacterium | reverse complement strand
GCAGGTAGCCAAACAATGGGACGATCGTCAAGCCGAAGGTGGCCCAGAGCGCGAGCAGCCATGCCGGTGAGGAGGCGAGCGGCCAGGCTGCCGCGTAGTGAATCAGGCCGGCACGCACCCAACAGGTCTCGAGGACGGTGCCGATCAGGAACGCGGCGAGCAACAGTCGAGCTTCCACCCGGCGGTGGGCCGTGACGCGCAGGCGCCACACCGCGAACACGATCGCCGCGGCCACGCCCGGCCAGACACTGCCGTGGCCGGCGCCGATCACCGCGGCGAACCAAACCGCCTCGTAGGCGATAAATGTCAGCACAGCGGCCATGCGACCGATTCCCTTGTCCCGTGACGCCATGCGGGCTTCGCCAGCAGCAGATGCGCCACCCCGAGCGCGCGCTCGCGAAAGCCGCCCTCGCAATAGGCCAGATAGAATTCCCACATCCGGATGAACCGTTCGTCGAAGCCCAGGGCGCGGACTTCGGCGAGTCGCGCCATGAAGCGCTGGCGCCACGCCTCGAGGGTGCGCGCGTACGAGTCGCCGAAATCATCGAGGCCGACCAGGGCGAGATCGCTGGCGCGCGTCTTGGCGCTCAGCAGGGCGTTCACCGAGGGAATGAAGCTGCCGGGAAACACATGGCGCTTGATGAAGTCCACGGACCTCAGCGCCTGCCGATAGCGGTGATCCTCGATGGTGATCGCCTGCAGCAGCGCCGCGCCGTGCGGGCGCAGCAGGCGGGAAATCGTCGCGAAGTACTCCTCGAGGTGATCGGCGCCGATCGCCTCGATCATCTCTATCGATACCAGCTTGTCGAAGCGGCCGGTGAGATCGCGGTAATCATCGTGGCGCAGCTCGATGCGGTGCTGCAGTCCGGCGGCGCGGACCCGCTCGCGCGCAAACTCGTATTGCCGGCGCGAGATTGTCGTGGTGGTGACTCGGCAGCCATAGTGGCGCGCCGCGTGCACCGCGAAGCCGCCCCAACCGGTGCCGATCTCGAGCACGTGATCGGAGCTGTTGAGTGCGAGCCTGCGGCAGACCACCTCGAGCTTGCGCGCGGAAGCGGACTCGAGCGTATCGGCAGCCGTGGCCCACAACGCCGAGGAGTACATCAGGTCCGACGACAGAAAGAGCGCGAAGAACTCGTTGCTCAGATCATAGTGCGCCGCGATGTTGCGCCGGCTGCCGGCCCGGGAATTGTCGCGCGTGGCATGCCACGCGCGGCGCAGGGCGCCGGCCAGACTGGCCCAACCGGTCTCCAGACCGTCGAGTAGCGTCCGGTTGCGGACCAGGAGTCTGATGAGCGCCACCAGCGCATCCGAGCCATCGAGCCCGGGCGCCGAACAGCGCCACATCCCGTCCATGTAGGCTTCGGCTGCCCCGACGCTGCCGCCGGCCGCGACTGCGCGGTAGAAGGCCGGATCCGCCACCTCGAGGCGGACCCCGGAATCCTCTGCAGCGGGCGCGCCGAGCGCGATGGTTTCGGCGCCGTCGCGCAGCTCGAGCCGGCCGTGCTGCAGCTTGCCGAGCCGCGACAGCAGGCGGGCGCGCAGCCAGCGATCCAGAGTCGCGGCGCGCGGCGGCGCGATCGGGCTGACGGTCGTGTTCATGTGTCTCCCCGCAGCGGTGTTGATCCGCGCGCATGCTCGTGGTGCGGTACGCGCTTCAGCCAAAGGCACAGCGCCTGCCAATAGATCGCCGTGATTACCTGGGTGCACATCAGCGGGTAGCGCCACAGCACGCGAGCGAGATTTGCGTCCGTGAGCGGCCGGCGGCGCAGATCCAGATTCGCCTCGAGTTCGGGCTGCTCGCCGCGCCTGACCGACATGTGCACACGCAACCGTTCGCCGGGCACGCTGAAGCGCCACCGGTAGCGGCGATCGAGCGGCAGGAATGGCGAGACGTGGAAGGCCTTGTCGAAATTCCATTCCCAGAGCGCGCCGCGACGCTGCGCCTGCGACATGGGCAGGACGTAGGCATGCCGCTCGTTCCACGGCGTGTTGGTAATGGCGGCGATGATGGCCGCGAGCGTGCCGCCGGAGTCGTAACAATAGTAGAAGCTGACCGGGTTGAATACGTAGCCGCCGTAGCGCACATGGGTCAGCAGCCGCACCGCGCCGCCGGGCCGATAGCCGACATGAGGCGCCACCAGCGCGCGCGCCGCCTCGGCGAGCGGCATCGAGGCGGGCAGCAGGTAATCGCTGCGGCGGAATTCCGCGAGGTTGCGCCGCCCGGCCGACCACAGCAGGCGCCCGGCAAAAACCTGATCGAGCTCGTCGAGGTCGAGGCACAACTGGGTGATGCGGTAGCCGAACGCGTGCCGCCGGGGTGAGAGCCGCCAGTGGCGCACGGCACCCTCGTAAATCGCGCTGTTGAGCGTGGCGCCGCGGCTCATGCGGCCGCCTGGCGCGCGGCCGGTGGCGCGCAGCGCGCATCGAGCCCGGCCGCAACGGCCGTTGCGCTGCGCATGCCGTCTTCGTGAAAGCCCCAGCCCCAGTAGGCGCCGGCGAACCAGGTGCGGTTGACGCCCTGGATCTCGCGCCGGCGCCGCTGTGCGTCGAGCGCCTCATGGGTGTGCACCGGGTGCGCGTAGCGCATGGTGCGCAGTATCTTGGCCGGGTCGATCGCCGCGGTGCGATTGAGCGTGACGATGAGCGGCTCGGGTGACTCCAGGCCCTGCAGCAGGCTCATGCAATAGCTTACCGTGCACGGCGCGCCGGGCTCGCGCGGCACGAACGCGTTCCATGCCGCCCATGCCTTGGGTTGGCGCGGCAGCACCGACCGATCGGTGTGCAGCACCGCTTCATTCGGTTGATAGGTGATCGCGCCGAGGATGGCGTGCTCAGCGGCGCTCGCGTCGGCCAGCAATGACCGGGCCTGGTCACTGTGACAGGCGAGCACCACGTGATCGAAGCGCTCGATGCCGCCGGCGTGGCTGACGCTCACCGCCCGGGCGTCGCGGCGCACCGAGTGCACCGGACAGCCGAGACGCTCGCGCACGCGCCAGCGTGCCCGTAGTGCGTTCACGTAGCTGGCCGACCCGCCGCTCACGACCCGCCATTCGGGGCGGTCGCGCAGGGAGAGCATCTGGTGATTGGCCATGAACTGCACCAGGAAGCGGGCGGGGAAGCAGAGGATCTGCGCCGGCGGCGCGGACCACAGCGCGGAGGCCATCGGCACGAGATGATCATCGCGAAATGCCGCGCCATAGCGGCCCTCCGCCAGGTACTCCCCGAGCGTCGGCCCCGCAGCGTCGCCCGTGAGCAGGCGGGGTGCCTCGCGATAGAAGCGCAGCAAATCGCGGATCATGCCGAGGAAGCGCGGCGCGAGCAGGTTGCGCCGCTGACAGAAGAGCGTGGCGAGGCTTGTTGCGTTGTATTCCAGTCCGCTCGCCTCGTTGTGCACCGAGAAGCTCATGGTAGTGGGCTGCGAGGCGACCCCGAGCTCGGTGAGCAGCGCCGTGAACAGCGGATAGTGCCGCGGGTTGAACACGATGAAACCGGAATCGACGGCGTAATCACGCTCGCCGAGGCGCACCCGGTGTGTGTGCGTGTGACCGCCGAGATAGTCGTTGGCCTCAAACAGCGTGACCTCGTGGCGGCGCGAGAGCAGCCAGCTCGAGGCGAGGCCGCCGATGCCGGAGCCGATGACTGCGATGCGCACTGCGTCAGCGCCTCGCCGCCGCGAGAACCCGGGCCGGCAGCGGCTTCAAGCCGCTGATCAGCCCGAGCGCGGCGAGCAGCCGCAGCCCATACCAGGTGAGATCTATCTCCCACCAGCGAAAGCCCTGACGGGCGGTGCCCGGGAAGCGGTGATGGTTGTTGTGCCAGCCCTCGCCGAAGGTCAGCAGGGCGAGCAGCAGGTTATTGCGGCTGTCGTCGTCGGTCTGGAAGCGGCGCGAGCCCCAGCGGTGCGCCAGGGAGTTGATCGTGACGGTGGCGTGAAACAGCGCCACCGTGGAGATGCACAAGCCCCATACCAGAAGCTGGGGGCCGTCGGTGTCGAGCTGCGGCGCGAAGCGATGCAGCGCGCCGCCGAGGGCGTACAGCGCCGCCGCGAGCAACATGGGCACTGCGACGTCGTAGCGGTCGAGCCAACGCAGCTCCGGATACCTGGCCAGATCCTGCACGCGCGTGAGGTCGGTGTGGAACGCGCGCCGGGTGAGAAACCACCCCATGTGGCTCCAGATGAAGCCGTGGATCCGCGGGGAGTGTGGATCGCGGGGCGTGTCGGCGTTGCGGTGATGATTGCGGTGATGCGCGGCCCACCACAGCGGTCCGCGCTGCACGCACGCCGCGCCGATCACGGCGAATACCAGTTGCACCGGGCGCGAGGCGCGGAATGTGCGGTGCGAAAACCCGCGGTGGTAGAAACCGGTGAGCGCGAACATGCGCACCGCGTACAGCCCGACGGCGGCGGCGAGCGCCGTCGTCGATACCCCGGTCCAGAGGGCGCCGAGGCAGGCCAGATGTAGAGCGATAAAGGGCGCGGCGCGCAGCCAGTCGATGCGATCGGCGCTCTGGGGGTCGAGCGCCGCCGCGCCGTCGCGGGTGTCGAACCAGTGCCGCAGCGTGCGCAACGCGCGCCGGGGCTTGGGGCTGGTTTGGGCACAGGCGGATAGTGGACGGCAGCTCAAGGTAGGGCACCAACGGTGACGGTGGTGCTCTATACGGTGCAGGCGCGCCTTTGGATGCAGGGCGCCTGTCCAGCCGCATGATGGCCGGGCGTCGGGGCCGGCTCAGGCGCGGCGCTGCGGGGTGTGCGCGAGGTGCAGCGCCGAGGCCGGCGCAGCGCCAATCATGCCAGCGGCAACGAGTGGCCCGGTGGGTTGACCCGTGGGTGAGCCACCCCGCGGCTCAATGGTTACAGCGAGCCGCGCGGTCGGCCCGAGGCGGGCAACCAGGCTCGCGCTCAGCGTGAGCGTCATGGGCGCGTGGGTCGAGATCAGGCCGACGGCGACGGGGCGTGCACCCCGCGGGATCAGCCACAGTTCCGGCGTGTGGTCGGCGCGCACCGGTTGCGGTGCCCCTGGCACCACGATCATCCGCGCCTTGCTGATGTCCATCGTCGCGGTCCAGCCGACCCGTCCGTCGGTCTCCATGATGGTCGCGGCCATGTACGGGATCGGCGGGGAAGGCGGGCGGTGGGTGGCGATGACCACCAGCGCGGCACATGCGGCGGCCAGCAGCGCGCCGGAACCGAATGTCAGCCAGTGCCAGAGCCGGATGTTTTGCCACCAGCCGCCACGCGCGTCCGCCGCAGCGGCGGGGGCGTCGAATTCCAGTGCCGCGCGGATCCGCGTCCACAGTTGCGGCGGAGGCGTCTCGGTGCCGGCTGCCTCGGCTAGCGGCAGCAGACGCTGGCGCCATTGTGCCTCGGCGGCAGCGGCTTGCGGGCTCGCCGCCAGCTCCTGTTCCACCGCGGCGCGCGCATCGGCATCCAGCACGCCGAGCACGTATTCGGCATAGCGCAGGTCGCTCTCGTCGTCGGTGGGAGTGTTCATGTTTCGAGGCAGGTGCGCAGTTGCAGCAGGGCGCGCCGGATCCAGCTCTTCATAGTGGCGAGCGGCACTTGGCCACGTTCCGCCAGTTCTTTATACGTAGCTCCCGTAAAGAAAGCTGCACGCACCGAGCGGCTGTATTTGGGGTCCAGCTGCTGGAGGCAACGCTCAAGCCGCAGGTACTGCGCGCTCGCCATGGCGAGTCCGGCGGGTCCGGGGTTGGCGTCCGGCAGACGCTCGAAGTCGAGTGGCTCGGTGTTGGTTGACTCGCGCCGCTGGCGCAACCGATCGATCGCCCGGTTGCGGGTCACGGCGGTGAGCCAGGTGTTCGCGCCGCCGAGGGATGGGTTGTAGCGATTCGCCCTGCGCCAGATCGAGACGAACGCCTCCTGCAGCACGTCTTCGGCCTCGTTCCGGTCCCGCATCAGCCGCACACACAGTCCAAAAAGGCGTGGAGCGCTGTGTTGATAGAGCCGGGCAAATGCCTCGCGGTCGCCCATTGCGGTGCGAACCAGAAGCTGCTCGAGCGTATCGGTCTCGGTGGACGTGTCGTTCATCAGCTGACCGCGGCGCGGCGCCCGATGCCGGATAGCGCCTCCGGTCGACTTGCGCCCCGCCGCCTGGACAAGGAATTGCGGGCCGGGAAGATTCTCCGGGAGATCCGGCCGGCTTTCAAGCGCTTGCTGGCGGCGCTCGCGCGCCAAGCGCAAGTCGGTACTTTCCGCAGTCCGGCCGCGGCGGGCCATATTTTCCACCGCCTGGCGAGTGTATTACCCTTTCCTTCCGCCATGATGCGGCGTCGCGTGGCGCCGGGCCGGGGGCCGGATCGGTTGCGGCCGATGTCGACGTGTGGGCCGTCCGGTGCCATCATGAGCCGATCGAGTGGCTGCGGTGCGGGATTGTCCGGGTCCGGCTCCGCGCATGATCGGGCACGTCTGCCGCGGCGGCGGAGTGCTTGGGCGACACGAGTCGAGGGTCAAAGTCATGATCAATGGAACCGTGGTCGATCTGTCGCGCGTGCAGTTCGCGGCCACCGCGCTCTATCACTTCCTGTTCGTGCCGCTCACCCTGGGTCTGGCCTTTCTGCTGGCCGCGATGGAGACCGTGTACGTCACCACCGGCAAGCCGATCTACAAGCAGATGGCGCAGTTCTGGGGCAAGTTGTTCATGATCAACTTCGCGCTCGGTGTGGCCACGGGTCTGACCATGGAGTTTCAGTTCGGCACCAACTGGTCGTTCTACTCCGGCTTCATCGGCGACATCTTCGGCGCGCCGCTCGCCATCGAGGGATTGATGGCCTTCTTCATGGAGTCGACCTTCGTCGGCCTGATGGTGTTCGGCTGGGAGCGCCTGTCCAAGGGGCAGCACTTGGCCGTCACCTGGCTGGTGGCATTCGCGGCGAATCTCTCGGCGCTGTGGATCCTGGTGGCCAACAGCTTCATGCAGGACCCGGCCGGCGCAACCTTCGACCCGTTCACGATGCGCATGCAGCTCACCAGCTTCCGCAAGCTCATCTTCAGTCCCGATGCGCAATCGAAATTCGTGCACACGAGCATCGCCGGTTACGTGACGGCGGCGGTGTTCGTCACCGGCGTCAGCGCCTTCTATCTGCTGCGCAAGCGCCACATTCCCCTCGCTAAGCGCTCGTTGCGCATGGCTGTGCTGTTCGGCGTGCTGGCCACCATCGGGGTGATCACGCTCGGGGACGCATTGGGCTTCGTCGCCGGGCGGGTGCAGCCGACCAAGCTCGCGGCCATGGAAGGGCTGTGGAAGAGCGAGTCCGCGCCCATGCCGTTCAATCTCATCGCGTTCCCGAGTCAGAGAGAGCAGAAGGACTACGACGCGGTGCAGGTGCCGGATCTGTTGTCGCTGCTGGTCACGCATTCCCTCGGCGGCACGGTGCTTGGCGTCGATGCGCTCGAGCGCCGGGCGCAGCGCCGGATCGAGCAGGGCATCCCGGCCGTGCAGGCGCTGCACGTGCTGGCGAGGGATCCGACCAACGCAGCCGCGCTGGCCCAGTTCGATGCTCACCGGCGCGATCTCGGCTACGGATTTCTGCTGCAGCGCTATGCGCCCAATCTGAGTCAGGCGACTGCGGCGCAGGTGCGCGCGGCGGCGCGCGACACCATTCCGTTCGTGGCGGCGGTGTTCTGGTCGTTTCGCGTCATGGTGGGCCTCGGGCTGCTGATGCTGGCGTTTTTCGTGCTGGCCGCGCTGTATTCGCTGCGCGACGTGGTGCAGAACAAGCGCTGGTTCCTCAGGGCCGCGGTGTGGATGATTCCCGTGCCGTTCCTGGCCAACGAGTGCGGCTGGCTGGTGGCCGAGCTCGGCCGCCAGCCCTGGACGGTGTTCGATGTGCTGCCGACGTGGATGAGCGCCTCGACGCACAGCGTGGCTTACATGGTCTTCTCGTTGATCGGCTTCCTGGGGCTGTACTCGATCTTCATCGTCATCGAGCTTTACCTGTTGGTGCGCGCCATCCGGCACGGACCGGCCGAGCCCGGCGGCTCCGGCGCGCCGCAGGGCGGGCACGCGCCGCTTGCGGGCGGGGCGGTTCCGGCCGCCGCGTACGGCAACAAGGCGGAGGGCTGAGTCATGGGGCTGTATGCAACCTTGCAAGTGATCTGGTGGCTGCTGCTCGGCGTGCTGCTGATGTGCCTGGCCGTGATGGTCGGGATGGATATGGGCGTCGGGGCCATTCTGCGCTATGTCGGCCGGACCGACCTGGAGCGGCGCGTGGCATTGAACATCATCGGGCCGCACTGGGAGGGCAATCAGGTGTGGTTCGTCCTGGGCGGTGGGGCGATTTTCGCGGCGTTCCCGCTGCTGTACGCGACCGCCTTCTCCGGTTTCTACGTGGTGATGCTGCTGCTGCTGTGGACCATGATCATGCGTCCGCTCGGCTTCGAGTATCGCAGCCAGATCGAGCGGCCGGCCTGGCGGAACGCCTGGGACTGGGTGCTGTTCGTCAGTGGCGCGGTGCCGATGCTCATATTCGGCGCGGCGTTCGGCAATCTGTTCCGCGGCGTGCCGTTTCACTTCCAGTGGGACCTGACATCGTTCTACACCGGCAGCTTTCTCGGGCTGCTCAATCCCTTCGCCTTGCTGGCCGGTGTCCTCGCGCTGTCGCTCGCGGCGATGATGGGGGCGCTGATGGTGATGAACGGCGCCGAAGGCGCGCTGTTGCAACGTGCCCGCGGCGTGGTGCAGGCGGCCGCCGGCGTGGCGATCGTGCTGTTCGCGGCCGGTGGCCTCTGGGTGCATGCCATGCCCGGTTACCGGCTGATCGGCAGCCCCGGTCCGGGCTTGCCCCAGACGCCCTTGGAGCAGAGCGTCGTGACGGTACCGGGCGCGTGGCTGACGAACTTCGGCGCGTATCCGCTGCTGTGGCTCGTGCCGCTGGCGGGCTTTGCGGGCATGGTCGGCGCATGGCTCGCGGCGCGGGCGGGCCGTTCGCACCTGGGCTGGTGGCTGGGGGCGCTGGCGTGGATCGGCGTGATCGGCACCGCTGGCGCGGCGCTGTTTCCGTTCATGCTGCCCTCGAGCACCGATCCGTCGATGAGCCTCACGTTGTGGAATGCCAGCTCCAGCAAGGACACGCTGCTGTGGATGGCGGGCTTTGCGGCGGTATTCGTGCCGCTGATCATGTGGTACACGAGTTGGGCGTTCTGGGTGATGCGCGGCAAGGTCAGCGCCGAGAAGATCACGCGCGGCGATGAGCACGCTTATTGAGGACGGACTGATGCGCACATTCCTCTATTTTCTGCTGTTCATGTTTCTTGCCGTCGCAGTGACGATCCTGGCGGCGATCCTCGGTTACGAGGGGGCCTGGTACTTCGCGTGGTTGATTGGCACCGCCATGCTGGTGCTGATCAGCGCCGCCGGGGGCGCGCTGCTCGATGCGCAGGAAGCGAGTGCCGCCGAGGCCGGGCGCGAGCAGTCCTGATCGGCCCGGGCCCGATGGCGTCCCCGGGGTCGGCCGCGACCCCGCCCGCGCAGCCGGCCGCGGACTGGCTGCGGCGCGCGGCGCGGCAGGTTCGCCGCCCCATGCGCCGCGTCGGGCTGCTGACGGCGGCGCAGACACTGGCGCTGGTCGGACAGGCGTGGCTGCTGTCCGGGATCCTCGCCGAGGCTCTATTACGGCACGCGCCGCTGGCGCGCCTGTGGCCGCAGGCGCTGGCGTTGCTGCTGCTCGCGCCGATACGTTTCGCGTTGAGCGTCGGCGCCCGGGACACGGCCCAGCGAGCCGCGCAGCGGTTGAGTGACTCGCTGCGCGGGCGCCTGCTGCGCTGCGCCCAGGCGCTTGGACCGCAGCGGCTGCGCGCCGAGGCGAGCGGCGATCTGATCACCCAGCTGGTCGACGGAATCGACGCGGTGCAGGCGTATTTCGCGCGCTACCTGCCACAGGCGCTCGGCGCGGTCCTGATTCCGGTGTTGCTGCTGCTGTTCGTGTTTCCCGCGGACTGGCTCTCGGGTTTGATCCTGCTGTTCACCGCGCCGCTGATCCCGCTGTTCATGACGTTCGTGGGTCACGCGGCCGAGCACGCCAGCGAGCGCCGTTATGGCCAGCTCAGACGGCTCGGGGCGGCATTCATCGAGGCGCTCGGCGGGCTGGTCACGTTGCGCCTGCTCGGCGCCGCCGACCGGTTCGCGAACCGCCTGGACCAGGAGAGCGAGGAGTATCGCACTCTCACGATGCAAGTGTTGCGCATCGCCTTTCTTTCGGCGCTCGTGCTGGAGTTCTTCGCGATGGTCAGCATTGCCATGGTCGCGGTGCTGATCGGCTTCCGTCTGCTGTGGGGTGAGCTGCATCTGCGCGCCGGCCTGTTCGTGCTGCTGTTGGCGCCGGAGCTGTATCTGCCGCTGCGGGCGCTCGGCGCGTTGCGGCATACGCGCATGGACGCGCTGGCCGCGGCACAACTGCTCGCGGCGCTCGATGAGCTGCCGGCGGCGGTGGCACCGGTGCGGGCGGCGCGCTTGGCGCCGGCGACGGCACCGGAGATTGCCATCGACCGCGTCTGTTATGTGCACAGCGGCCGGGCCGCGGCGCTGCGTGAGTGCGGCATGGTGCTGCAAGCGCGGCGCGTGACCGCGCTGGTCGGCGCAACCGGCGCCGGCAAGAGCACGCTGCTCAGCCTGCTCATGGGCTTCGCGGTGCCGGAAAGTGGCAGCATCCGCATCGACGGGGTGGATTTGACGCTGCTCGATGCGGACGACTGGCGGGCGCACGTCGCGTGGGTGCCGCAGCGGGCGCACGTGTTCGAGGGCAGCGTGCGGGACAATCTGCTGCTTGCCGCGCCCCAGGCCGATGTCACCGCGCTGGAGCGCGCGGCCGAGCGCAGCGGTCTTGCGCCAGTGCTCGCGCGGCTGCCCCGGGGCTGGGATACGCCGCTCGGCGAGCGAGGACTGGGGCTCTCGGGCGGCGAGTTGCAACGTCTGGCGCTGGCGCGTGCCCTGTTGCGGGAGCGGGCCACGGTGTGGCTGCTCGATGAGCCCACTGCCCATCTGGACGCTGCGAGTGCGCATGCAGTGGAGACGCTTATCCGCAGTGCCGCTGCCTCGCGCACCGTACTGTTGGTCGCGCACCGCTTGAGCGCCGCGCGCTCCGCCGACTGGGTGGCCGTCATGAGCGAAGGCCGCATCGTCGAGCAGGGCCCCCCGTCCGGGTTGGCGAGCACGCGTGGCGCATACACTGAGCTGCTGCAGGCCGAGCAGACATGAAAGCCTCGCCGACGCCGATGTCTGAACCAACGATTCCGCAGGCCGGTCCGGCCGAGACTGGAGAGAAGACGACGCCCTCCCCGGTGCGGCGGCTGCTGGCGGTCCTCGGTCTCCATCGCGCATGGCTCGCCGGTGGCGCGGCGCTCGCGTTCCTGGCGGCGTTCGCGGCCATCGGTCTGATGGCGGTGTCGGGCTGGTTCATTGCGGCCATGGCGTTGGCCGGGGTAGGCGGCGTCGCCATCAATTACTACACGCCCGCCGCGACCATCCGCGCCTGTGCCATTGCGCGCAGCGGCGGTCGTTATGGCGAGCGCGTCGTGACCCACGAGGCGACCCTGCGCGCTCTGGCGGGGTTGCGTGCCTGGTTGTTTCGGCGCTTGATTCCGCTGGCGCCGGCCCGGCTGTCGGCGCTGCGCAGCGCCGAGCTGTTTGCGCGCCTGCGGGCCGATATCGATGCGCTGGAGCAATTCTATCTGGCCGTGTTGGTGCCGGCCACGGTGGCCTTGACGTCGGTGGCCGTCGCGCTTGTGTTGTGCGTGATTACGCTGCCGGTCGCCGTGCCGCTGCTGCTGCTCGGCGTGGTGGTTGCCGGGGTCCTGCTGCCGCTGTGGACGCGCCGGCGAGCGCGGCGCGATGCGCTGCAATCGGTGTCCGAAGCGGCCATGCTGCGCGGATTGCTGCTGGATGCGTTG
The DNA here is from genome assembly GCA_027366635.1 of Gammaproteobacteria bacterium. Classification (GTDB taxonomy): domain Bacteria; phylum Pseudomonadota; class Gammaproteobacteria; order Steroidobacterales; family Steroidobacteraceae; genus 13-2-20CM-66-19. Next base: position 30,038 of record DAHXNE010000115.1, on the reverse strand, counting down.
CGCGGTCATGACGATCTGCTTGCCTGGGGCGGCGTGCCCGCGCACACCGCGCGTATCGAGGCGCTGGCGCAGCGTTTGGGTGGGCGGCGCAACCGCCTCGAGCGGTTGCAGGCCGTCGGTGCCGGGTTGGCGGGCGTGCTGGCGCAACTGACACTGCTCGCTGTGCTGGTCGCGGGCGTGGCGGCGGTGCGCAGCGGCGCACTGCCGCCGGCCGAGCTGGCGATGCTCGCGCTGCTGACGCTCGCGCTGTTCGAAGTGATCGGGCCGCTGCCCGAGGCGCTGGCGCAGTGGCATGCCACGCTCGGCGCGGGGGCGCGGGTGTTCGAGTTGGCCGATACACCGCCGCCGTTCGTCGAGCCGCGGGCCAGCGCCCCGTTGCCGGCGGCGCCGGCTATTGCGTTTCAGGGCGTGCGTCTGCGCTACGCCGAGGATGCGCACTGGGCGCTCGACGGGATTGACCTCACGCTCGCCGCCGGCGCGCGCCTCGCCGTGGTCGGTGCGTCCGGCGCGGGCAAGACCTCGTTGCTCGCCGCGCTGTTGAAACTCTACCCGGTGCAGGCCGGGCGCGTGTTGTTCGGTGGGCAGTCGCTGGAGGCGCTGCAGGGCGATGCGCTGCGCCGGCACATCGCGGTCATTAGCCAGCACACCACGCTGTTCAACCTGTCGCTGCGCGACAATCTGTTGCTGGCGGCGCCCGAGGCTGGCTCCGATCGGATCGAGCGCGCGGTCCATCTGGCGCAGTTGGATACATTCGTGGCTACTCTGCCGCAGGGTTACGCCACGGTGCTCGGCGAAGCCGGGGCGCTGGTCTCGGGCGGGGAGGCGCGACGCATCGCCATCGCGCGGGCGCTGCTGCAAGAGGCGCCCGTGCTGGTGCTGGATGAGCCGACCGAAGGCCTGGATGCGCACACCGTCGGCGAGCTGTACGCGGCGCTGTCCGCGGCCGCGGGCGGCCGGACGGTGCTGCTCATCACGCATCGACTCAGCGCTCTGGCCAAGCTGGTGGACGAAGTTGCGGTGATGGACGCTGGCCGCATCGTCGAGCGCGTTCCGGTGGCCGAATATCTGGTTCGCGAGCGCGGCGCCTGAGCGGGTCCGCCGCCGGCGGCCGTGCCTGATGCGGCTGGCGTAATATGTCGTCTCGTTCGTAGGCGCGGGCAAAGGCAAGGAGTAAAGTCACAAAACTGCAGCCCGCACGCGCGACCGGCGTCGCAATCGGGGAGGGCGTGCAGAAGACCCGCGGCTTCGGCCTTGGATCGCGCACGGCCGGCGATGGAGATCACGACATTATGACAACAGCGCTCCGCACCCTCACCTTGGTTCTGCTGACTGCCGTAGCCGGACGGGCTGCCGCGACCGGTTTGATCATCGGCCACTGGCAGGTGGCGGCGACGCGCGATGGCCGGTACAGCTATGCGGCGACGACCAACGAGCGCAGACAGATCTTCGGAGAGTTCTGCAGCTTCACGTCGCGCTCGTGCCGGTGGCTGCTCGCAGTGCGCACCCCGTGTCGCTTCGGCGACGTGTACCCGGTGCTGCTGAACACGGCGACCGGCACCAACCCCATCGCCGTCGTCTGCCTGGGACCCGTGGGGGGTGACATCTACGGCATGGTGTTGTTGAACGGCAGACGTCTTCAGACCAGCGTTGAGCGCGCCGGGGCGATCGATTTTGCCGTGCCGCGCTCGGGCGGCGGGTTCGCGCAGGCGCACTTCCAGCTTGCCGGCGGGGCTCGGGCGACCGCGTGGCTGCGGCAATCCTTCAGTGCGCAACTGGAGCGACGCCGGCGGATCCGCCGCGGCGAATTGCGCCTGTAGCACCCTCCCTTTCTTTGGGGGGGCGAGCTCCTCTGACGGTGCGCCGCCCGCCGTGGGGTGGGCGGGCTGTTGCGCGCGGCTCGCGGGCCGCGGAATTGATCGGGGTCAAACTCCCCGGCGCGTCCCGCGTTAGGGTGCCGCGCGATGGCATTCCACGATCTGCGCACGTTTCTCTCGCACCTCGAGGCCCAGGGTGATCTGCGCCGCATTGGCGGCGTGGTGAGCCCGGAGCTGGAGAGCACTTCATTCTGTCTGCGGGCGCTGCGCCGTCAGGGTCCGGCCCTGTTGTTCGAACGACCGGCCGGCGCCGAGCACGCGCTGCTCGGCAATCTCTTCGGACATCGCCGCCGGATCGAGGCGGCCCTGGGGCGCGAGCGTGCCGGCTCGCTGCGCGAGCTCGGCGAGCTGCTCGCGGCGCTGAAGGAGCCGCACTGGCCGGCGAATGTGCGCGAGGCGTTGGCAAGCTGGCCGCAGTTCGCGCAGCTCGCGCATGTCGCGCCGCGCCGCGTCCCGCGCGCGCCGTTTCAGGAATACACCCTGGGCGGGGCCGAGATCGACCTGGCGCGGCTGCCGATCCAGCGGTGTTGGCCGGAAGATGCGGCGCGACTGATCACGCTCGGGCTGGTGGTCACGCGCGGCCCGCGCAAGGCGCGCCAGAACGTGGCCGTGTACCGCCAGCAGGTGATCGGCCGCAATCGGGTGATCATGCGCTGGCTGGCGCACCGGGGCGGGGCCGGCGACTTCGCCGACTGGCAGGCCGACCGGCCGGGCGAGCCGTTTCCGGTGCTCATCGCCATCGGCACCGATCCGGCGACGCTGCTCGCCGCGGCGGCGCCGATTCCGGACACGCTCTCGGAGTACGAATTCGCTGGCCTGTTGCGCGGCGAGCGCAGTGCCGTCGTGCGCTGCGAGGTCAGCGGGCTCGACGCGCCGGCCGGCGCGGAAATCGTCATGGAGGGCTTCATCCGGCCCGGCGATACCGCCATCGAAGGCCCGTTCGGAGATCACACCGGTTACTACAATTCGCAGGCGTCGTTCCCGGTGGTGACGCTGGAGCGGCTGCACCTGCGCGCCGGGGCGATTTACCAGGGTAGCTACATGGGGCGTGCGCCGCACGACGAGCCGTCGGTGATGGCGCTGGTGCTGAACGAGCTGTTCGTTCCCATCCTGCGGCGCATATTCCCCGAGATCGTCGACTTTCATCTGCCGCCGGAGGCGTGCTCGTACCGCCTGGCCGTGGTCAGCATCCGCAAACAGTATCCCGGCCATGCCCGGCGCATCATGATGGGAATCTGGTCCTACCTCCGGCAGTTCACCTACACCAAATTCGTGATCGTCACGGACGAGGATATCGACGTGCGCAATTGGCAGGAAGTGATCTGGGCGGTTGCTACCCGCGTCGATCCGGCTCGTGACTCGCTGCTGGTCGAGCACACTTCCATCGACTACCTCGACTTCGCAAGTCCGGTGAGCGGGCTGGGCTCCAAGCTCGGGCTCGACGCCACGCACAAATGGAGCGGCGAGAGCGCACGGCAGTGGGGCCGTCCCATCCGGCTCGACACCGAGGTCGAGCGGCGGGTCGATGCTCTGTGGAAGGAGTGCAGCGGCGATGCCTGAGCAGTCCGCAGTCGAGCTGGTGTGTCCGGCCGGAACGCTTCCGGCCCTGCATGCCGCGGTGGACAACGGCGCCGACGCGGTGTACCTCGGCCTGCGCGACGGTCTCAATGCGCGCAATTTCCCCGGCCTGAACTTCTCCCTCGCCGAAGCGCGCCGCGGCATCGAGTATGCCCATGCCCGGCAGGTGCGCGTCTTCGTCGCACTCAACGTCTATCCCCAGCCGAGCCGCTGGGCGGCCGCCACCGCCGCGGTCGATGCGGCCGCCGACGCCGGCGCCGATGCGGTGATCCTCGCCGATCCGGGCCTGCTCGCTTATGCGGCCGAGCGCCACCCGGCGCTCAACCGTCATCTGTCCGTGCAGGCTTCGGCCAGCAACTGGCGGGCACTCGAATTTTATCAGCAGCGCTTCGGCGTACGCCGCGCCGTGTTGCCGCGTGTGCTGTCCCTGGCGCAGGTGCGGCGTGTCATCGAGCGCGTGGGCATGGAAATAGAGGTGTTCGGATTCGGCAGTCTGTGCATCATGGTGGAGGGACGCTGTGGGCTGTCGGCGCACGTGACGGGCGAATCGCCCAACACCCACGGGGTTTGCTCGCCGGCCCACGCGGTGCGCTGGCAGGAGCGGCCGACGGGCCGCCAGGCGCGCCTCAACGGGGTGCTGATCGACGAATTCGCACCGCGCGAGTCGGCCGGCTACCCGACTCTGTGCAAGGGACGCTTCGAGGCGCTCGGTGCCATCGTGCACGCCCTGGAGGAGCCCACCAGCCTGAGCGTGCTCGATGTGCTTGCGCAACTGCTGGCCGCCGGAGTGAGCGCCATCAAGGTCGAAGGCCGTCAACGCAGTCCGGCCTACGTGGCGCAGGTGACGCGCGCGCTGCGAGTTGCGCTCGAGAGCTGCCGGCGCGACCCGGCCGGCTACCGCCCGCCGGCCGGCTGCGCGGCGACGCTCGAGCGGCTCGCCGAGGGCCGTACTCATACTCTCGGGGCGTACAGCAGGCCCTGGCAATAGAGGCGCGCGAAGTTGAAGCTCTCAGTCGGTCCGCTGCTCTACCACTGGACGCGTCCGCAGGTGTTCGCGTTCTACCGCGCGCTCCTCTGCCAGCCGGTCGACAGCGTTTATCTCGGCGAAGTGGTGTGCTCGAAGCGGCGGGCGCTCGGCTACGCGGAGTGGGCGGCGATTGCGCGCGAGCTCGCCGACGCCGGCAAGGAGGTCATCATCTCGACCCTGGCGCTCATGGAAGCGGAATCGGAGCTGGCCGCGCTCGGGCGCATCGCGGCCGACGCCGTGACCATCGAGGCCAACGACATGGCGGCGGTGCAGCTCGCCGGCGGCCGGCCGTTCGTCATCGGACCGCATCTGAATGTCTACAACGGCAAGACGCTGCGGCTGCTCGCGGCGCTGGGCGCGCGGCGCTGGGTGGCGCCGCTCGAACTCGACCCTCCGGCCGTCGGCGCGTTGCTGGCCGAGCGGCCGGACGGGCTGCAGTCCGAGGTGTTCGCGTACGGCCGGATGCCGCTGGCATTCTCGGCGCGCTGCTTCAGTGCCCGCGCCCGCCGGCGCAACAAGGACGACTGCGGCTTCGTGTGCAGCGAGGACCAGGACGGATTGACGCTGTATACGCGCGAGCGCGAGCCGCTGTTCGCGCTCAATGGCATCCAGGTCCAGTCCGCGCAGGTGCGCAATCTGCTCGGAGCCGTGGACGAGTTGCGCGAATCGGGTGTGGACGTTCTGCGTCTGTCGCCGCACTCAACGGCCGCCGTTCCGTTTGCATCGGTCATCGAGGCGTTCGCGGCCGCCGTGCGCGGCGAGGACGGCGCGCAATGTCCGCCGAGCGCGCTGCCAGGCGGCTACTGCCGCGGCGTGATGCGCGAGCAACGGCGCTGAGGCTCAGCGCGAGCCGGGACGCCGCGGCGCGAAGGGCGAGCAGGGCAGCAGTCGCAGGGTCGCGCGCACGACCGCCGCCAGCCTGGGTGGCGCCAAGCCGCCGGCATCACCCGGCCACCGCCACTCGAGCGCATCCAGCGCGTTCTTGATCGCCAGGCCCGTCTCGGTCTCGCCTTCGAAACTCAATCGGCGCTGAAAAAACAGGGTGTCGGGATCCTCGGCACGGGCCGCCAGCCGGGCGAGATCGATCAAACGCCCACGTAGCGTGACGTGCGGCGTGGCGCGCGCTGGGGCGGCCTCGAGCCTGCCGCCGCGAACCGCCAGCGTCAGAGTCAGCGGCAGGTCGGTGGCGCTGATACAGATCCGCTTGCCCTCGAGTTCCGCCAGCGTCTGTTCGAGTCCCCGGCCGCGCGTGCAGCGGTTGAACACGCCGACGAACAGCGGCGCGACCGGATTGAGTTCGGCGAGCAACGCCCATCCGGGTGGTGAGGCATTCATGGCGCGATGGTAGACGTCGGCGAACGCCGGGAGTTGATCAATGTCAAGTGCGGATAACCGGAATATACGCCGTCCTTTGGAGCGCTATCCTCGTTACTATGAACACGGGATTGCCCGCCAAGCGTGCCGCTGTGCTGGCATGCGTCTGCTGCCGCGAGTGTGCGCTGCACACCATTTGTCTAGCGGGCCATCTGCCGCTCGCCGAGGCGCGCGAGCTCGAGCGCGCCGTCGAGCGTGGCCGCCCGTTGCCGGAGGGATCGGCGCTGGTGCGTTCGGGCGCGACCATGGATGCGCTGCTGGTGGTGCGCAGCGGCTCGGCCAAGTCGCATAGCGTCACGCTGGAAGGTGCCGAACAGGTCCACGGCTTCGTGTTGCCGGGCGAGGCGGTGGGGCTGGAGGGTTTTGCCACCGGTGCCTACACGTGCGACGTGACGGCGCTCGAGCCGCTCGAGTATTGCCGCCTGCCGATGCGCGGACTCGAGGTGCTGCTCGAGCAGCTTCCCGGCCTGCGGCGCGAGCTGCTGCGGCTGCTCGGCGAGGCGCTCGATGAGTCTCAGCGGCTGCGGGGCCAGCTCAGCCTGTGCGACGCACGCGGCCGCGTGGCGCGCTTCCTGGCGGACATGTCCCGGCGGCTGGCGCGGCGGGGACTGTCGCCGACGGAATTCCGCCTCAGCATGAGCCGCCGCGATATTGCCCGGCATCTGGGCCTGACGCTCGAGACCGTGAGCCGTTCGCTCGGCGCGCTGAAGCGCGAGGGCTGGGTGCGGATCCGCGCCCGCGACGTGACGGTGCTGCGGCCGGAGGCGCTGGCCGCGTTCGGCAGCCGGGCCTAACTCGCCGCGCCCTCGGATACCGCGATTCCCGGCAGCGTCTGACGGAAGGCCCAGGCGTTCGGGATCGACGGCACGTGCCCACCGGCTTCGATCGATATCCGGTCGGAGAAGCGCCGCAAGCGGTTCAGCAGGCGCCGCAGGCGGGGTAGATCCACGCGATTCACCTGCTCGAAGCTCAGCGTGAGGCGCGTCGGCGTCTCATGCAGCAGCGCGCCGAGCTCGGTGCACATCCTGCGCAGCCGCAGTCGCGACAGCCCGCGCAGCGATAGAGCGAGAACCGGCACGTTGTCATCCGCGGTGCCGGTCAGCACCGACAGCTGCCCGCTGCCCGAGCGGCGCAGCATGCGGGTCAGGCGGGCAATGCGCCGGTTCGGCGATCGAGCGGCCGGCGCCGTATCGAAGCCAAGGTGCCGGCGCGCGTAGTCCTGCATCGACAGCCCGACGATCCAGTCGCCGGCGACGAGCGGTATTTGCCAGGGCGCGAGCCAGGGCACGCTGCGCAGGAAGTGCCAGTGGCGCCGCGGTCCGCCGGGCAGGATGCCACGCCACAACAGGCGGGCGAGAATGGCGAGGCCGTCGCGCGCGCCGTATTCCATCGCCCCGGCGGGCCGGCCGAGCGAGCGGCGCTTGTTGATGATGCGGCGCGCGATCGCGTCATCGGCCAGCAGCCGGCGATGTAGCCACCGGTAGCCGTCGATGAGCTCCGCGCGGCTCATGTTCAGTGGCTCGACATTGGTGTCGAGCTTGGTGTTGTCGCCGCCGCTCGCCTCGGTGCGCAGCCGGCCGGCAACCCGCAGGCGCTCGTAGAGCGGTGTGCGCGGCATGGCGTGCAGCAGGCCGATCATGGCGGCCTGGATTCCCGAGCGGGCGATGAACTCGTACTGGCGCCGGAAGGTCGCGACGGTGTCGTTGTCGAACCCGACGATGAAGCCGGCCAGCACTTCGATGCCGTGCCCATGGATGCGCCGCACGGCCGCGAGCGGGTCGGAACGCATGTTTTGCACCTTGCGCATCTCGCGCAGGCTCCCCTCATCGGGCGACTCGATGCCGATGAAGGTCCAGCGGAAGCCCGCCGTGCGCATCAGCTGCATCAGCTCGGTGTCTTCGGCGAGGTTCAGCGAGGTCTCGGTGCCGAAGATGAAGTTGTAGCGGTGCCGGGCCTGGTAGTCGGCCAGGAAGCGCAGCAGCTGTTTGGCGACGGCGCGGTTGCCGATGAGGTTGTCATCGACGAAGAACACCTTGTGCACCCCGAGCGCACGCAGCGCGTCGAGCTCGCTGGCGATCTGCTCGAGCCGCTTGTGGCGGGGCTTGCGGCCGAACATCACGATGATGTCGCAGAACTCGCACATATAGGGGCAGCCGCGCGAGAACTGCACGGTGGCGGTGGTGTACCGCGACAGTTGCAGCAGATCGAAGCGCGGCGTGGGCGAGTCGCTGAGATCGACCACGTCGTCCTCGCGGTACAGCTCACGCGGCGTGCCGGCGGCGAAGTCCGCGCAGAAGCGCGGCCAGACGCGCTCGGCCTCACCGCAGATCACCGCGTCGGCCAGTCCGGTGTATTGCTCGGGGCACAGCGACGCGTAGCTACCGCCGGCGACCACGAAATGGCCGAGTCCCCGGTAGTACTCGAGCAGCGCCCGCTGACGCGCAAACTGCACGCCCATGCCGGCGATGCCGATCAGATCGGCCTCGGGGTGAAGCGGCAGCGGCTCGACGTTCTCATCGACGATGCGCACGTCCCAATGCGGCGGGCACAGCGCGGCGAGGGTGGCGAGTCCGAGCGGAGGATTCACCGCCCGTTTGCCCGGCAAGATCTCGCTCACGGCCCAGTGGAAATTCCAGAAGCTCTCGGGCGATTTGGGATTGATCAGCAGTAGTCGCATGGTGCACGGGTCAGGCAAGCGGCGCGGCGCGCGCCGGGTTTACAGGGTAGCGACCGGGCCGGGCGGCGGATTGATCGGCGTCAAATCCACCGCCGGGGGCAGGATCGTGCTAAGTTCGCGCCCATGCCGAGCACTCATCTGGCGCGCCGAGACTGGACGGACCAGGCGGTCCGTCGGATCGAGGCCGACTTCAATCGGTCCGCCGATACCCACTTGATCCCGATCGATCTGCCGCACTATCCGGGGATCGAGCTGTACTTGAAGGACGAGTCGAGTCATCCCACCGGCAGCCTGAAGCATCGGCTGGCACGCTCGCTGTTCCTTTACGCGTTGTGCAACGGCTGGATCGGACCTGACACGCCGATCGTCGAGGCCTCCAGTGGCTCGACGGCGGTTTCCGAGGCGTATTTCGCCCGCATGCTCGGGTTGCGCTTCATCGCGCTGGTGCCGCGCGCGACCGCCGCGGAGAAGATCGCCGCGATCGAGTTCCAGGGTGGCGAGTGTCAGTTCGCCGACGATCCGAACGAGGTGTATCGGGAGGCGGAAAGTCTTGCGCGCGAGGTGCGCGGCCATTACATGGATCAGTTCAAGTACGCGGAACGGGCCACCGATTGGCGCGGCAACAACAATATCGCCGACTCCATTTTCCAGCAGCTCGGCCGTGAGCGGCATCCTGTGCCGCGGTGGATCGTGTGTGGCGCCGGCACCGGCGGCACCTCGGCGACCCTCGGCCGGTTCGTGCGCTACAACCATTTTGCCACCGAGATCTGCGTGAGCGATCCGGAAGGCTCGGTCTTTCACCGGCATTTCGCCGACCGCGGCGTTACCGCGATCGAGCGCTGCGAGAGTTGCATCGAGGGCATCGGCCGACCGCGCGTCGAGCCATCGTTCATTCCCGATGTCGTCGATCGCATGATGGTGGTGCGCGACGCCGACAGCATTGCCGCAGCGCGCGTGCTGAGCGAGCGGCTCGGGCGGTTATGCGGGGGCTCGACCGGAACGAACTTCTGGGCCTGTGCTCAGCTGATCGCCGAGATGGTCGCGCAGGGGCGCGATGGGTCGGTGGTGTCGATCCTGTGCGACCAGGGCGAGCGCTACGCCTCGACGTATTTCAATGACGCCTGGGTGGCGGGCAAGCAGTTGGATCTCGCCCCGGGCATGCGGACGATGCGCGAATTTTTCGCCGGGCGCGGCTTCACGCCGTACTGAGCGGACGGAGCGCCGGGAACCAGACGTGCCGCCTGAAGGTCAAGGTATGCGAGTGGTGGACGGCCGGAGATACATGTGATGAACCGTTTGCGAAGCACGGTACTTGTCTGCCTCTTTCTCCTCGTGGCGTTTCCCTCGGGCGCCTGGGCTGCGGTGGTACACGATCATGCACCGACGCGGCCGGCGCTGTGGCGAACCTACGACATGATCGTGGACTTGGACAATCTGCCGCGCACTTATACCTGCGACCAGCTCTGGTACGTCTTTTACGACATGCTGGCGCGCCTCGGAACGCCGTATGGCAGCTTGAACGTGCTGCCGTATCAATGCAGTCGCACGCCCTCGGGGGATTTGCGCTCCCCGCGCGTCCAGGTGCACTTCCAGATGCCGCACCTATTGCGAGGTAAGGCTACGAAGTGGGCGACGCTGAGAGCGGTACGCCGGCGGATCTTCATCGGCCGCGGTAAGCCGAAGCGGCTGACGGCCGAGGACTGCGAGCTGCTGCGCCAGATCCGTGCGACGCTGCTTCAATCGCTGCCCGTGAAGATCGTCCGCAGCAATCTCGATTGCGCGGCCGGCGGGCATTTTGGTCTGACGTTGCAGCTCTGGGTGGCCGCGCCGGGCACGCCGCGGGCCGCTGGAGGATGAACGCTCGCGCCGCGCAGGCGGCGCCTGCGCGGCGGCGGACGTGTTTCGGTCAGGCCGCGGCGAGTTGCGCGGCGGCGAACTCGAAGTTGGCGAGACGGGCGAGGAAGTTGTCGGTAAAGTCGGGGCGCCGATTGCGGAAGTCGACGTAATACGCGTGCTCCCACACGTCGAGCACCAGCAGCGCCTTGCCCTCGCCGGTGGCGAGCGGTGTGCCGGCATTGCCGGTCTTGGTGACCTTCAGGCGGCCGTTGCGGTCCAGGATCAGCCACGCCCAGCCTGAGCCGAACTGTCCGAGCGCCGCCGCCTTGAATTCCTCTTTGAATTTCTCGACGCTGCCGAAATCGCCGCTCAGCTTCTTCTCCAGGCTGCCGGGAATGCCGCCGCCGTTCGGCGCCAGGGAGTTCCAGAACAGGCTGTGGTTCCAGTGCTGGCCGGCATTGTTGAACACCGGCACCAGGTCGTCGCGGCCGTGGGCCAGGGTGATGATCTGCTCGAGGCTCTTGCCCTTGAGGGCGTCGTTCTTTTCCACCAGACCGTTCAGTGCATTGACGTAGCCTTGATGATGCTTGCCGTGGTGCAGCTCGAGGGTTTCCTGGCACATGCCGCGGGCGGCGAGGGCGCCGGGCGCGAAGGGAAGCGAGGGTAGTGTGAAGGTCACGGGGGCTCCTCCGTCAGTGGATGTGATTCCGGGTGGGGAGGCCCGCAAGGCTATGGGACTTTTTGGAATTTGTCCAGGAGAAGCATTTTCCAATGCAGGACTCCGGCAAAGTGAATCCTAAGTTCTTGAGGTAATACCCGGGAGCGGTGGGGCTGGCCTTGGGCCCTCGCGGGCGATATAAGGTCTGGCATGAAGGATGCCGAGACGGGCATTGAGCTCTCGCGGGTGCAGGTGCGCCTGATCGTCCCCGGGGAGCGCGCGGCCTGGGATAATAAGTTGATGCGCGAGCATCACTATCTGGGCTTGAAGGCTCTGGTGGGGCGCAGCCTGCGTTACGTAGCGCAGTACGAGGGTCGGTGGCTGGCGCTGCTGGGCTGGGCGTCCGCCGCGCTCAAATGCGCGCCGCGCGATGCGTGGATTGGCGGGTCGGGGGCGCTGCAGTGGCAGCGTCTGCGGCTGATCGCCAACAACAGTCGTCTTCTGCTGCTGCCGGGGCCGCGGCTGAAGAACCTGGCGTCGCGCATTTTAGGGCTGAACCTGGCGCGCTTGAGCGAGGACTGGGAGCGTGTGCATCGGCACGGTCTGGTGCTCGCCGAGACCTTCATCGACCCGAGCCGCTTTGCCGGCACCTGTTACCGCGCGGCCAACTGGCGCGAAGTCGGCGCGACGCGCGGCTTTGCCGCATCCAATCAGACTTATGTGGAGCATGGCGCGGCGAAGCGGATCTGGCTCTTCCCGCTGCATCCGAAGGAAGTCGAGCGGACGGCGCGTGAAACTGACAAGTATCTGGTCCCGGTAATTCAGAAATTGCCAGGACTGACCAAGTATTTTGCGGCGCTCTCCCCGACTGGATCCTATGGCCACATCAGCATCTGGGAAACCGACGCACATGCGCGGCAGATGGCCAACCTCAAGGAAATGGTCATCCACGTCCGAAAGGCCGCCGAGGCAGTGGGTGTGAAATTCATACCGATTATCAACTATCCGATCGCTTGGACCATTTCAGAGGGCGCTTGCCGGTCACGCCGATCTGATACCGCCGCGGGGCGCCCATTGCCAACATGAGAGCGTTTCAGATCAGGGTTCCGGCATCGGTCCTGGAGGACCTGCACGAGCGCCTCGTTCGGACTCGGCGATCGCCCGCGGTGGTGGCCGGATGGTCGGGCGGGACCGACGCGGATTACCTCGCATCCTTCGTGAACTCATGGGCGAACGAATACGACTGGCGGGCGACTGAGTCGAGCCTGAACGCTCTCCCCCAGGTGATGTTGTCGGTCGACGGTGCGGACATTCATACGTTCCACATCTCGGCTCCGTCTGCTGTCGCTGCACCGATCCCGCTGGTGCTGACCCACGGGTGGCCCAGCTCGTTCCTCGAGTTCCTCCCCCTTATTGGCGCGCTCACCGATCCCGCCGCTCACGGTGGCGAGTCCACCGATGCGTTTGAGCTGGTAATCCCCTCCCTGCCTGGCTTCGGGTTCTCTAGTCGGCTATCTGCCGGCCAGAGTCACCCGGCCCGGATCGCAGAACTGTGGGTCCGGGTCATGGATCAACTCGGCTACCAGCGCTTTGGCGCCTACGGAGGAGACATCGGCTCTCACGTCACCAACTATCTCGGCGCGGTGCATGCGGATCGGATCATCGGCGTGTTCACCCATCATCCGAACCTTCACCCAGTCATTGAAGGCAACCTTCCCCTCTCGGACGCCGAGCGGCGCTACCTCGACCAGCAGGGAGGAAGCGACCGGGACGACAGCTACAGCAAGACCCAGGCCAGACGTCCGGACTCGCTGTCACCGGCGCTCTCCGACTCGCCCGCGGGGCTCGCGGCTTGGATCCTCGACAAGTACCGGGACTGGAGTGATTGCCATGGCGACCTTGAATCCGTCATCGACCGTCGAAGGCTCCTCGACATCGCCACCCTCTACTGGGTAACCAATTCGATCGGGACGTCGTTCTTGCCTTATTTCGACGACGTGAATACCCCACCGCTCGGGAAGGTCACGGCGCCAGCGGGGCTGACGCTCACGCCGGAAGACTCCGCATACCCTCGCGAATTCGCCGATCGGACGTACTCCGATATCAGGTTGTGGCGCGGACCTGAGCCCGGTGGCCACTTCCTTGCCCTCGAGCGTCCGGAACGGCTGGTGCGGGACCTGCGAGAGTTCTTCCGGCCGCTTCGTCATGTCGGCACTGAGCTTCCGCGTCGGAAGTGATGTGCTATCCGACGCACGCGTTTGCGAACCTTGTCGCTCAGCAGTCATAGTCCCACGACTTCAGCGAGTCGTTGCCGGGCAGCATTCAAAGACCGGTTGCGCGCCGACACGGAGGACGCCCTGGCGCATGGCCTACGGGGGGTGCCGACGCTCCTCGTCGCGGGCGAGCTCTTCTAGGGTGCAGACAGCCTTCCCATGATCCTCGAGTATCTGCGCGATCCCGGTCTGATCGACACAGCGGAAATGAAACGGATCGAGACGCTGCCCATTGCCGCGTCACAAGAGTAGCCGGCCATTTCGCCTACCCAAAACCGGATGGTTGCGGCTGACCGGCCTCAGATCACGCCCAAAGCTGCGGTGGCGCCCGCTGGCAATGGGCACAAGTGAGTCGCTGCGGCGCAAGCCGATCGATGATGACCGTGCCACTGCAGAACGTGCAGCGCCCAAGGCCGACTACCTCGTTCTGCGCAATCCCGAGAACGAAGGTGAGCAACTCCCCGATCTCCAGCTCGCATCGCGGTCGGCGCCCACGATACGCCTCGTAGGTGTCGCACAGCCGCACGCCGAGCTCCAACGTAAGCAGCTTTCGTCGCGGGATACCTGCCATATTGGCGAGTGGCAGCAGCTATGTTCCGCATTTATGCGATTCGCGCAGTTGAGAGTTCGCGTGACGAATATGGAGTCACCGACGCGTGATCGTGCGGTTCCGAATCGTCCTGCAGTTATTGACGGATCTGGTCGGGATTGTACCGCTCGCCGTCCGGCGGCAAGGCGCCCTGGCCGCGGAGATCCTGATGCTGCACCGGCAACTCGCCTGATACGTCGAACGCGGCGTGAAGCCGCGGCGCATCGATCCAGCTACCCGTGTCAGACCCGCACTGCTCTCGCGATTCTTAAAGTGGCGCGATGCCCCGGTGGTGGTGCGCCCAGAGACGATGATCCGCTGGCACCGCGCGGGTTGGTGGCTGTTCTGCCGCCTGAAGTCTGGACCCGGCCACCGTGTGTCCCGACGCAAGTACAGGATCTGATTCGCAGCATGGGAAGTGAGAATCCCACAGGGGGCAAGGAATGGATCGCAATTGAGCTTCCTCCGCCGCCTCGAGCAGCGACAACGAGGCTCGAGCCAGGCTCTTCAAATCCTTCTCCAGTCGATCGAAATCAGCTGCCTGATCGAGATGAACGCCACGACTCGCACAGCTCGGAATTCCTGGGATGCTCAGGGTGCCTCGAGATCGCCGCCCCTGCGGCTTCCTATGCAATCGGAGTTTACAAAAACGCGAAAACCCAAGCGCTTCTGGTGGCAGCCGCCAGACTGCCCTGCGATTCGATCGATAGCGAAAGATCAAAGCCGAAGATCAAGACTTGGGGCAGAGTCGCTGCAATTGATCAACCCAGTCGCCCACCCCAGAAGCCGCCCCGCTCAGACTCATACCTGGATTGGAAATTACTGGAGACGTCGGCGGCGGCACTTCGGGCATAATGCGGTGCCCAGGCGTGCATCCGGCACGCATCCGCGCACCCGGACCCACAAATGCAGCTGAATTTCAGGCGCCATGAGTCGCGCGCGAGCCGTGTCCGTCTCGCCGGCCCGACGTGAGTCCGCTGTCGTTCCTCGCCACGGCGCCGCGCGGGCTTGCCGACCTGCTCGCGGCCGAGCTTGCGGCGCTCGGCGCCGAGGAGGTGCGCGAGCGATCCGGAGCGGTGAGCTTTGCCGGCACGCTCCAGAGCGCTTACCGCGCCTGCCTGGAGTCGCGGCTTGCCAACCGCGTGCTGCTGCAGATCGCGCGCTTCGAGGCGCCCGACACCGAATCGTTCTATGCGCAGGCGCGCGCGGTCGCGTGGGGTGAGCATCTGGATGCCGGGGCGAGCCTGGCGTGCGAGTTCACCGGACGGCATCCCACCATCGCCCACAGTCATTTCGGCGCGCTGAAGCTCAAAGACGCGATCGTGGATGCCGTACGTACCCCGAACGGCGCGCGGCCGAGCATCGTGTTGGATCGACCGGACGTGCGCGTTCACGCGCATGCGCACGGCGCGAACGTCACGCTGTATGTCGATCTTTCGGGAGAAAGCCTGCATCGGCGCGGTTATCGCGGCGCGGCGGGCGAGGCGCCGCTGAAGGAGAACGTGGCCGCCGGCGTGCTGATCCGCAGCCTCTGGCCAGAGCTTGCGGGCGACGGGGCGGAGTTTCTCGATCCGATGTGCGGCTCGGGAACGCTGGTGATCGAGGCGGCGCTGATTGCCGCGCGGCGCGCCCCGGGCCTGGGCCGCGTGTATTTTGGCTTTCTCGGCTGGCGCGGCCACGATGCGCAACTGTGGAGGACAGTCGAGACAGCGGCGCGCGCGCGCTGTGTCGAGCTCGCGCCAGCAACGCCCGTGCTCCGCGGCCGCGACTGGGACCGGGCGGCGGTGCGTGCCGCCGGCGCCAACGCCGAGCGGGCCGGCATCGGCGCATGGGTGCGGTTCGAGACCGGTCCACTGCGGGACGCACGGCCGGCGGGGTCCGGCACCGGACTGGTGTGTACCAACCCGCCGTACGGCGCGCGGCTGACGAATCTCGAGCAGGCGCGCGCGGCGCATCGCGAGCTCGGCGTGGTGCTGCGCGAGCACTTCCAGGGCTGGCGTGCGGCGGTGCTGACCGGAGTGCCGCAGTTCGGCATGGAGCTGGGGATACGGGCCGCACGGACCCATACGCTGTGGAACGGCGCGATCGAATGCCGGCTGCTGCGCATGAGCGTCGAGCCGCGCAGCCTGCGCGAGCCGGGCTCGCTGGCGCGGGCGGACAGCCCGCTCGCCGAGACGCCCGGCGCGCGCATGTTCGCCAACCGGCTGGCGAAGAATCTGAAGCAGCTGCGGCGCTGGGCCGAGCGTGAGGCGGTCTCGTGCTATCGGCTGTACGACGCCGACATGCCCGAATATGCCTTTGCCATTGACCAGTACGAGACGCTGGAGCCCCTCGAGCGCTGGCTCTACGTGCAGGAATACGCCGCTCCGGAGGAAATCGACCCCGAGGCGGTGCGCCGGCGGCGCGGCGAGGTGCTTGCCAGTCTGTCGCGGGTGACTGGCGTGCCGCGCGAGCGGATCAGGGTACGCACACGCCGGCGTACCCGGCGTGGTGAGCAGTACGGCAAGGACGAGTCCCGCGGCGCCCCCGGCGCTCCCAGCAGGGTCCACGGCGCAAACCTTGTCGTCGGCGAAGGGGGGTTGAGATTCGAAGTGAGCCTCGATGCATATCTCGATACGGGGTTGTTCCTCGATCACCGCCTGACCCGCGAGCGGCTGCGCGGTGCGGCCCACGGTCGGCGCTTTCTCAACCTGTTCGCGTACACGGGTGCCGCGACTGTGTATGCGGCCGCGGGCGGGGCCGTCGCGAGCACTTCGGTCGATCTGTCGCGTACCTACCTCGACTGGGCGCGCCGCAACCTGCTGTTGAACGGGCTCCAGCACGGCCCGCACGTCTTCGTGCAGGCCGATTGTCGCCAGTGGCTGCAGGATGCGCTCGGCGATCCGGCCCGCTACGATCTGATCTTCCTCGATCCGCCGACGTTTTCGAATTCCAAGCGCATGCAGGGCGTGCTCGATATCCAGCGCGATCATGGCGCACTCATCGAGCAGTGCATGCGGCTGCTCGCCCCGGCGGGGCTGCTCGTGTTCTCGACCAACGCACAGCGATTCCAGCTGGACCCCGATGTCGGACTGCGCTACGTCGTGAGTGATATCTGCGCGGCGACACTGCCGCGCGATTTCGAGCGCAATCCGCGCATTCACCGCTGCTTCGAGCTGCGCGCGCGCTGAGCTCGGCGGCGTGCTGCCTCACGGACGGGCAGTGCACAGCCGCCTCAGGACGCGGCGGGCCCTCGGGCGCCTGCAGTCCTCTTCAACGCGTCGAGACAGCGTCCGTCGATCGCGGTGTCGCGCTCACGCTCCATCAGCTCGAGCGCCCGCTCGAGCGGCATCGCGTCTCGATAGGGGCGCGCCGCGGTGACGGCATCGAAGATGTCGCACGCCGTGATGATGCGCGTTGCGAGCGGAATCGCCGCCCCGGCGAGGCGCTTCGGATAGCCCGTGCCGTCCGGCCGCTCGTGGTGCGCACCGGCAATCGGCGCCAGTGCGCTGAACACGCTCACGCGTGCCAGGATGTCTTCGGTGAAGCGGGCATGGCGCTTCACCGCTGCCCATTCGTCGGCATCGAGGCGCCCCGGCTTGTCGAGGATGCCGTTGCTCACTCCCAGCTTGCCGATGTCGTGCAGCAGCGCTGCGCGGTGCAACCAGCGGCGGCGGGACACCGGCACGTCGAGTTCCGCGGCGATCGCGTCGGCGTAACTTGCCACGCGCTGACTGTGACCGTACGTGAAGTTGCTCTTGGCGTCGATGATGTCCGCGAACGCCTCGGCGATCGAGTCAAGCCGCAGCTCATCGACGAACACGGTGCCCGCGTTGGGCTCGAGCGCCATCACGCGCTCCTCGAGTCCCTCCGGGCGCAAGCCCGACCAGAACGTCCGGCTGCGCGCGACGGCGAAAAACGCCTGGCTGACGTGCGGGTCGAACCAGGTGCCCGTTCGGCGGCGTACTTCGGCATCGACGGCGCGTTCGCCGCCGACGGTGTTGAAGACGTCGACGACTTGAGCGAGCAGCGCAATGCGCGCGCCGATCGGGATGTGTTCACCACGCAGGCCTTGCGGGCGGCCCTTGCCGTTCCAATGCTCATCGAGGCTGAAGATGCCCGCGGCCACCGCGGCGTTGAAACCGAGCCGGCGCACGATGTCCGCCCCCCGCTCGCAACGGGTATGGACCAGCTCGGTGGCGAGGGCATCCCCATTGCGGTACAGGTTCGCCAGCCGCTTGATGCGCGCGCGCAGCGCTTCGCCGGGTCCGGCGTGGCGCAGCACGAAGCGGGCCAGCTGCAGCAGACTCTGCGAGTCCACCTGTTTGAAGTCGTGTTTGGTGCGCAGGTCATCGCCGCCGTAGAGCTCCCAGAGGCGCGCGGCGTTGCTGCTGCAGCCGGTGTCCTTCAGCAGCAGCGTGTAGTAGAGGTCGGACAGCGTCAGAGTATCGAGGCCAAGCAGGCGGCCGGTGTGCATGCCGATCCAGCAGCCACGCAGGCAGTGTCCGGGCGGTTGACCCTCGGTGAGGTCGAGGGCGTAGCTCAACGCCCCGATGATCTCCGCCAGGCGCACCGTCGCGCCGGCGCCTGCCGGCTGCGGTATCAGCCAGTCGGGGATTCGGGCCTGATTTGCGGCTGCATTCATGGGAACCTCCTGCCGGCGTCTCCGAGGGTGGGGCCGCCGGGCGATCGGCATGCGCCGCGAGTCGAGCGGCTCGCGGCGCATGCCGGTGCTGTTTTTACCAAGATCAGCGGCCGTTTCTCGTGCCTGCCGTCACGTTTCGGCGCGGCTCGGGGGGGCTCGGGGCGGGCGGTCCCGGGTGGTCTTTACAGGGCGCGGCGCTTCCGGTAATTTCGGCTTGAATATGTTCCCGATGAAAACGCGCACCAAGATCCAGAAGACGCCCCACCGGGGGGGTCTGGGGATCGGCGTGCGCTAGAGACGCGCGTAAGTCGCGACGACACCCAGAGGCCCCGCCGGAGCGACCGTCGGGGCCTTCGTTTTTTCTGAGCCTATGGATCGGAGTCTGCACATGTCATCTGGTCGTTCGGCCGGCGCCTTGCCGGTGGTCGCGGTCGTCGGTGCCACCGGGGCCGTCGGAATCGAGCTGCTGCGCTGCCTGGAGCAGCGGGGGTTTCCGCTCGCGCAGCTGCGTCTGCTCGCCTCGGCGCGCTCGGCGGGCAAGACGCTGCCGTTTCGCGGCGAGCCGCTCGTGGTCGAGGCGCTCGCCGAGGACTCGTTTCGCGGCGTCGATATCGCGCTGTTTTCCGCCGGTGGTGGTATCTCCAAGCAGTTCGCGCCGTTGGCGGTCGAGCAGGGCGCGGTCGTGGTCGATAACTCCTCGGCGTTCCGGCGCGATCCGGCCGTGCCGCTGGTCGTGCCCGAGATCAATCCGCAGATGGTCAAGACACACCGCGGCATCATCGCCAATCCCAACTGCTCGACGATCATCGCGATCACGCCGCTGTGGCCGATACACCGGGTCAACCCGATCAAGCGGCTGATCCTCTCGACCTATCAGGCGGCCTCGGGCGGCGGCGCCGCCGCGATGGAGGAGCTGCGCGAATCGACCCACGCGTATCTGCAGCGCCAACCGTTCACCCCGCGCGTCCTGCCGCACCCGTATGCCTTCAATCTCTTCAGCCACAACTCGGCCATCAATCCCGATAACGGCTACAACGAGGAGGAGCTCAAGGCGCTGTACGAAACCCGCAAGATCTATGGCGACGAGTCCATCCGCGTCACGGCGACCTGCGTGCGCGTGCCGGTGCTGCGTGCGCATTCGATCGCCATCAACTTCGAGTGCGAGCGGCCGATCACGCCGGACACGGTGCGCGAGCTGATCGGCGCTGCGCCGGGCGTGCGGCTGGTCGATGACCGGGAGCGCAATTATTTCCCCATGCCGGCCGACGCCTCGGGCACCGATCCGATCCTGGTCGGCCGCATCCGCGCCGACCTGTCCGATCCGAGCGGCCGCTCCATCGCGCTGTTCGTCGCGGGCGATCAGCTCCTGAAGGGCGCGGCGCTCAATGCCGTGCAGATCGCCGAGTTGCTCTGACCGGCGACCGGGCATTCCCCGGGCCGCGCGCCGCCATCGCATCCGGCGCGCGTAGCGGCCGGGCGGAACATGCGCAGTGCTCGAGCCGGCCCGCGAATCCTGTCTCCAAACGGAGACAGAGCCTGGGTTGCCCGGTTTTTGACAAAAGTCAACTCCGTACTTCCAACGACTTGTGCCCGACAGTGCATTGGCCCAGGATGCACATTGATCGTCGGAACGTGTGATCTGCCGTGCATTCTTAAATCTACTTGGGTGAAGCACATGAAGAAGGTAATGATAAGCGGAGTGGCGCTGCTGGCTCTGGCGGCATTGCCGGTGGTGATGGCGGCCCCAAGGGCGGCGCCGGCCCAAATGACCGGGGCTCACTCGCCCATGATGAAGAAGCCCATGTGGTCGGCCGCGGCGCACAAAGCCTGGGTGGAGAAGGTCCAGCGCGCACTCGACGCTCACGGCGCGCATCTTAAGGTCGATGGCCGCTGGGGCCCGATGACCATGAAGGCGCTCGAGGCGTTTCAGAAGTCCCACGGCCTCAAGGCGAGCGGCCATGTGGACGGGGCGACCGCCACGAAGCTCGGCCTCGCGCATTGGACGGCGAAGAAGCCCGAAATGAACAAAATGAACAAATAGGACGACGAGATAGAGCGATCAGGGCCCGCTGTTTCGGTCGACGGCGCGCGGACAACCTCATGATGGGCGCCCGGGCGCGTTGCCGGGGCCCGGGCGCCGACTCTGTCGAAAGGTGCGGCCGCAAGCCGGCAGGGATCGCCCTGTCGGCTTCTCTGGCTGTGCGGTTCGGCGCAGCCCGGTGCGCGACACCTACAGCAGGTCTCGCAACCGGTAGTACAGCATCGCCAGCGCGAGCAGCGGACGGCGCGCGAGCGGACCGCCCGGAAAATCCCGGTGCGGGATGCGCGCGAACACATCGAAGCGCTCGGCCTGTCCGGCCACCGCCTCCGCGATGAGCTTGCCGGCCATGCCCGCGAGCGCGATGCCGTGGCCCGAGAACCCCTGTGCGAAGTACACGCCGGGCAGCAGGCGGCCGAAGTGCGGCGCACGGTTTGCGGTCAGATCGAGCAGTCCGCTCCAGGCGTACTCGATGCGCACATCGGCGAGCTGGGGAAAGACCCGCAGCAGCCGCGCGCGCGTCGCGGCCCGGGCCGTGAAATCCGTGCCGCGGCCATAACTGATCGGGCCGCCGAAGAGCAGCCGATGATCGGCGGTGCGGCGGAAGTAATCGAGCACCCAGTTCATGTCGCTCACCGCCGCGCCGTTTGCGATCAGGGCGGCGGCGCGGGCCGCGCCGAGCGGCTCGGTGGCGATCACGTGGGCGGCGACGGGAATGATTTTGGCGGCAAGCGCCGGCGCGGCAGGACCTAGGTAGGCGTTGCCGCACAGGACGATGTGCGCGGCACGCACCTCGCCGGAGTCGGTGCGCACCCGACCGGGTGTGATCTGCGCGGCGCACGTGTCCTCGAACAGGCGTGCACCAGCGCGCTCGGCCGCTTCCGCCAATCCCAATGTGTAGGCCAGAGGGTGCAGATGTGCCCCGTTCGCGTCGAACATGGCGCTGCGGTAGCGCCGGCTGGCGAGGGTGGTTCGCAGCTCATCGCCGGGCACATAGCGGACGCTGTCATAGTCGAACCGGGTCCGCAGCGTCTCGATATGTGCGCGCAGCTCACGGTCGTGGTGGCGCTTGAGCGCGGCGAGCATATAGCCGTCGGTCCAATCGCATGCGATCCGGTGCCGCGCGATCAGGCCACGGGTGAGGCTCACCGCGTCGCTTGCCGTATCCCAAACCGCCCGGGAGCCGGCCGGCCCGATCAGCCGATCGAGCGTTTCCTGAGCACACGCCACGCCGTGAAGGACTTCTCCGCCGCTGCGGCCGGAGGCTCCCCAGCCGATACGGTACCGCTCGAGCAGGGCGACGGAGTAGCCCCGCTCGGCCAGATGCAGTGCCGCCGAGCAGCCGGCGATCCCCCCGCCGACCACACACACCTCCGCGCGCTCCGAGCCGCGAAGCGGCGCTCTCGGGGCAGGAATGTGAACCGAGGCGGCATAGTACGACCGGACATGGGCGGCGCGCATAGTGATGCTTCATATAATATCCGCCACACCCATGCCATCGGTGCGCCCTCTCATTGGTATCCTCGCCGACCGCCGGATGATCGGCCCGCAGCCGTTTCACGCCGCCGCGGAGAAATATGCCCGGTCGCTGCTCGATGTGGCCGATGCGCTCCCCGTGCTGATCCCGCCGCTCACCGAGGCGTTGGGATTCGAGGCGCTCATCGAGCGGCTCGACGGGCTGCTGTTCACCGGCAGTCCCTCGAACGTGGAGCCGCATCATTATGGGGGACCGCCGAGCGTTCCGGGCACGCTGCATGACCCGGACCGCGATGCCACCACGCTGCCGCTGATCCGCAAGGCAGTTGCCCTCGGTGTTCCGATACTCGGCATCTGCCGGGGCTTCCAGGAGATCAACGTGGCCTTCGGCGGCAGCCTGTACCAGCGCGTGCATGAGGTGCCGGGGCATCTGGATCACCGTGACGACGAAACGCAGCCGATCGAGGTGCAGTACGGACCGGCGCACGAGGTCACGCTCGAGCCCGATGGCCTGCTGCGCGAGCTCGCCGGTGTCGATCGGGTTCGGGTCAATTCCCTGCATTGGCAGGGAATTGAACGGCTGGGCGGGGGGCTCGTGGTCGAGGCCCGGGCGCCGGACGGCCTGATCGAGGCCTTCCGCGTGGCGGCGGCACCCCGGTTCGCCCTGGCGGTACAGTGGCATCCGGAGTGGAAGGCCGTGGACAATCCTCTCTCGCGAGCGCTGTTTGCCGCCTTCGGCGCGGCATGTCGCACGCGGGCTCGCGCTAGTTGAACAAGGTAGATCCATGGTGAGCGAGCTGAGTCAATTCTTCCGGGATCACGCCATTTCCGAGGTCGAGGCGATCATTCCCGACATGGCCGGCATTGCGCGCGGCAAGATCATGCCGGCAGCGAAGTTCGCCGAGGACGGCGGCATGCGCCTGCCCGAAAGCGTGTTCCTGCAGACGGTGACCGGCGACTATCCGCCCGATACCTCCCAGGCGATGAGCCCGGCGGAGATCGACATCATCTTGAAGGCCGACCCCAAAACGGTGCGGCGCGTGCCGTGGGCGGCCGAGCCGACCGCACAGGTGATTCACGACTGTTTTTACGCCGACGGCCAGCGGGTAACCATGGCGCCGCGCCACGTGTTGCGCAACATCGTCGAGTTGTATGCGCAACACGGCTGGGAGCCGGTCGTGGCGCCGGAGCTGGAGTTCTATCTGGTCGAGCAGAACAAGGACGCGGATTATCCGCTGCGACCGCCGGTCGGGCGCTCCGGGCGCGCCGAGCCGGGCCGCCAGTCGTACAGCATCGCGGCCGTCAACGAGTTCGATCCGCTGTTCGACGACATCTATCAATTCTGCGAGGATCAGGATATCGAGATCGACACGCTGATCCACGAGGACGGCCCGGCGCAGATGGAGATCAATCTCATTCACGGCCGCCCGCTCGATCTGGCCGACCAGGCGTTCCTGTTCAAGCGCACCGCGCGCGAGGCGGCGCTGCGGCACAAGATATATGCCACCTTCATGGCCAAGCCCCACGCCAAGGAGCCGGGCAGCGCCATGCACATCCATCAGAGCGTGGTCGACCTCAAGACGCGCCGCAACGTGTTCAGCAATCCCGACGGCAGCCCTTCGCGGTTGTTCTTCGCCCACATCGGCGGCCTGCAGAAATACCTGCCGGCGGCCATGGCGCTGTTTTGCGCCAACGTCAACTCCTACCGCCGCCTGACCCGGTATCTGTCGGCGCCGATCAACGTCCACTGGGGCTACGACAACCGCACCGCGGGCCTGCGGGTGCCGATGTCCGCGCCTGAGGACCGGCGGGTGGAGAATCGAATCTGCGGCGCGGATGCCAACCCCTATATCGCGCTTGCGGCATCGCTCGCCTGCGGCTACCTGGGGATGATCGAGGGGCTGCAGCCCACCGATCCGATCTCCGGCAGCGCGCACGAGTTGCCGTTCGGCCTGCCCCGATCGCTCGATGAGGCGCTGCGCGCGCTGCGCGCCAGCCCCGCGCTGGTGAAGCTGCTCGGGGAGTCGTTCGTGTCGGCCTTCACCATCGTCAAGGAGGCGGAGTACGAGGTGTTCCTGCAGGTGATCAGCTCCTGGGAGCGCGAGCATCTGCTGCTGAACGTCTGAGGACACGAATCTTGCGCGGCGCCGCCGTTGTCGCAATACTCGCGACCCCGCGCGGCCGGCGCACGCTGCGCACCGGGCCACGGCGGACCTTCTTCGGACCAGAGACAGACGCGAGCAAAGCATGACGGACAAGCTGTTGGGTATCGATGTCGGCGGATCCTCGATCAAGGCCGGCGTGGTGGACGTGGCGGCCGGAAAGCTGCTCGGCGAGCTGATCTCGGCGCCGACGCCGCGGCCGTCGACGCCGGAGGCGATCATGCCGGTGATCGCGGCCCTTGCGGACCGCTTGCCCGCGGCGCAGGGCCGGATCGGGCTCGCCTTCCCGGCCGTGGTCAAGCACGGCCGGGCGCGCACCGCGGCCAACGTGGATCATGCCTGGATCGGCGCCGACGGGGCGGCGCTCGTGCGCCGGCTGCTCAATCGCCCGGCGCTGTTTCTGAACGACGCCGACGCGGCGGGGTTGGCCGAGGTGCGCTTCGGCGCCGGGCGCGGCGAAGCCGGCACGATCATCTTGCTGACGTTCGGCACCGGCATCGGCTCGGCGCTGTTCACCGGCGGCCATCTGTTGCCCAACAGCGAGTTCGGGCACATGGAGCTCAACGGCATGGATGCGGAGAAATGGGCCTCGGCGCACGTCAAGACCCTGGAGAACCTCGACTGGCCGGCCTGGATCGAGCGGGTGAACGTGTACCTGGAGCGCCTGCACGCGCTGTTCTGGCCGGATCTGTTCATCCTCGGTGGGGCGATCAGCGAGCGGTTCGCCGACTTCGGCCCGCTGCTGCGCTCGCCGGCGCGCATCGCGCCGGCGCAGTTCACCGGCCAGGCCGGGGTGGTCGGCGCGGCGCTCGCGGCCGCTGAAGCCGGCGCCTGAGGCCGGCCGCGCCGGCAAGCCCGTCACGATGAGCTGGAGCGCGCGTAGCAAGCTCCCCGAGCTCGGCACGACGATCTTTACGGTCATCTCGCGCCGCGCCCAATCCCTGGGCGCGATCAACCTCGGTCAAGGCTTCCCCGACTACCCCATCGATCCTCTGTTGGCGCAGCTCGTCGAGCGCGCCATGCGCGCCGGTCATAATCAGTACGCGCCCATGGAGGGTCTGCCGGCGCTGCGCGAGCGGATCGCCGTGAAGCTCGCGGCACTCTATGGTCTGCGCGCCGACCCGGACAGCGAGATCACCGTTACCGTCGGGGCGACCGAGGCGATCTACTCGGGGATTCAGGCGGTGGTGGGGCCCGGTGATGAGGTCGTCGTCTTCGATCCGGCCTACGATGCGTATGAGCCCGCGGTGCGGCTCGCCGGCGCGCGCTGTGTCCGCCTGGCGTTGGCGCCACCGGATTTCGCCTACGACTGGGACCGGGTGCGCGCGGCGGTCAGTCCGCGCACGCGCATGATTCTGATCAACTCCCCGCACAATCCCAGCTGCACGGTCGCGACGGCGGCTGACCTCGATGCGCTGGCGCAGATCATTCGCGGGCGCGACATCACGGTGCTCTCCGATGAAGTCTACGAGCACATGGTGTTCGACGGTCGCCCGCACGCTTCGGTGTTGCAACACCCGGAGCTGCGCGCGCGCGCTCTGGCCGTGTTTTCCTTCGGCAAGACGCTGCATGCGACCGGCCTGCGGGTCGGCTACGCGGTTGCGCCGGCGGAGCTCACCGGCGAGCTGCGCAAGGTGCACCAGTTCAATACCTTCAGCATCGCGCATCCGCTGCAGTGGGCGATTGCCGAGTATCTGCTGGCGCGGCCCGAGACGGGTGCGGATCTGGCGGCCTTCTTCACCACCAAGCGGGATCGGCTGCGCGCCGCGCTTGCAGGGGGGGCGCTACGGTTGCCGCCGGCGCAGGGAACGTACTTTCAACTGCTCGATTTCAGCGCGGTCGCTGCGCCGGGAGACACCGCGTTCGCCGAGCGTCTGCTCACCGAGGCGGGGGTGGCGTCGATTCCGTTGTCGCCGTTTTATGCCGAGCCGCCGCCGCTGTCGTTCGTGCGCCTGTGCATCGCCAAACGCGATGCGACGCTCGATGCGGCCGCCGCGCGTCTGCGGGAATTCGTCGCGCGGGAAGGCCGCTCGGGGGCCTGAGCAGCCGCATGGAAGGGGCTCGATTCCCGGCGTTCTAAAGCGTCCGCGCAATGGAGCAGGAGCGAGCGGGGAGGGGCGAACGGTTGCCCGCCGCAAGTGACTGTGCGCACGGAATTGCACTGAGCCGGCCGGAACTGCGCTAGCTCACGAGGATTGGGGGGATCATTGCGGCCACGATCAGTACAACCGTCGCGATCAACACCGCGCGGCCTTTGGCTATGTCGGAGAGCTTCAGCCGGTCCACGACCAGCCACGTGAAACTCAAGCCAGCGATGCCCGCGGCCATTCCGGCCACGCCGGCGACCTCATTTACGTAAAACCAATGGCTACTTGAACCGGCCAGCGAGCCTGGCGTACGGAATCCGTACACCAAGTTTTTCGGAACCCACTTGAGCGCTAGCGGGATTGATAACAGGATCAGCAGTGCGGACACGCAGGAGGCCGCGATCCGATACCTTCTCAGAAGCGTTGCCGGATTCCGTCGGCGCTCTTGTCGGCCTTCGGTGTCGCCCCGCAAAGGCTCGCCCTTGACCACGACGAGTGCAAGAAACGCCACGGTCAGACCGATCGACAGCAGAATGGACGCAAGATTGCCGATGACTGCGGAGGCCAGCGGCCCGAATACCAACAGCAACACTGGGAATGCCAGTAATGCGGCCCACCCTTGCCATTTCGACGGCAATCCCCATCCCCACCCGAATTCCTTTTTAGGAAACCACCACTTGGGCTCATCGTTCGGTTTCATAGGGGACCCCATGCTATATAGAGCCCAGACTTGGCCCTGCGGTGAGCGGTTCCTGACCGCACACGCAGGACCTCGGTCCCGAAGGACCTTGCATCCGGTTCGCACGTGTTGGCGGCCGGACTTGCCTCGCTCGGCTGGGCCGAGCGGCGTCACCGATCCGCTCCACGCGCTTTACGTCCCGCCCTCTCGGCGGTCGAGGCTTTCGCGTATCTGATATTACATACAGTCGCGCGAATCGATGCAAGCTCTGGGCGAAATCGTACCTGCCGGCGCCACATCCCGCTGCGCGGTGATTTAAACCGCCGGGGTCGCTCACATCCCGGTGCGTGTCACAGCAGCGGCTCTGTGTCCCGGGAATGGATCAGCCTCATGAGGCAGGGTCCCCTGGGGTTGTGGCGCGGGCTGCGCGAAGCGCCGGAGCCGCGTATCCGAATCCGGCTGGGGCGTCCGGTGGCCTGGCCCGAAACGGGTGCCGGGATACCCCTGCGCGTCGCCGGGTCTACGCAGGCATGCCTTGGGCGCGCTGCAGGTCGGCGTCGAGGATCCTCGGCGAGGTGGGGGTGTCGCTCAGACGCATCCGCTCGGTGGCGGCTTCAGCGCCGGAAGATCCACGCCAGGATCGAGATCACCAGGCTGATCAGCAGCATGGTGGTGATGGGAAAGAAGAACTGGAAGCCCGGCCGATCGATGACGATGTCGCCGGGCAGCTTGAACAGCGGCAGGCGCCGGACCCAGTGCCAGGCGAGGCCCGCGAGGATCAGCAGCGCCCCGAGAACGATCAGAATGCGGCTCATGCGCGCCAGTGTACCCGGATCAGTTCGGGCGGGGGCGGGGGGCGGACGCGGTGTCGGTCAGTCGAAGTCGGTGGGCAGATCGGGGTGCAGATGATGGGCGTACAGTCGCTCGATCTGGGGTGCGAGTATCCGCCCGGTCGACAGCTCGGGCAGGGCGCGCACCGGGAAGAAGTCGACGGCATCGGTCTCGGTGCCCCCCGCCGGCTCCCCGCCGATGCGCTCGCAGAGGAACATCAGCTTGTAGATGTGATGAATGGCGGGCGGATGCGGATGGCGCCGCCGGTCGACGAGCGCCGCGAGCTTGACGGCGCGGGCCTCGTAACCGGATTCCTCGCGGATTTCGCGCGCCACGGCCGCCGAGGGCGCGTCGTTGACGTCGGCCCAGCCGCCCGGCAGCGTCCACTTGCCGTCCGAGCGCTCGCGGACCAGGAGCACGCGCTCGTCTTCGAAGATCGCGCCGCGCACGTCGACCTTCGGTGTCGCATAGCCGTGCTCCGCGTCCCACGACCCCCGGGCGCGCTCGATTGGGATCTCGAGCGCGCCGGCGAGTAGCGCCGCGGCCAGGTCCTGGAGCTCGTGGTAGCGCTCGCGATCGAACGGGTCGCGGGTGAAGGCGAGACCGCTCTGGGCCAGCGCCCGTACCTTGCGGGCCCAGTCGAGTACTTCCGCCGTCCGGTCGATGGCCACGGCTCGACTGAGCGGCTCAGAGATTCCTGATCAGCGCATCGCCGAACGCCGAGGTCGTCACCTCCGTGGCCCCTTCCATCAGGCGCGCGAAGTCGTAGGTGACGGTCTTCTGGCCGATGGTTCTGTCCATCGCGGTGATGATGGCGTCGGCCGCCTCGACCCAGCCCATGTAGCGCAACATCATCTCCCCGGAAAGCAG
Source organism: Gammaproteobacteria bacterium (assembly GCA_027366635.1). Lineage (GTDB taxonomy): Bacteria > Pseudomonadota > Gammaproteobacteria > Steroidobacterales > Steroidobacteraceae > 13-2-20CM-66-19. The sequence goes on along the minus strand of DAHXNE010000115.1, from coordinate 1,385 downwards.
CACCGAGCCCGGATTGACTTTGTCCAGGTTGGCGTATTTCGGCGCCGTGCCGTGGGTGGCCTCGAACACCGCGTGTCCGGTCAGGTAGTTGATGTTGCCGCCCGGGGCGATGCCGATGCCGCCGACCTGCGCGGCGAGCGCGTCGGAGAGATAGTCGCCGTTGAGATTGAGAGTCGCGATGACATCGAATTCGTCCGGCCGGGTCAGCACCTGCTGCAGGGTGATGTCGGCGATCGCGTCCTTGACGATGATCTTGCCGGCGCGCTTGGCGGCGTCCATCTCGGCATTGGCGGCCTTCTCGCCCTGGCTCGCCTTGGTGCGCTCCCACTGCTCCCAGGTATAGGTCGCCGCGCCGAACTCGCGCTCGGCGAGCTGGTAGCCCCAGTTGCGGAACGCCCCTTCGGTGAATTTCTGAATGTTGCCCTTGTGCACCAACGTGACGCTGCGCCGCTTGTTGGCTACGGCGTACTCGATGGCCGAGCGGATCAGCCGCTCGGAGCCCTCGCGCGAGACCGGCTTGATGCCGATGCCGGAGCTGTCCGGAAAGCGGATTTTCCCGTAGGCCTTGGGGAAGTGCTGCTTGAACAGCGCCAGGAACTCGCGATTCTCGGCCGTTCCGGCCTCGAACTCGATGCCGGCGTAGATGTCCTCGGTGTTCTCGCGGAAGATCACCATGTCGATCTTCTCCGGGTGCTTCACCGGCGAGGGCACGCCCTTGAACCAGCGCACCGGCCGCAGGCAGACATACAGGTCGAGCAGCTGGCGCAGCGCCACGTTCAGCGAGCGGATGCCGCCGCCGACCGGCGTGGTGAGCGGGCCCTTGATCGAGACCAGGTAGTCGCGGCAGGTGGCCACGGTCTCATCGGGCAGCCAGCTGTTGAATTGCTTGTGCGCCTTCTCGCCGGCGTAGACCTCGAGCCAATGAATCTTGCGCCGCTCACCATAGGCCTTGCGCACGGCCGCATCCATGACCCGCACGCTGGCCCGCCAGATGTCCGGGCCGGTCCCGTCTCCCTCGATGAACGGTACGATGGGATTGGCGGGCACGATAAGCTTGCCGTCGCGGATCGTGATCTTGCTGCCTGCGGCGGGCGGGACGATCTTCGGGGCGACGTCGGGCATGAGGACTCCTCAGTAATCGGGACACCTGGGCGAGCGGCTGCGGCCAAAGGCCGAGCGGCCCGATTATGCTAGCACGGGTTTGCCGGTGGGCGGACTGTGGCAGACGCCGGCCCGTGGCGTCCGGCAGGGGCGCGGCATCTGTGCCACACTTGCCCGCAACGATTTTCCGGGGGGTTGCCCGCATCATGAACGAGGCCGCCGACAACGATTCCGCGGGCAGCAATTCGCTGCTGCGCAAGCTCTTTGCCGTGCATCCCGTCGTC